>NZ_CALMAW010000137.1 GCF_937859915.1 uncultured Sphingomonas sp. | reverse complement strand
GTGCTCGCCCCCGCGCACGGCGTGCTGGTCACCTCGGCGACGCTGACCGGGCCGCAGGCGGGCGCCGACGGCGGCTGGGCGCGCGCCGAGACGCGCAGCGGCGCGCGCCACCTCGATACCGTGGTCGACCGCTTCGCCGCGGCGAGCCCGTTCGACTATGCCAGCGCCGCCGAAGTGCTGATCGTCACCGACATCAAGCGCGGCGACACCGCGCAGCTCGCGCACGCCTATGCGCGGCTGGTCGAGGCGAGCCGGGGCGGCACGCTCGGGCTGTTCACCGCGATCTCGCGGCTGAAGGCGGTCTATGCGCGGATCGCCGACCGGCTCGCGCGCGAAGGCCTGCCGCTCTACGCGCAGCATGTCGATCCGATCGACACCGGCACGCTGGTCGACATTTTCCGGGATGATCCGCACGCCAGCCTGCTCGGCACCGATGCGTTGAGGGATGGTATCGACGTGCCCGGCCATTCGCTGCGGTTGGTCGTGATGGAGCAGGTGCCGTGGCCGCGCCCGACCGTGCTCCATGCCGCGCGCCGCGCCGCGGGCGGCGGCACCGGCTATGACGACGAGGTGGTGCGTGCCCGGCTGGCGCAGGCGTTCGGGCGGCTGATCCGGCGCGCCGACGATGCCGGGCGCTTCGTGCTTCTCTCGTCGGCGACACCCTCGCGGCTGTTCGACGCCTTTCCGCCCGGGGTACCGATCCGGCGCGTCACGCTCGACGAGGCGGTGGCGCGGATCGCGGCGGGCCTGCCCGGTCTTCCCTCGGGCGCCGGCATCGGGCATCAGGTGGCCGAACCGGCGAGTGGAGAGGCGGCATGAAGAGGCTCATCATCTTCCGCCATGCCAAGTCGGGCTGGGACCAGCCTGCGCTGCGCGATTTCGATCGCGCGCTCAACGACAAGGGCAAGCGCGCCGCGATCACGATGGGGCGGCACCTGCGTCAATCGGGGGTCACGTTCGATCATGTCATCGCCTCGCCCGCGGTGCGCGTGATCGAGTCGCTCGATGCGATGTTCGATGGCTATGGCAAGCGGCTCGCGCCGAACTGGGATCGCCGCGCCTATCTCGCGTCCGCAGCGACGCTGCTCGAGGTGGTTCAGGAGGCGCCCGAAACCAGCGACGCGCTGCTACTCGCGGGGCACAATCCCGGCGTCGAGGAGCTTGCGCTGCTGCTCTCGACCGATGCCGGCGAAGAGGAGATCGCTACGCGCGCAGCGCTGGGCGAAAAATATCCGACCGCGAGCATCGCCGAGCTGCAATTCGATGTCGCACGCTGGGCGGATGTCGCCGAAGGCGGCGGCCATCTCGTGCGCTTTGTCCGCCCGCGCGATCTCGATCCCGCGCTCGGGCCTGATCGGGTTTTCTGAAGGCTTACGCGTCGTCTAGGCGTTTCCCGGCGAAAGCCGGGGCCCAGGCCCCACGTCTCTATTCGAGCGCCGCGAGCGCCGGGCCCGGACCCCGGCCTGCGCCGGGGAACGGCGCCTTATGCCAGCGCGTCGACCAGCAAGGCGCGGATCGCCAGCAGCTCGTCGAGCGGCAGCGCCGCCGGGGGTGCCGCGGGCAGCGCGGCCGCGGTCTCGCCGCCCTTCGCCGCGAGCAGCTTCTGCACGCCCTTTACCGTATAACCGTCCTGCGCGAGCAGGCTCTGGATCCGGCGGACCAGGACAACGTCGCTCGGCCGATAATAGCGACGGTTGCCCGCGCGCTGGATCGGACGGAGCTGGGGAAATTTGGTTTCCCAATAGCGTAGCACATGCTGCTGCACGCCGAGCTCGTCGGACACTTCACCAATCGTGCGGAACGCCGCGTCCGATTTCTCCACGCGCGGCGTCAGTCCGAGTCGGCGATGCGGTCGCGCAGCATGTTGGAGGCGCGGAAGGTGAGCACCCGACGCGGCGCGATCGGCACCTCGATGCCGGTCTTGGGATTGCGCCCGACGCGCTCGCCCTTGTCGCGCAGCACGAACGTGCCGAACCCCGAAATCTTGACGTTCTCGCCGCCCGACATCGCTTCGCACATCATCGTCAGGACCTGCTCGACGCTGGCCGCCGACTCGGAGCGTGACAGGCCGATCTCGCGGTGGACGACATCGCTGAGATCCGCCCGGGTCAGAGTGGGTATGTCGGTCATCGCGCCCTTCCGAATGGCTTGGTCATCATAGTAACCAACTTGGCCGCATTCGCCAATGGCTGCAACAAAATTGATCCAAGTTAGAAGCGGATGACCGAGGCGCCCCAGGTGAATCCACCGCCCATCGCCTCGAGCACGAGCAGATCGCCGCGGGTAATGCGCCCGTCTCTCACCGCGACGTCGAGCGCGAGCGGGACCGAGGCCGCCGATGTATTGGCATGCTGGTCGACGGTGACGACGACACGATCGGGCGAAAGATTGAGCTTGCGCGCGGTCGCATCGAGGATGCGCGCATTGGCCTGGTGCGGAACCAGCCAGTCGATGTCGGCGGCGGTCAGACCGACGTCTGCCAATGCCTCGCCCAGCACGCTCGCTAGGTTCACGACGGCGTGCCGGAACACCTCGCGGCCCTTCATGCGCAGCTTGCCGACCGTGCCCGTCGTCGAGGGCCCGCCATCGACATAAAGGAGTTCGTTGTGGCGACCGTCGGCGTGGAGCCTGGTCGCGAGGATGCCGCGCGCGCGCGACGGATCGGCGGGGCCGTCTTCGGCGGAAAGCACGACCGCGCCAGCGCCGTCGCCGAACAGCACGCAGGTGCCGCGATCCTCCCAGTCGAGGATGCGGCTGAATGTCTCGGAGCCGATCACCAGCGCGGTGGTCGCGGTGCCGCCGCGGATCATGCTCTCGGCGACCGACAGCGCGTAGAGGAAGCCCGAGCATACCGCCTGGACGTCGAAGGCGACGCAGTCGGCGATGCCCAGCATCGCCTGCACCTTGGTGGCGGAGGAGGGAAAGGTCTGGTCGGGGGTCGCGGTCGCGAGCACGATCAGACCGACGCTCGCCGCATCGATCCCGGCCGAGTCGAGCGCGCGGCGCGCCGCATCGGCGGCAAGCGAGGCGGTGGTCTCGTCGTCGCCCGCGATATGGCGCGCGCGGATACCGGTGCGCTCGACGATCCATTCGTCGGTGGTGTCGACGGTCTCGGCGAGTTCGGCGTTGGTCACCCGGCGCTTGGGAAGCGCGGAGCCGGTGCCCGCGATCACGGCGCGGCGGATCAGGGTTTCGGTCATAGCGCGGCGACGGACTCCGCGGACTGCGACCGATAGTCGCCGAGATCCTCGGCGATCAGACGGTTGAGATCATCGCGAACCAGCTTGGCGGCGACGCCGATCGCGTTGGCGATCCCCTTGGCGTCGGCGCTGCCATGGCTCTTCACGACGATGCCGTTCAGGCCCAGGAAGACCGCGCCATTATGATTGTTCGGGTCGAGGTGGACACGCAGCAAGTGCAGCGCCGGCTTCGACAGCAAAAAGCCCATTTTCGAGCGAAACGAGCTGGTGAAGGAGCGGCGCAGCAAATCGGTGACGAAGCGCGCGGTGCCCTCGATCGCTTTGAGCGCGATATTGCCCGAGAAGCCGTCCGACACGACGACGTCGACCGCGCCGCGGTTGATGCGATCGGCCTCGACATTGCCGACGAAAGCGAAGGGGAGGGTCGGATGCGCGCGCAGCATCGCGGCGGCATTCTTGAGCTCGTCGGTGCCCTTGAGCGCCTCGGTGCCGATGTTGAGCAACGCGACCTTGGGGTGCGGAATGTCGAGCGCGGTGCGCGCATAGGCCGCGCCCATCACCGCGAACTGGACGAGATTGTTGGCGTCGCACTCGGTGTTTGCACCGAGATCGAGCATGACGACGTCGTTGTCGCCCAAGGTCGGCATGATCGCGGCAAGCGCCGGGCGGTCGATCCCGGGGAGGGTGCGCAGCGACAGCTTGGCCATCGCCATCAGCGCGCCGGTATTGCCCGCGGAGACCGCCGCGCCCACGGCGCCGTCCTTCACCGCGGCGATGGCGAGGCCCATCGACGTCGTCTTCGCGCGGCGGATGGCCTGGGTCGGCTTCTCTTCGCCCGAAATATGATCTGGCGCGTGACGCACGTCACTGGCCGCCGCCAGCGCGGGGTGGCGCGCCAGCTCGGGTGCGATCGCGGCCTCGTCGCCGACGAGCAGGAAGCGCAGATCGGAAGACCGGCTCAGCGCCAGCGCGGCGCCCGCCAACATCGTGGCTACGCCGCCGTCACCTCCCATCGCATCGATGGCGATCCGCGGCGCGTCCACGATAGATTCCGATCCGTGAAGGGGTCAGGCCTCGGCCGAGACGATCTCGCGGCCGTTATAATGGCCGCAGCTGTTGCACAGATTGTGCGGGCGCTTGAGTTCGCCGCAGTTGGGGCATTCCTGGAAGCTCTCGATCGACAGCGCGTCGTGGCTGCGGCGCATGTTGCGCTTGGAGGGCGAGGTCTTTCGCTTGGGGACGGCCATTTCGGCACCTGTTCTTGGATCAATGGATGCAGAGGCCGCAAATCCATCCGCATCGCCACGACCTTGTGAGGGGCCGCGGATCAGCGGGCGGGCGGCCTCGTCGCGAGTGGGGGCCTATAGCGGATTTCGGCCGTGTTGCAACCCGGTGCGTGGCGTGCGAGCGAGGGATCGTCGCCCGTCTTCCGGAGTGCTTGCCGCCATGCTGCCCGTCTCGCTCACCTTCGCCGGCGCGCTCGCGCTGGTCGCCCTCTGGCTCGCCTACCGCGTCGTCCGCGTCCGGATGAAGGCCGAGGTGATGGTCGGCGACGGCGGCCACGCTCTGCTCACCGCGCGGATGCGCGCGCAGGCCAATTTCGTCGAATATACGCCGTTCGTGCTGATCCTGATGGTGCTGATCGAGATGGCCGGCGGCTCGGCCTGGGGGCTGCGCGGAGTCGGTGCGCTCTATGTGATCGCCCGCGTGCTGCACGCCTTCGGCATGGACAAGCAGACGATGCCCGCGCCGCTGCGCGGGATCGGCGCCAGCGCGACCTGGCTGATCCTGTTCGCACTGGCGATCTGGGCGATCTGGCTCGCCTCGCACGGGCCGGCGGTGCCCGCGGTCCACTATCTCTGAATCGCCGCGCGCTGCGATTCGTTCCCCGGCGAACGCCGGGGTCCAGGCCCGGAGCATGTGGAAAACGCGGCGCCCGCGACGGGGTGCGGGCCTGCGCCCCGGCCTTCGCCTGGGAACGTCCGAGACCTCAGCCGAACTGCGAATCGGCGACGAACGGGTTGGTCGCGCGCTCGGCGCCGAAGGTCGAGGTGGCGCCGTGGCCGGGCACGAACACGGTCTCGTCACCCATCGGCCACAGCCGCGTAGTGATCGAGTCGAGCAGCGCGGCATGATCGCTCATCGGGAAGTCGGTGCGGCCGACCGAGCCGCGGAACAGCACGTCGCCGACCAGCGCGAAGCGCGACGGTGCGTGGTGGAAGACGACATGGCCCGGCGTGTGGCCGGGCGTGTGGCGCACCGCGAGCGTCAGTTCGCCGACCGTCACCGTGTCGCCGTCGACGAGCCAGCGGTCGGGCTCGAAGCTGCTGCTCGGGATCTGCCATTGCCGCCCGTCGTCGTCGAGCCGGTCGATCCAATAGCGGTCGGCCTCGTGCGGTCCCTCGATCGGCACGCCGATCTGCTGCGCGAGCACGCCCGCCTGCCCGCAATGGTCGACATGGCCGTGGGTAAGCAGGATCTTCTCCACCGTCACGCCATGCTGCGCCGCCGCCGCGACCAGCTTGGGCAGGTCGCCGCCCGGATCGACGAACGCACCGCGCATCGTCTTCGTGCACCACAGCAGGGTGCAATTCTGCTGGAAGGCGGTGACCGGCACGATCGCGGCACGCAGTGGGGGGACGGTCTTGGTGTCGGGGTCGCTCATGGCAGCCGTGATGGGTGCCGCCGCGGCGTCATGCAAGTCCGATGCGTATCGCGACTTGCCGCGGGGCGGGCGCAGGGGGCAGGACGGCGGTCATGAGCGTGCCGCCTCTCGATCTGTCTCGGCCCTTCGTGCTGCTCGACGACGCACGGCTGGACGGCGCGGTGCCCGCGCGGCTCTATCGCGACCCGATCGAGACGATCGCGACCGACGATCCCGCACGCGTCGCCGCCTGTCTCGCCGCACTCCGCTACGCGACACAGAACCGGCTGCATGCCGCGGGCTGGATCGCCTATGACGCCGGCATCCCCGGCGAACCGCCTTCAATGCCGCCGACGGGCGCGCCGCTGCTCTGGTTCGGACTGTTCGAGCGGTTCGAGACGATCGCGCCCGACGCCCTGCCGGCGTTGCTGCCCGATCCGGCCGGCGCCTGGGCGGGGGCGCCGCACCCGTCGATCGATCAGGCCGCCTATCTGGCGGCATTCGCGCGCATAAAAGCCTATATCGCGGCGGGCGACATCTATCAGGCCAATCTCACCTTCCAGGCGACCGTCCCGATCGTCGGCGACCGGCTTGCGCTGTACGCACGGATCCGGCGGCAGGCGGCGGCGGGGTGGGGCGGCATCGTCCATGACGGGCTGCGCAGCCTGCTGTCCTTCTCGCCCGAGATGTTCTTCCGGCTCGACGGCGGCCGCATCGCGGCGCGGCCGATGAAGGGCACCGAGCCGCGCCGCGCCTATGCGCAGGCCGATGCCGAGGCCGCGCGCGCGCTCGCCGACGACCCCAAGCAGCGCGCGGAAAATCTCATGATCGTCGACCTGATCCGCAACGATCTGTCGCAGGTCGCGGTGCCGGGCAGCGTCGCGGTGCCCGCGCTGTTCACGGTCGAATCCTATCCGACGATCCACCAGCTGACCTCGACCGTCACCGCCGCGCTCGCGCCGGGCCGTGACGCGCTGTCGCTGCTCGAGGCGGCCTTTCCGTGCGGGTCGATTACCGGCGCGCCCAAGCGCCGCGCGATGGCGATCGCCGCCGAGGTCGAGACGGGGCCGAGAGGCGTCTATACCGGCGCGATCGGGCGGATCGATGCGGACGGCGACGCCGCCTTCAACGTCGCGATCCGGACGCTGGTGATCGAGGAGGAGGGCGTCGCCTCGATCGGACTGGGCTCGGGGATCGTCGCCGATTCGCTCGGGGCGGCGGAGTGGCGCGAATGCCTCGCCAAAGGCGCGTTCGTCACCGCGGCCTGCCCGCGCGTCGACCTGATCGAGACGATGCCGTTCGATCCGCTCGAGGGCATGGTCGATCTCGACCGCCATCTCGCGCGGATGAAGCGCTCCGCCGACGCACTCGGCTTCGCCTTCGATCGCCACGACGTCCGCAACGAGCTGCAGGCCGCGACCTTTCGGCTGCGCGATCCGTCGCGGGTGCGGCTCCGGCTGTCGGCAACGGGGCGCGTCGCGATCGAGGTGCGGCCCGCGCCGGTGGCGCCCACCGCGCCCGTCTTGGTGCCGATCGTGCCGCTGCCGGTCGCGTCGTCCGACTTCCGGCTGTGCCACAAGACCAGCGACCGCGGCTTCTACGACGCCGCGCGCGGCGATGCGTTCGAGGTGGTGTTCGCCCGCCCCGACGGGCTGCTCACCGAGGGCAGCTTCACCAGCCTGTTCGTCGAGCAGGACGGCCGGCTGGTGACCCCGCCGCTCTGCTACGGCCTGCTGCCCGGCATCCTGCGCGAGCGGCTGATCGAGTCGGGCGAAGCGGTCGAGCGCGATCTGGTCGAAGCCGATCTGCGCGATGGATTCTTGCTCGGGAACGCGCTGCGCGGATTGATTCGGGCGCGGTTGCCCTGAGCGGCGACATCCGGCATAGGCCCGCGCGTCCCAAAACACCCCCGAAGGCAGACCGTCCATGCAATATCTGTCGGAAGCGCTCGGCCGCATCCAGCCGTCCGCCACGCTCGCCATGACCAGTCGCGTGCTCGACCTCAAGAAGCAGGGTGTCGACGTCATCGGCCTGGGCGCGGGCGAGCCCGACTTCGACACGCCGGACTTCGTCAAGGAGGCCGCGATCGAGGCGATCCGCCAGGGCAAGACCAAATATACCAATGTCGACGGCACCGCCGAGCTCAAGGCCGCGATCGCCGCCAAGTTCGCGCGCGACAATGGCCTGACCTATGCGGCGAACGAGATCAGCGTCAACGTCGGCGGCAAGCACACGTTGTTCAACGCGCTGGTCGCGACGCTCGACAAGGGCGACGAGGTGGTGATCCCCGCGCCCTATTGGGTGAGCTATCCTGACATCGTCCAGTTCGCCGGCGGCACGCCGGTGATCGTCAAGGCCGGCGCCGACCAGGCGTACAAGGTGCTACCCGAGCAGATCGAGGCGGCGATCACCCCGCGCACGCGCTGGGTGCTGCTCAACTCGCCGTCCAATCCGACGGGTGCCGCCTATAGCGCGGACGAGCTCAAGGCGATCGGCGCGGTGCTCGAGCGCCACCCGCACGTCATGGTGCTCACCGACGACATGTATGAGCACATCCTCTACGACGGCTTCCAGTTCGCGACGATCGCGCAGGTCTGCCCGTCGCTCTACGAGCGCACGCTGACCGTCAACGGCTGCTCCAAGGCCTATGCGATGACCGGTTGGCGCATTGGATACGCGGGTGGACCGGCCTGGCTGATCAAGGCGATGGCCAAGCTCCAGTCGCAGTCGACGTCGAATCCCTGCTCGATCGCGCAGGCGGCGGCGACCGCGGCGCTCAACGGCCCGCAGGATTTTCTGGCGGAGCGCACGATCGCCTTCCAGCGCCGCCGCGACCTGATCGTCGACGGCCTCAACGCGATCCCCGGCATCCGCTGCCCCAAGCCCGAGGGCGCCTTCTACGTCTATCCCGACGTCGCCGGGCTGATCGGCAAGACCACCCCGAAGGGTGTCGTCATCGAGAATGACGAGATGCTGATCGGCTATTTCCTCGACGAGGGCCGGGTGGCGGCGGTGCACGGCGGCGCGTTCGGGCTCGAGCCTGCGTTCCGGGTCAGCTACGCGACCTCGGACGAACTGCTGACCGAGGCGTGCAGGCGGATCGGCGCGGTGGTCGCGGCGCTGCGCTGACCCTTCTTCTTCGTCATCCCGGACGTGATCCGGGATCCAGGGCCGCACGCGCTGCATTCGCGGCCCTGGATCCTGACTTTCGTCAGGATGACGATTCAAGGGTGCGTGCCAAGCCCCTTGTAACCCATTTCCGAAATCCAACGTATCTCCAGGATATGCTTCCCCGGAGACTCGTCATGGCTCGTATCGCTCCCTTCGCCGCCGCCGCCGCCCTGCTTGCCGGCGCCGCGCTGTTCGTCGCACCCAGCCTCGCCGCGGACGGCGTCGTCACGGCGCCCGCGCCCCAGCTCGCCGAACCCGTCTCCGGCCATAGCGAGACCGCGATCTTCGCGGGCGGCTGCTTCTGGGGCGTGCAGGGCGTGTTCGCGCATGTGAAGGGGGTGACCTCGACCACCGCGGGCTATACCGGCGGCAAGGCGGCGACCGCCGAATATGAGACGGTGTCGGGCGGCAATACCGGCCACGCCGAATCGGTGAAGGTCGTGTTCGACCCGACCAAGGTCAATTATGCCGACCTGCTGCGCATCTATTTCTCGGTGGTGACCGATCCGACCGAGGTCGACCGCCAGGGCCCCGACGAAGGGTCGCAATATCGCTCGGCGCTGTTCCCGCAGTCGCCCGCCCAGGCCAAGGTCGCGCGCGCCTATATTGCACAGCTCGGCGCCGCGCACGTCTATGCCAGGCCGATTGCGACCAAGCTCGAGCAGGCGCCGGGCTTCTATCCGGCCGAGGGCTATCACCAGAACTTCATGGCGCATAACCCCGACTATCCGTACATCGTGATCAACGATCGCCCCAAGGTCGACGCGCTCAAGCGCATCTTCCCGCAAAGCTATCACGCCTGAACGGAGCCGCCCCGCGTCGCGGTGCGTTGGCATCGCGACGCGACGGAGGGCCGGGCATGAGTGAAGTGGGTACTGGTGCGTTTCGCGATCCGCGCGTGCCCGTGGCGAGCCTGGTGCTCGGCTACGGGCCAGTGCTGCCGTTCCCGCTCGCCGCGATCGGCTGGCTGGTACTGCCCTATCCTTGGCCGGGCGTCGTGCTCTGGCTTGCGGTCTGGTGGGGCGGCGCGATCCTCACCTTCCTGGCGGGCGTCCGCCGCGGGCTGAGCTTCGAGGGCGCCGGCGCCAATGTCGCGGAACTGGCGCTGATGACCTGGTTGTTCCTGCTCGGGGCCGGCGCGATCGCCGCGGCGCTCGCGGTACGCACCCCGCTGCTGCCGTTGACCATGCTGGTGCTGGGCTATGCGACGATCGCGATCGTCGACCCGATCTCGGCGCGCCGTGGCCGCGCGCCTGCGCATTTCGAACGGCTCCGCCCCCCGCAAATGGGGCTCGCACTGATCGGGCTGATCGCGCTGATCGTCGAATGGTGCGTGACCAAGGTACCGGTATAGCGGGGCGCGGCCCGGCCAAGGACTCGCTTCGTCGCCATCCCGCACCTGTCCGGCACCAACAATGGCGCGCGGCAGCACGGCGCCGTGGATCCCGGATCAAATCCGCGATGACGGACTTCGGCAAGGATGTTTCATGACAGCGCTCGACATGTAGCTTTTGGCCGCGCGATGCGCCAAAGCGGCGCGGCAATTGCCCAAGGAGAGTTCGCGCATGACCGAAGCCCCGGCCCGTGGCGCCGTTCTGCCCGCGACGCGACTCCTCCTGTTCGGCGCGACCGGCGACCTGGCGCAGCGGATGCTGCTGCCGTCGCTGTTCTCGCTGCATGCCGAGGGACTGGTCGCGCCCGAACTCAAGATCATCGGCACCGCGCGCTCGCCGCTCGACGATGCGGGCTTCCGCCAGGTCGCAGCGGATTCGCTCGACAAATTCCTCGCGCCCGATGCGCGCAAACCCGATTCGATCGCGTCCTTCCTCGATCGGCTGAGCTACGTCCCGCTCGACGCGTCCCAGCCCGAGAATTTTACGGCGCTGACCGGTCCGGTCGGGGCCGATCGCGACATGCCGATCGCGATCTACCTGTCGACCGCGCCGTCGCTGTTCGGGTCGACGATCGAGGGGCTGCGCCGCGCCGGGCTCGACGGGCCCAATGTCCGCATCGGGCTGGAAAAGCCGCTCGGCCACGATCTCGCATCGTCGGCGGTGATCAACGATGCCGTCGCCGCCGCCTACCCCGAGCAGCGCACCTTCCGGATCGACCATTATCTCGGCAAGGAGACGGTGCAGAACCTGCTCGCGCTGCGCTTCGCCAACCGCCTGTTCGAGCCGCTGTGGAATGCCGAGGGGATCGAGCACGTCCAGATCACCGTGTCCGAGACGGTTGGGCTCGAGGGGCGGGTCTCCTATTATGACGGCGTCGGCGCGCTGCGCGACATGCTGCAGAACCACATGCTGCAATTGCTGGCGCTGGTCGCGATGGAGCCGCCCGCGACCTTCGGCCCCGCGGCGGTGCGAGACGAGAAGGTCAAGGTGCTGCGCTCGCTCCGCCCGATCGATCGCGCCACCGCGGCCAGCCATTCGGTCACCGGTCAATATGCCGAGGGCGCGGTCGCGGGGCAGGCGGTGCCTGGCTATATCGACGAGCTCGGTCGCGCGTCCGACACCGAGACCTTCGTCGCGGTCAAGGCGCATGTCGACAATTGGCGCTGGCACGGCGTGCCCTTCTATCTGCGCACCGGCAAGCGGCTGCCCAACCGCCACAGCGAAATCTACATCCAGTTCCGCGAGGTGCCGCACTCGATCTTCGGCGGGCGCGGCGGCGTGCTCCAATCGAACAAATTGGTGATCCGCTTGCAGCCAGAAGAGAGTATAAGGCTGCTGGTGATGGTCAAGGAGCCCGGGCTCGGCCGCGAGGGCATCACGCTGCGCGAGGTGCCGCTCGACCTGTCGCTGACCTCG
Organism: uncultured Sphingomonas sp.; assembly: GCF_937859915.1. Lineage (GTDB taxonomy): Bacteria > Pseudomonadota > Alphaproteobacteria > Sphingomonadales > Sphingomonadaceae > Solisphingomonas. Next base: position 39,494 of record NZ_CALMAW010000137.1, on the reverse strand, counting down.
GCCTTCGCTGGCTTCCGCCGCCGGATCGCCTATGAGCGCCTGTTGCTCGATCTGATCGAAGGCGACCCGACCCTGTTCGTCCGGCGCGACGAGGTCGAGGCGCAATGGGAATGGATCGACGCGATCCGCGACGGCTGGAAGGCCGCCAACGTCACACCCCGCCCCTATGCGGCGGGAACCTGGGGGCCGTCCGCTGCGATTGCGCTCACCGAACGAGATGGAGTGCACTGGCATGATTGAAGCCGAATGGTGGGATTACGACAATGCCGAAGAGCTGGCCGAAGCGGTCGCGGGTGACGTCGCCTTCATCATCGAGAGCGCGATCGACGCGCGCAACGAATGCCTGCTGGCGCTGCCCGGCGGCAAGTCGCCGATCCCGGTGTTCGAGAAGCTCAAGACCAAGAAATTCCCGTGGAAGCGCGTGACGATCATTCCTGGTGACGACCGGCTGGTCGACGTCACGGATCCGTTGAGCAACGCCAATCTGCTCGCGCGCTACTTCATGCCGCTCGGCGCGCGCGTGGTGCCGCTGACCGCGGGCAAGCTGGGCGTGCGCCAGGCCGGCGAGGCGGCCGACGCGCGGCTCGCCGACCTCAAATGGCCGGTCGACCTGGTCTGGCTCGGCATGGGCGCCAACGGCCACACCGCATCGATCTTCCATGGCCCCGATTATGACGAGGCGCTGTCCTCGACCAAGAAGGCGATCGGCCTCACCCCCGATCCGCTGCCGCCCGAGGCCGCCGTCGCGCGCGTCACGCTCACCCGCTCGGCGATTTTGACCGCGCGCGCGATCCTCGTCACGATCGACGGCGACGAGAAGAAGCGCGTCCTGGAAGAGGCGATCGAGCAGGGCGACGCATCCGACTGGCCGATCGGCCGCGTGCTCGCCGATGCCGAGCAGCCGATCGACATCCACTGGCGCAAGGCGTGAGTTTCGCCTTTTCTGTTCTCCGGCGAAAGCCGGAGTCTAGGGAAGCCTATGCTATGCCTGTAACTCTGGACCCCGGGATTCGCCGGGGAACGGGAGCGTGACATGACCCAGCTTCATCCCGCCGTCGAAGCCGTCACCGCGCGCATCATCGAGCGGTCGCGGCCGACGCGGCGGCGCTATCTCGATCTGATCGCGGCGCAGCGGGACGTCGGCGTCGACCGTTCGCGCATGGGCTGCGGCAATCTCGCGCACGGCTTTGCCGCCTCGGGCGAGGACAAGCCCGCGATCCGCGCGGGCGGCGCGATGAACATCGGCATCGTCACCGCCTACAACGACATGCTGTCCGCGCATCAGCCTTATTATCGCTACCCCGAGCAGATGAAGCTATGGGCCCGCGAGGTCGGCGCCACCGCGCAGGTCGCGGGCGGCGTACCGGCGATGTGCGACGGCGTGACGCAGGGCTTGCCGGGGATGGACTTGTCGCTGTTCAGCCGCGACGTGATCGCGATGTCGACCGCGATCGGGCTCAGCCACGGCATGTTCGAGGGCACCGCGATGCTCGGCATCTGCGACAAGATCGTCCCCGGCCTGCTGATCGGCGCGCTGCGCTTTGGCCATCTCCCCGCGGTGCTGATCCCGGCCGGCCCGATGCCGACCGGCCTCGCCAACAAGGAGAAGCAGCGCATCCGCCAGCTTTACGCCGAGGGCAAATGCGGCCGCGAGGAACTGCTCGAGAGCGAGAGCGCCTCCTGTCATGGCGCCGGCACCTGCACCTTCTACGGCACCGCCAATTCCAACCAGATGATGATGGAGATGATGGGGCTGCACGTCCCCAACGCGGCCTTCATCAATCCGGGCACCAAGCTGCGCCAGGAACTGACCCGCGCCGCGGTGCACCGGCTCGCCGAGATCGGCTGGGACGGCAATGACTATCGCCCGCTTGGGCAGGTCGTCGACGAGAAGGCGATCGTCAACGCCGCGATCGGGCTGCTTGCGACAGGCGGCTCGACCAACCATGCGATCCATTTGCCCGCGATCGCGCGCGCGGCGGGCATCGTCATGGATTGGGAGGATCTCGACCGGCTGTCGGCGGCGATCCCGCTGGTCGCGCGCGTCTATCCCAATGGCGCGGGCGACGTGAACCATTTCCAGGCCGCCGGCGGCCTCGCTTATGTGATCTCGACTCTGCTCGAGCACGGCCTGCTCCACGGCGACATCCTGACGATCGCGGCGGACGGCTTCCTCGCCTATACGCGCGATCCGCGGCTGTCAGACGACGCGCTGGTATGGGAGCCGGCACCGGCCGCCTCGCTCGACGACACGATGCTGCGCTCGGCCGGCCGTCCGTTTCAAGCCGACGGCGGGATGCGCTTGGTCGCGGGCAATCTCGGGCGCGCGATCTTCAAGACCAGCGCGGTGGCACCCGACCGCTGGACGATCGAGGCGCCGGTGCGCGTGTTCACCGACCAGGACGACGTGCTCGCCGCCTTCAAGGCGGGCGAGCTCGAGCGCGACGTGATCGTCGTCGTGCGCTTCCAGGGTCCGCGCGCGACCGGCATGCCCGAGCTGCACAAGCTGACGACGCCGCTCGCGGTGCTGCAGGAGCGCGGCTTCCGTGTCGCGCTGGTCACCGACGGGCGGATGTCGGGCGCGTCGGGCAAGGTGCCGGCGGCGATCCACGTCTCGCCCGAGGCGCTCGGCGGCGGACCGCTCGCCCGGCTGCAGGACGGCGACATGCTGCGCTTGTCGGCCGAGTCGGGTTTGCTCGAGGCGCTGGTCGATGCCGACGAATGGGCGTCGCGCGACGCTGCCGTGCCGCCGCCGCAGCCGCTTGGCACCGGCCGCGAGCTGTTCGCCTTCATGCGCCACGGCGCCGACGAGGCCGAAAAGGGCGGCTCGGCGATGCTCGCGGCGATGGACGCGATCGTCTGATCCCTTTTCGCCGGGGCGACGGGGTGGGTTTCCCCTTGGGCACGTGAGCAAGCTGTAATGACCTTAGCGCCGCTAATGCGCTAAGGGTCGATCATGAACGCACACACGCACGATCATGGGCACGGCCATGATCACGACCATGGTCATAGCCACGACCATCTCGGCCACGGCCATTCGCATGGTCATCACGGCCACAGCCACGGCCCGGGCGGTCACCATGATCATGCCGCGGGGGCCAGCAGCGGACGGATCGCGATCGCGCTCGGGCTCAACCTGTCGATCCTCGGCGCCGAGCTCGCCGGCGCCTGGTTCTTCGGCAGCCTCGCGCTGCTGTCCGACGCCGCGCACATGTTCACCGACGCCGCCGCGCTCGGCATCGCGCTCGCCGCGCTCGCCATTGCCAAGCGCCCCGCGGACGACAAGCGCAGCTTCGGCTATCGTCGTTTCGAGATTCTGGCCGCCGCCTTCAATGCAGTCGCTCTGTTCATCGTCGCGGGCTTCGTGCTGGTCGAGGGCATCCGCCGCTTCTTCGATCCGGTGCCGGTCGTCTCGCTCGGCATGATCGCGGTGGCGACGCTCGGGCTGGTCGCCAACATCGCGGCGATGGCGGTGCTGTCGGGCGGGCGCGGTGATTCGATGACGGTGCGCGGCGGCTATCTTGAGGTGATGGCCGATGAGCTGGGGTCGCTCGCGGTGATCATCGGCGCGGTGGCGATCAAGCTCACCGGCTTCCAGTGGATCGATCCGGTGATCGGCATGGCGATCGCGCTGTGGGTGCTGCCGAGGACCTGGAGCCTGCTGCGCGACACCACGCAGATCCTGCTCGAGGGCGTCCCGTCGCGGCTGTCGCTGTCCGAGGTGCGCGGCGCGATCGCGGTCGCCGACGGGGTGTGCGGCGTCCACGATCTCCACCTCTGGTCGCTCGCCGGCGACGATGCCAGCCTCACCGCGCATGTCGAATTGTCCGAGGGCACGGAACCCGAGGGGGTGCGTGTCGCGTTGATCCGCATGCTCGATCAGCGCTTCTCGGTCCGCCACGTCACGCTCCAGCTCGAACAGGGGCCGTGCGGGCACGGCGCGCATCTCCACCCATGAGCAAGGCGTACAAGATCCTCACCGCCGGCCAGTGGGCCGCGTGGCAAGGGCGCGGCGCCTTTTCGGGCGCGCCGATCGATCTCGACGCCGGCTATATCCATCTTTCGACCGCCGAGCAGGTCGCAGAGACGGCGGAAAAGCATTTCGCGGGCCTGAGCGATCTCGTGCTCGCCGAGGTCGATCTCGATCTGCTCGGCGACATCGTCCATTGGGAGGAATCGCGCGGCGGCCAGCTTTTCCCGCACGTCTACGGCACGATCCCGCTCGAGGCCGTGACGGACGCGCGGCCGATCCCGGAGGATTGAGCGACGGGCTTCGCGTCGCCGTCGATGGCTGACGCCAGCCTTTCCCGTCGTCCCGGCGAACGCCGGGATCCATAGCTTCGGCACGGTTGCTGAACCGCGCAACGCTCGACGATCATGCTCGCTGCCTCGACGATCTGAGCAAGCGCTCCGTCGTCTATGGGTCCCGGCTTTCGCCGGGATGACGGTTGGAGGGTGAGAGCGGGCGTCGCTACGCCGCCTCGCCGCGCTCCTCGTCGCCGAGCCGGACCCGTTCCGCCTGGGAAATCGCGTCCGCCGCGCGCAGCGCCGCCAGAATGCGCATCAGATGGCCGACGTCGTGCACCTCGAGATCGACCACGAAGGTGTGGAAACTGCCGTCGCGGTGGACCAGCCGCAGGTTGAGGATGTTGGCCGCGTGCGCGCCCAAAATGCCCGCCATCGCGCCGAGCGCGCCCGGCTCGTTGCGCAGGATCACCGACAGCCGCGCCGAGCCGCCGTCCGACTTGTCGCCCCAGGCGAGATCGACCCAGTCGGCATCCTCGGGGCCGCTCGCCAGCGTCTCGCAGTCGATCGCATGGACCTCGACCGGCGTGTCGGGCCGGCGCAGCCCGACGATGCGGTCGCCCGGCACCGGGTGGCAGCAGTCGGCGAGCTGGAAGGCGACGCCCGGCGTCAGCCCGCGGATCGAAACCGCGTCGCGGTGCGGGATCGGGCGCGTGCTCGCCGCCGCCTCGACGCCCGGCATCAGCGCCTCGGCGACCGCGGTGTCGTCGATCGTCCGCCTGGCGATCGCCTCCATCATCGCATTCTCGTCGGTAAGGTGGAGCCGGCGCAGTGCATCGGCCATCGCATTGGGGGCGAGCGGGGCGGGAAGGCGCGAGACGATCTCGTCGTAGAATTTGCGCCCGAGCGCGATCATCTCCTCGCGCTCCTTGTTGCGCACGAAGCGCCTGAGCTGCGCACGCGCCTTGCCGGTGACGACGAAGTTGAGCCATTCGGGCTGCGGCGTCTGCGCCGCCGACTTGAGCACCTGGACTTGGTCGCCATTCTGTATGGGGGTGCGCAAGGGGACCAGCCGGCCGTTGATCTTGGCGCCGACCGCCTGGTTGCCGAGATCGGTGTGCAGGGCATAGGCGAAGTCGATCGGGGTCGAGCCCTTGGGCAGCTGGATCAGCTCGCCATTGGGGGTGAAGGCGAAGATCCGGTCCTGGTACATCGCCATGCGGGTGTGCTCGAGCAGCTCCTCGGGGCTCTCAGCATGGTCGAGGATCTCGACGAGGTCGCGGATCCAGCTGACCTTGGTGCCGCCGATGTCGGCCGCGGTACCCTGCTTATAGGCCCAGTGCGCGGCATAGCCATATTCGGCCTGCGCGTGCATCGCCTCGGAGCGGATCTGGATCTCGATCCGCACCTTCTCATTGTGGATCACCGAGGTGTGCAGCGAGCGATAGCCGTTGCGCTTGGGGGTCGAGACATAGTCCTTGAAGCGCCCCGGCACCATTGGCCAACGCTCATGGATAAGGCCGAGCGCGCGATAGCATTGCTCGGTGTCGGCGACGACGACGCGGAACGCCATCACGTCGGAAAGCTGCTCAAAGCTGATGTGGCGCTCGGTCATCTTGCGCCAGATCGAGTAGGGATGTTTCTCGCGGCCCGAGACCTCGGCTTGGATGCCGTGGCGGCCGAGCATCAGCGTCACGCCCGAGGCGATCCGCGCGATGCGGTCGCCGCCGCCTTCCTTGAGCTGCGCGAGCCGCTTGGTGATCGATTCATAGGCTTCGGGCTCGAGATTCTGGAAGGCGAGCGTCTGCATCTCCTTCATGAACTCGTACATGCCGACGCGTTCGGCGAGCGGCGCGTAGATCTCCATCGTCTCGCGCGCGATGCGGCGGCGCTTGGCCTCGTTGGGGATGTGGTGGAGCGTCCGCATATTGTGCAGCCGGTCGGCGAGCTTGACCAGCAGCACGCGGATGTCGTCGGACATTGCGAGCAGAAATTTGCGCAGATTCTCGGCGGCGCGTTCGTTCTCCGATTGCGCCTCGATTTTCGAGAGCTTGGTGACGCCGTCGACCATCCGCGCCACGTTCGGCCCGAACAATCGCTCGATCTCGTCATAGGTGGCGACCGTGTCCTCGATCGTGTCGTGGAGGATCGCGGTCGCGATCGTCTCGTCGTCGAGGTGGAGATCGGTCAGGATGCCGGCCACCTCGATCGGGTGGCTGAAATAGGGATCGCCCGAGGCGCGCTTCTGAGAACCATGCGCCTGCATCGAAAAGACATAGGCGCGGTTGATCAGCGCCTCATCGGCGTCGGGGTCGTAACGGCGGACCCGCTCTACGAGTTCATATTGTCTGAGCACTACACCATGATGTGGCCTCGCCGCCGCCTGCGCAACCGCAGGATTTGGGTTTTTGCGTGCGCCACCCTATCTATGGTCCAAGGAGAAGGCCTTGGAGGACGAAGACACGATCCGGCGCGTCCTGACGGGATGCAGCCTGACTGCCGCCTTGGAGGTGGTCGGGGAACGCTGGTCGTTCCTGATCCTGCGCGGTGCGTTCAATGGCCTCGGCCATTTCGAGCAATTCCAGGGCGCGCTCGGCATCGCCCGCAACATTCTTGCCAACCGCCTGTCGCGGCTGGTCGAGAATGGGCTGATGCAGCGGCTGCCCTGCGCGGACGATCGCCGCAAGGTCGAATATCGGCTGACCGACAAGGGGGCGGCGCTGCTGCCCGCGGTGGTGGCGCTCCGGCAATGGGGCGAGCGCTGGGCGTCTGCGGGCATGCCCTGCAACACGCGGCTGGTCGACCGGCGCGACGGGCTGCCGATCGGCGAGGTCGCGGTGCGTGCCGCGGACGGGCGCAAGCTCGAGATGAACGACATGCGCTGGATCGTGATCGAGCAGGATGAGCACGATCTATCCAAGCATAGCGCCGACGGTCGCGCGGCCGCCGGCTAGCGACACAGCTCAGGATGAAACACCGTTCGTCCTGAGTAGCCATTGAGCGAAGTCGAAATGGCGTATCGAAGGGCGGTGGCTTCGCGAAACGGTCCTTCGATACGGGACTTCGACAAGCTCAGTCCCTACTCAGGACGAACGGCTTTGTAGTCGGGCGGGTTGCGACGCCCGCCTGACCCGTTATTCGTAATCCGGCCCGACATTCTGGTTGCGCGCGGGGGCGGCAGCGGTAAGGCGCAGCGCCTCGGCCGACTGCGCCAGCGAGCCCATCTCGTCGACTGCATCGTCCTCGTCGATCCGCACGCGCTGCAAGCCGCCGATCGCGGACTCGGAAAGATTGGCGGGGAGCACGGTCTCGTCGGCGATCTCGCGGAGCGCGACGACCGGGTTCTTGTCGCGGTCGCGGTCGATGGTGAGCTCGGCGCCGCCCGAAATCTGCCGCGCACGGTGCGCCGCGAGCAGCACCAGATCGAAGCGGTTGGGGATCTTGTCGACACAATCTTCGACGGTTACGCGCGCCATGGAGGCTCCGTATGTTGCAAACGGGAATGTCCGATTAGTCCGTCCGCCTAGCGACTGAGCGGCATTGTGTCAATCGAGCCGCCCGCGGCGGGCGCGGCGCTTGCAATCGTCACGCGCTTGCCGCCAACGGGGCGGATGACGGTGACCACGACGACGCAGACCGGCGCCTTTGCAGCGGAGTCGAACCACTACGCCGTCGACGGCAACGAGCTGACCTTGCTGTTAGAGGGCGATGCGCGCCGCGACGCACTGCTCGCGCTGATCGACGGGGCCGCGCACGAACTCCGGCTGCTCTATTATATCTACAGTGCCGATGCGGTCGGCACCCAGGTCCGCGATGCGCTGGTCGCGGCGTGCGAACGCGGCGTGACGGTCGCGCTGCTCATCGATGGCTTCGGCAGCGACGACACGCCTACCGGCTTCTTCGATCCGCTGCGCGCAGCAGGTGGGTCGGTATGCCGCTTCCTGGCCCGCTTCGGGCGGCGTTATCTGCTGCGCAACCATCAGAAGCTGGCACTCGCCGATGGCCGGCGCGTCCTGATCGGCGGGTTCAACATCGACGACAGCTATTTCGCCTCGGTGGACGATCAAGGCTGGCGCGATCTCGGCCTGCTGCTCGACGGGCCGGCGGCGGATCACCTTACCGGCTATTTCGACATGATCGCCGACTGGGCGCGCGATCCCAAGGCCAAGATGCGCACGATGACCCGCGGCCTCAACGACTGGAGCCAGCGCGAGGGTGCGCTGCGCTGGCTGTTCGGCGGGCCGACCAAGCGCCTCAGTCCGTGGGCGCGGGCACTTCGCCGCGACATCGCGACGGGGAAGCGGCTCGACATGATCGCCGCCTATTTCGCGCCCAATCCGGGCATGCTCCGCCGCATCGGGCGGCTGGCGCGACGCGGCACGGTGCGGATCATGACCGCGTCCAAGTCCGACAACACGATGACGATCGCGGCGGCGCGCAACTGCTATGTGCGGCTGCTGCGCCGGCGCGCGCGGATCTGGGAATATCAGCCGACCAAGCTGCATACCAAGCTCTTCGTCGTCGACGACGTCGCCTATGTCGGCTCGGCCAATTGCGACATGCGCAGCCTCTACATCAATTGCGAGATCATGCTGCGGATCGACGATGCCGGCGTCGCGGCGCGGCTGCGGACCTATGCCCAGGCCGAATGCGGCGACGCGCGCGAGGCCAGCGAGGAGCTGATCCGGCGCCGCTCCAACATCTGGACGCGGTTCAAATGGGCGATTGCCTATTTCGTCGTCTCGGCGGTCGACTATTCGGTGACCCGCCGGGTCAATTTCGGTCGGATCGGCGCGGAGATCTGATGCGCGAGCGCCACCGCTTTCCCCGTCGTCCCGGCGAAAGCCGGGACCCATGGATACGATTTGCTATGAGGCCAGCGTAGCGTTCCGTTGCCGAGCGCTTTGCCGTCTATGGGTCCCGGCTTTCGCCGGGATGACGATCAGAGGGGCGGCATGGCCAGCCCTATGCTTCCCGCGGCTCAATCCTTGCGGAACCACCACAGCTGCGCGGGCGGCACGTTGATCGGCTCGAAGGCATGGTCGACGCGGTCGAAATAGGGTTCGATGATATCGCGCACGCTCGGGCGGAACTGATACACCAGGAAGGCGCCGCCGGGCTTGAGCACGGCCTGGGTCGCCTGGGCGATCTCGGGGCCGACGCCGGCGGGCAGCGTCGAGAAGGGGAGGCCGGAGATCGCGTAGTCGGCATGGTCGAAGCCCAGATCGGCAACGATCTGGCGGACGTCGGCAGCCGATCCGTTGACGATCTGCAACCGCGAATCGCTGATCGTGCGCTTGAGATAGTCGCAGAAATCGGGGTTGGTATCGATCGCGACCAGCGTCGCGTCGGGCGCCAGTCGGTCGAGGATCGGGCGCGTGAAGGTGCCGACGCCGGGGCCATATTCGACGATCAGCTTGGTGTTCGCCCAGTCCACCGGCGCCAGCATCCGCTTGATCAGCGTCTTCGACGACGGGATGATCGAGCCGACCATCACGGGATGCTTCAGAAAGCCGCGAAAGAACATCGTCAGCGGGCCCGGGGCCTGCTTGCCGCGCTTGAGGTCTGCGGTCCGTTCCGCGGAAAAACCGGTCATGTCGTCTCCACCCGGGGCATCGCCCATCCGCCAGCGTTGGCAAGCCCGCGGCGTGAAGGCAAGCGCTGTTCGCGATCAACGCGCCTATGGGGCGATGGTGCCCGCTCGGCAAGCGGCGGCGACGCACGCTTCGCCGCTTTGTCGCGTGCGGCGTCCGGTCTATCCGGTCGGCATGACGATTCCCCCACCCGGCGCGATCGCGGTGATCTTCCTGTCCGGCCGCACCGGCGCCGACGACGAGGGCTATGCGCGGGCGGCGGCCGCGATGGAGATCGCTGCGGCGGCGCGCGACGGTTACCTCGGCCTCGATTCGGCGCGCGGCGGCGACGGTGTCGGGATCACGCTCAGCTGGTGGCGCGACGAGGCCGCCGCGCTTGCCTGGCGCGACGATCCCGAGCACGCGCGCATTCGCGAGAAGGGGCGGGCGGTGTGGTACGACTGGTATCGGGTGATCGTGACCACGGTCGACCGGGCGTATGCGTGGACACGGCCCGAAGACGCTTCGTAGCCCTACCTACCGTCATTCCCGCGCAGGCGGGATCCCATGAACGCTGCGTTCGATCGTCGGGCGTTGCGCGTATGGATCCCGGATCGGGTCCGGGATGACGAAGACGAGCGAAGGCGCCTTCAGTCCCTGGACCCGAATTGCCCGGGCGATCCGAAGCCGATCGGCTGCAACGCCATGGCGTCCTGCTTCAGGGTTGCGGCGATCTTCTCATATTCCTCCTCCATTTCGGGGGTCACCGACGCGCGCGTGTCCTTGAGCGCGCTTTCGAAGCACGCCATCGACACCGTCGGCGTGTCGATCGAGGCGCGCAGTGCATGGAGACCGGCACGCCGTGTCAGATCCTCGAGATCGGCGCCGGTGAAGCGATCGGTCCGCCGGGCGAGCGAATCGAGATCGACGTCATCCGCCAGCGGCATCCGCGCGACATGGATTCCGAGAATCCGTCGCCGTCCCGCCTCGTCCGGGACCGAGACATAGATAAGTTCGTCGAAGCGGCCCGGCCGCAACAGCGCGGGGTCGACCAGATTGGGGCGGTTGGTCGCCCCGATCACGACCACCGACTGCAGCTCCTCGAGCCCGTCCATCTCCGAGAGGATGGTGTTGACGACGCGCTCCGTCACCGCCGGCTCGCCCCCCATGCCGCCGCCACGCGCTGGCACGAGGCTGTCGAGCTCGTCGATGAAGATGACGGTCGGCGCAACCTGACGCGCGCGAGCGAACAGGCGCGCGATCTGCTGCTCGCTCTCGCCATACCATTTGGAGAGAAGATCGCTCGACTTGGTGGCGATGAAATTGGCCTCCGCCTCGCGCGCGACCGCCTTGGCAAGCAGCGTCTTGCCCGTCCCCGGCGGCCCGTAGAGCAGGAACCCCTTGGCGGGGCGGATACCCATCCGCCGAAACGCGTCGGGACTTTTCAGCGGCAGCTCGACGCCCTCGCGCAATTTCTCGCGGGCGTCGTCGAGGCCGCCGACGTCGTCCCAGCCGACATTGGGCGCCTGGACCATCACCTCGCGCATCGCCGAGGGCTGGACTCGCTTCAGCGCATCGAGGAAATTCTCGCGCGTCACGCATAGCTCGTCGAGCACTTCGGGCGGGATGGTGCGCTCCTCGAGATTGAGCCGCGGCATGATCCCACGCACCGCCTCGATCGCCGCCTCGCGGCAGAGCGCGGCGAGATCGGCGCCGACGAACCCGTAGGTGGTCTTGGCGAGCTCCTTGAGATCGACCTTGTCGCCGAGCGGCATGCCGCGCGTGTGGATGCCGAGCACCTCGCGGCGACCGCGCTCGTCGGGCACGCCGATCACGATCTCGCGATCGAAGCGGCCGGGGCGGCGCAGTGCCTCGTCGAGCGCCTCGGGGCGGTTGGTCGCGGCGATGACGACGACGTTGGCGCGCTTCTCGAGCCCGTCCATCAGCGTCAGCAGCTGCGCGGTCAGGCGCTTCTCGGCCTCGCCGGTGACCTGGCCGCGCTTGGGCGCGATCGAATCGATCTCGTCGATGAACACGATCGACGGCGCGGCCTTGGTCGCCGCCTCGAAGATCTCGCGCAGCCGCTTCTCCGATTCGCCATAGGCCGAGCCCATGATCTCGGGGCCGGCGATATGGAAGAATTCGGCGTCGCTCTCGTTGGCGACGGCGCGCGCGAGCCGCGTCTTGCCGGTGCCGGGCGGGCCGTGGAGCAATACCCCCTTGGGCGGCTCGACGCCGAGCCGCTCGAACAATTCGGGGTAGCGCAGGGGGAGTTCGACCATCTCGCGGATCTGGTCGATCGTGTCGCCGAGGCCGCCGAGATCGTCATAGGTGACGTCGGCGCGGCGCGCCTCCTTGGGCTCCTCATATTCGGCGCGCAACTCGACCTCGGTCGTCTGGTCGATGTGGACGATGCCCTTGGGCGTCGTCGAGACGACGACCAGTCGCACCTCCTGCAACGAATAAGCGGGGCGGTTGAGCATTTGGCGCAGCTGCTGGGGCAGGTCCTCCTGCGTCACGCGCTGCTGGCCGGTGGTCGAGACAACGTCACCCGAGGTCACCGGCTTCATCTGGAAGCTGCGCTTGAGCGCGGCGCCCGAGCCTTGGAGCCGCAGATTCTGCTGCGCGGGCGCAAACACGAGGCGCTGCGCAGGCTTGCTCTCGGCCTTGCGCACCTCGACGAAATCGCCCGAGCCGACGCCGGCGTTGGCGCGCTGGAGGCCGTCGAGGCGGAGCAGATCCAGCCCCTCGTCCTCGGCATAGGGCAATACGGCGCGGGCAGGGGTCGAGCGCTTGCCGACGATCTCCACGACGTCGCCCTCGGTGACGCCGAGCGCCTGCATGGCGCTGCGCGGCAGGCGCGCAAGCCCGTGGCCGCTGTCGTCGGGTCGCGCATTGGCGACCTGCAATTTGTGGGTGCGCGTATCGGCGGGCAAGTCGAGGTCGGCCATCATGCGCTCCGTAAGGGGTGCGTGAGATAGGCAACGTGTCAGCGGCCTGCGAGGGCCAGAGCGCATAAAAAAAGGCCGCCCCGGAGGACGGCCTGAAGTTTTAGGAGAGGATGCCTGAAAGGCAGGATCGTTCTGACCCTGAATCGACTATTGTGCAAGTGCGAACGGAATTCTCGCGGTTGCAAAATCTGCATGTCATGCCACATTGGGAATGACCACGGGCTGGCGCGTAATCGGAGTCGCGCGCCTGCATCGAATATGTGCAATGCACAATTTTATTGGGTCGCCGCTAGGAGGGCTGTCGATGCGACGCTTGCCACCGCTCACCGCTGTCGAGGCCTTCGTGCAGGTCGCCCGTCTGGGGTCGGTCAAGGCCGCTGCCGAGGAATTGTCGCTGTCGTCGCCTGCGCTGAGCCGGCGCGTCCAGGCGCTCGAGCGCTTCGTCGGGCGTCCGCTGTTCGCGCGGCGGCACCAGGCGATGCTGCTCAACGGCGACGGCGAGCAGTTGCTCGCCCGGATGTCGCCCGCGCTCGATGCGCTCAGCGAGGCGATCGAGCAGGTGACGGGCGAAGCCGACATAATGCGGCTGCGGCTCGGTGTGCTCCCGCTTTACGCGTCGCGCCAGTTGATCCACCGCCTGCCCAGCCTGCGTGCGCAACATCCCAATCTGCACATCGACGTCGATACGGCGGCGCATGCGATCGCGCGGCTCGGCGAAGGGCTCGATGCCGCGATCGTGCTGGCGCGCGAGATCGATCCGCCCCTCTACGGCCGGCGCCTTGGGCGCAACCGCGTCGTGATGATCGGTAATCGCGCGATGCTCGAAGGTCCCGATGCCCTGCGCGAGCCTGCCGACCTTGCGCGCGCAACGGTCATGCTGCACCGCGATATGCCCGAGAATTTCACGCTCTGGCGCGAGGCGCTCGACATGCCCGATCTCGAGCCGCGCGCGATCGACCTGTTCGATTCGGGCCAACTCATGCTCGAATCGGCAGCCGAAGGGCTCGGCGTCGCGATGATGCTCGATTTCCACTATGATGGCGCCAACGATCCGCGGCTGGTCAGCCTGTTCGACAATGAAGTCGAGAGCCATCTGAGCTACTGGTTCGTGTGCCGCAAACCTGCGTTGTCGCGCCGCGCCGTGCGCCTGTTCCACGACTGGCTGGTCGAGGGCATCGAGGAGTAGGCAACGGGTATAGGCTGCCGTTCCGTTCGTCCTGATCCTGTCGAAGGACGTGCCACACGCGTCCCCCGCGTGAAGCACGCACGTCGACAGGCTCAGGGCGAACGGATGTGAATCACAGCACCGTCGTCCCCGTCCGGTTGCCGCGCCCTCAGAAGATCCCAAGAAACTTCTTCTTCGGCTTGGCGGCCTGTTGGTCGTTGGTGCCCTTGGTGCCGAGCAGCGAGATTGGCTTGCCCTTGTCCGAATGCTGGGCGGAGGCGGGCGCGGCGGCCAGCACCGGGCCACAGGCTGCGGTCTTGGCATCACCCGGATCGACGAAGGCCAGGATCGAGGCGACCGGCGTCGCGACCACGCCCAGCGCCACCGCGGCGCCGACCCGCTCGACCAGCTGCGGGCTGACGATGTGCAGCGCTGGCGCCGAGAAATAGCCGCCGATACCGACGGGCGACTGGCCCGAGAAGGCCGAAAACTTCTTGCCGTCGGCGCGGAACTGGATGTTCATCGACTCGTCGACGAAACTGAACCCGCCCTTGGCGGCCATCAGGTTCTTGTCGGTGTCGATCAGGATCGGATCGGCCGCGGCGACGCCGTTCTTGACGGTGAAGGCGATCAGCCCGCAGTTGATCCGGATCGGGCTCTTGAGCTGCTTCTGCAACAGCTTCTGCAGGAACACGCCGACGTCGAATTCGGACAGCTGCGCATAGCTCGTCCAGAAGGTGCCCGCGGGCAGCACGATCGCGATGCGGCCGTTCGAGGTGGCGAGCGACTTGCGCACCGAATCGCCGGTGCCGGACATATTGATCCGCGCCTTGATCGTACCCGTCGTGCCCGAATCCTTGAGCCCGAAGCCGGACATCAGCCTGCCCAGCGGAGTCGGCGACAGGCGGATGTCGTAGGTCGTGTAGACCGCGGGCACGCGCGCGTTCAGCCCGATGTCGGCGGCCAGATGCCCGGTGCCCGCGATGTCCATCGTCAGCGGCGACAGCTTGAGCATATTGTGGTCGAGGTCGAGCGTCAGCGCGACGTTGGAGACGGGGACGTGCGGGGCGCGGATCGTGTCGACCTTGTAGGTGACATGTGCGTCGAACATCTTCATCGAATCGACGCGTAGCGGCGCGTCGGGGAGGATGCGCGGATGGTCGGTCTTGCTCTGCGTGGTCGCTGCGGCGGTCGCGCCCTTGGTTGCTAGCGTATTCGGGTCATAGCCGATGAACGGCCCGATATCGATGATGTCGAGCTTGTGCGACGCGATGTCGGCATCGAGCTTGAGGCGGTCGTTGGGCAGCGAGATCGTCATGCTGCCGGCGAGATCACTATCGCCGAACGCACCCGACAGCTTGGTGAAGCGATAGTCGCCGTCGACCTTTTCGAGATGCGATTTGAAGTGATAGGCGCGGGTGTCGGGGATGGCGACGTGCATCAGATCGAACAGCAACCGGGCATCGGGGCCGCGCACCGCAAGATCGGCGGTGGCGCCGTCGATGGTGGTCAGCGTCGGCATATTGCCGTTGAGATCGAGATGCGTCTTGCCGGTATCGGCATGGAGCTCGATCTGTGTGCGTCCGAGCGTCACCGTGGTGTTGGGCGAGAGCAGCTTGCCCTGGTTGGTGAAGGCGTGGCCCTGATAGTCGCCGTCGCCCTTGAAGCTGATCGCATCGTCGATGTGCGTGCCGGTCGAGTCGACATTGCCGAAGCTCTGGTCGGTCGCGATCTGCATTTTCGGGTCGCGGTAGCGCAGCGTCGTGCCGGTCACCGCGGCATGCTCGATCACCGGCATCTGGAAGGGCTTGCCCTTCTTATTGGGGTCGCCGAACGTCCAGCTGTTGTGCGTGCGGCTCTTGTCCCACTCCATGTCGACCGCGCCATTGTCGAGATGCAGCCACCGCGCATGATAATGGCCGAAGATCGCGCGGATCGTCGAGATGCGCGCGTCGATATGGTCGGCGGCGAAGAAGTTCGGCTTCGACGCCCAGTCCGGGTTGGAGACGGTCATTCCGTCCGCCACGAACTTGACGTTGACCGGATCGAAATAGAGCTGGAAGTCGCCGGCCACGCGCACCTGGCGCTGCGACAGGCTGCTCGCGATGCTCTCGAAGCGATGCTTGAGGAAGCGGCCCTTGGTGACGAACAGGATCGCCCAGGCAAGAATGATCAGCCCGATCAGGCAGGCGATGATCGATAGTCCGATGCCGAGCGGCGCGTCCCATCGGCTGCGCGCACGCGGCGGCACGGGAGGTCGGGATGCCGGCGTGCCGGTGTGCGGGGTCAGGGTGGTAGCCACGAAGGCGTTGAACGGACGCGAAACGACGCGGTTCCGCGACGGAGTCGCGCCGGTGGTTGCACGCGCGGGGCATTGCCCCTATAGGCCCGCGCTTCGATCGAGGGATCGCCCGGCCAGTGTGGGCTGCCGTGGCGCGTCTGCAATCGACGGACCGATCCGGGTCCACCCTGTTGAAGGAGTCGAAAATGCCCAAGCTGAAGACCAAGAGCGGCGTCAAGAAGCGATTCTCGCTGACCGCGACGGGCAAGATCAAGCATGGTGTCGCCGGCAAGCGCCACCGCCTGATGAGCCACAACAGCAAGTATATCCGCACCAACCGCGGCACCAGCGTTCTCTCCGAGGCGGATACGCCCCGGGTGAAGCTCTGGGCACCCTACGGTCTCAGCTGAGGAGGACGGATAGATGGCACGCGTAAAGCGCGGCGTAACCACGCGCGCAAAGCACAGCAGGATCCTCGATCAGGCGAAGGGCTATTATGGCCGTCGCAAGAATACGATCCGTATCGCACGGCAAGCCGTCGAGAAGGCCGGCCAGTACGCCTATCGCGATCGCAAGGTTAAGAAGCGCTCGTTCCGTGCGCTCTGGATCCAGCGCATCAACGCGGCGGTCCGCGCCGAGGGCCTGACCTACGGCGTGTTCATGCACGGCCTCAAGCTCGCCGGCGTCGAACTCGACCGCAAGGTGCTGGCCGACCTCGCGATGCACGAGGTTGCGGTGTTCTCGACGATCATCGCGCAGGCCAAGGCCGCGCTCCCCGAGGGTGCGCGCGTCGCGGCGTGAAGCCAATACGCTGAGGGTTGAGAAGGGGCGTGGTGGCGGAAGCTGCCGCGCCCTTTCCATATGTGCGACCCACCCCGTCATTCCCGCGAAGGCGGGAATCCATAAACGCGGCGCCTGCTGGTAAAACGCCGCGATGCCGCGTGAACGCCAGCCTTGCCTGTACATCCTAGCCAGCGGCAAGCATGGCACGCTCTACATCGGCGTCACCTCCGATCTCGCCGGACGCCTTCACCAGCATCGTGAAGGCTTGATCGAAGGCTTTACCAGCCGCTACGGCGTCACGCGCCTCGTCTATTTCGAAATGGCCGATGACATGCCGACTGCGATCGCTCGCGAGAAGCAGCTTAAGAAATGGCGGCGTGCGTGGAAGATTGGGCTGATCGAGCAGGGCAATCCCGATTGGAGCGATCTTGCGATCGGGTTGGGCTTCGGTCCGTCGTAATCGGGCGCCGTGCGTATGGATCCCCGCGTCCGCGGGAATGACGATTAAGTGGATGATGCGATGAGCCAAACCGACATCGACCAGTTGCAGGCCGACCTGCTCGCCGCGATCGCGGGCGCGCCCGGGCTCGAGGGGCTCGAGCAATGCCGTGTGCATGCGTTGGGCAAGCAGGGTGTGGTGACCGGGCTGCTCAAGACGCTGGGCGGCATGTCGCCCGACGAGCGCCAGCTCCAGGGCCCGCGCATCCAGGCGCTGCGCACCGCGGTCACCGAGGCGATCGGCGACCGCAAGGCGATGATGGAGCGCGCCGGGCTCGACGCGCGGCTGGCGACCGAGACGCTCGACATGTCGCTGCCGGCGGGCGGTATGAGCGGCGGCTCGGTGCATCCGGTCAGCCAGGTGATGGATGAGCTCGCCGAGATCTTCGCCGATCTCGGCTTCGCGGTCGCGACCGGCCCCGAGATCGAGGACGACTGGCACAATTTCACCGCGCTCAACATCCCCGACGCGCACCCCGCGCGCGCGATGCACGACACTTTTTACTTCGAGGCGCAGGCGAAAACGGCCGGCGACGGGCAAAACCCGTCGTCCGACAGCGCCGGCTTGGCCGGCGGCGCGGGTCGCGCGAAGCGGATGCTGCTCAGGACGCACACCTCACCCGTCCAGATCCGCACGATGGTGACGACGCCCCCGCCGATCCGCATCATCGCGCCCGGCCGCACCTACCGTTCGGACAGCGACGCGACGCACACGCCGATGTTCCACCAGGTCGAGGGGCTGGTGATCGACAAGGGGATCACCCTCGGCCACCTCAAGTGGACGCTCGAGACCTTCGTCAAAGCCTTTTTCGAGCGCGACGACATCGTGCTGCGCCAACGCCCGAGCTATTTCCCCTTCACAGAGCCTTCGGTCGAGATCGACGTCGGCTACACGCTCATCAAGGGCAAGCGCGTGATCGGCGGGACGGCGCCGGACGGCTGGATGGAGATTTTGGGCAGCGGCATGGTCCACCCCAAGGTGATCGCCGCCTGCGGGCTCGATCCGGAGGTATGGCAGGGCTTCGCCTTCGGCTGCGGGATCGACCGGCTGGCGATGCTCAAATATGGCATCGACGATCTGCGCGCCTTCTTCGACGGCGACCTGCGCTGGCTGCGCCATTATGGCTTCGCCGCGCTCGACATCCCTACGCTGAGCGGGGGGATCGGCGCATGATCGCAGGGCTTCCCCCTACACCGTTCGTGCTGAGCGAAGTCGAAGCACATGCCTCACGCGTAGCGCTCGGTAGCATGTCCTTCGACTTCGCTCAGGACGAACGGAGACTTATTATCGCGAGGATGCCGCTGTGAAGTTCACGCTGAGCTGGCTCAAAGAGCATCTCGACACGACGGCGGACGCCGCGACGGTCGCGGACGCGTTGACTCGCGTCGGGCTCGAGGTCGAGGACGTCTCCAACCCCGCCGACGCTCTCAAGCCGTTTGTGATCGCCAAGGTGCTCGCTGCCGCCCCGCATCCGCAGGCGGACAAGCTGCAGATACTGTCGGTCGATGCCGGCAACGGGCCGATGCAGGTGGTCTGCGGCGCCCCCAATGCGCGCGCGGGCCTTGTCGGCATCTTCGGCCCGCCCGGCGCCTATGTCCCCGGCTCGGGGATGACGCTCAAGGTCGCGGCGATCCGCGGGGTCGAGTCGAACGGGATGATGTGCTCGTTCCGCGAGCTCGAGCTTGGCGAGGATCATGACGGCATCGTCGAGCTGCCCGAAGACGCCCCGGTCGGCACGCCTTATGCCGACTATGCCGGGCTCGACGATCCGATGTTCGACGTCGCGATCACCCCCAATCGCCAGGATTGCATGGGCGTGCGCGGGATCGCGCGCGATCTCGCCGCCTTCGGGCTGGGCACGCTCAAGCCGCTCGCGCAGGTCTATCGGATGGAGTCGCTCGCGCCGATCGCGGGCGACGGGCCGGCCCCGGACGTGCGGACGGACGACGCCGAGGGTTGCCCCGCTTTCTTCGCCCAAGCCGTGTCGGGGGTGACCAACGGCGTATCGCCCGCGTGGATGACGACCAAGCTCAAGGCGATCGGCCAAAAACCGATCTCGCTGCTGGTCGACATCACCAATTTCGTCTCGATGGATCTCGGGCGACCGCTGCACGTCTATGATCGCGCCAAGCTGTCTGGCTCGCTCGTCGCGCGCCGCGCCACCCAAGGCGAGGCGGTTACAGCACTCAACGGCAAGACCTACACGCTCGACGCCTCGATGACGGTGATCGCCGACGATTTGCAGGTCCACGACATCGCCGGGATCATGGGCGGCGCGCATTCGGGGGTGTCCGAGACGACCACCGACGTGCTGATCGAGTGCGCCTATTTCGATCCCGACCATATCGCGCTAACCGGCCAGAAGCTGGCGCTGACCAGCGACGCGCGCCAGCGCTTCGAGCGCGGCGTCGATCCCGCCTTCCTCGACGACGGCCTCGCGATCGCGACGAAGCTGGTGCTTGATCATTGCGGCGGCACGCCGTCCGCGATCACGCGCGCCGGCGACCCGCCGCGGGCGCCGCGCATCATCGCCTATCACCCGCGTCGCGTCACCGAGCTGGGCGGGCTGCACGTCGCCGCCGAGCGCCAGGCGCGCATCCTGCTGTCGCTCGGCTTCTCGATCGGCGCGATTACCTCGCCCGACGCCTATTCGGACGCGCTGTTCGCGACGATCGAGGGCGCCTGGCCGGTCACCGTGCCGAGCTGGCGCCGCGACATCGACGGCTCGGCCGATCTGGTCGAGGAGGTGATCCGCATCGTCGGGCTCGAGCATGTCCCCGCGACCCCGCTGCCGCGCGCCGAGGGCGTCGCCAGGCCGACTGCCACCCCCGAGCAGCGGCTCGAGCGCAAGACCCGCCGCGCCGCCGCGTCACGCGGCTTCGCCGAGGCGGTGACGTGGAGTTTTCTCTCGCAGAAGGAGGCGGCCCCCTTCGGTGGCGGCACATGGGTGCTCGCCAACCCGATCAGCGAGGATCTGAAGGTGATGCGCCCGTCGCTGATCCCTGGCCTCGCCCGCGCCGCGCAGCGCAACCGCGATCGCGGCGAGCGCTCGGTGCGGCTGTTCGAGCTCGGCCGCCGCTATCTGGCGGATGCCGAGCGCCCGACGCTGACCGTGCTGATCGCTGGCGAAGCCGAAAGTCGCGGCTGGCGCACGGGCAAGGCGCGCCCCGCCGATGCCTATGACGCCAAGGCCGAGGCGGTCGCGATCCTGGCGGCGGCCGGTGCGCCGGTCGAGCGGCTGCAACTGGTCGGTCCGGGCGACGAGACCTGGCATCCGGGGCGGTCCGGAAAGCTCGGGCTCGGCCCCAAGCTGATCCTCGCCACCTTCGGCGAACTGCATCCCGAGACGCTGAAGGCGCTCGACGTCGAGGGGCCGGTCGTCGCCGCCGAGATCTATCTCGACGCGATCCCCGCCAAACGCGACTCCGGCCGTGCCCGCCCCGTCTACGCGCCGGCGGCGCTGCAGGCGGTGCGGCGCGACTTCGCCTTCCTGGTGCCGGCCGGGCTCGCCTCCGACGCGCTGACCCGCGCGATCGCGGGCGCCGACGAGCAGGCGATCGTCGAGGTCTCGCTGTTCGATACGTTCACCGGCGCGGGCGTGCCCGAAGGCCAGATCTCGCTCGGTATCGAGGTGGTGCTCCAGCCCGGCGACAAGAGCTTTGCCGAGGCCGATCTCAAGGCGATCGCCGACAAGGTGGTCGCCGCGGCGGCGAAGCTCGGGGCGGTGCTGCGGGGCTGACCCCTCACCGTTCGTCCTGAGCGAAGTCGAAGGACGTGTTGCAAGCGATGGCGTGTATAGCATGTGCTTCGACTTCGCTCAGCACGAACGGGTTCTTTAACGTGCGGCTCAACCCCGCCGGATCAAGAACACCGCATGATCCGCGCGAAAATTCGCGGCGGCGGCGCTGGTCAGCCGGTCGCCGTTGAGGAACCAGGCGCCCTCAGTCTCGATCCCGCGCTCGCGCAGGAAGCCGCGGAAATCGTCGATCGTGACGTGGTGGATGTTGGGGGTCGCATACCAGGCCTCGGGCAGCGTGCGCGTCACCGGCATCCGCCCGCCCCACAGCAAGGACATCCGCACGCGCCAATAGGCGAAGTTCGGGAAGGACACGAACGCGCGCCGGCCGATTCGCAGAAGCTCGTCCAGCACGCGATCGGGCGCGCGCGCGGTCTGCAGCGTCTGGCTGAGGATCGCATAGTCGAACGCGCCCGACGGATAGCCCGCGAGATCGACGTCGGCGTCGCCCTGCACCACCGACAGGCCGCGCGCGACCGCGGTCGCGACATTGGCGGCGTCGATCTCGATTCCGCGCGCGTCGACCTGCCGTTGGTCGCGCAGTGCTGCCATCAGCCCTCCGTCGCCGCAGCCGACGTCGAGCGCGCGCGAGCCCGGCGCGACGTGGCGCGCGATGATCGCGAGATCGGGGCGGAGGGTCTCGCTCATGACGCCCTTATTCCGTTCGTGCTGAGCGAAGTCGAAGCACGGGCTTCAGGCGCCGCGCTCGGGGTACGTCCTTCGACTTCGCTCAGGACGAACGGGTTAGGGTGGTCCATTCTCACAGCCCGCCCGCCCGCAGAAATCCGTCCACGACGCGGTTCAACTCCGGCACGTCGAGAAGGAAGGCGTCGTGCCCGAAGGGCGACGACAGTTCGACGAAGCTCGCCGCCGCCCCCGCGGCGTTCAGGGCCTGGACGATGCTGCGCGATTCGCGCGTGGGATACAGCCAGTCGGTGTCGAACGAGACCAGGCAGAAGCGTGTCGGCGTCTGTCGGAAGGCGTTGGCGAGCAGGCCGCCATGCTCTTCGGCGAGGTCGAAATAGTCCATCGCGCGGGTGATGTAGAGATAGCTGTTCGCATCGAACCGGTCGACGAAGCTGATCCCCTGATGGCGCAGATAGCTTTCCACCTGGAAGTCGGCGTCGAAGCCGAAGCCGACCGCCTCGCGCTTCTGCAGCCGCCGGCCGAATTTCTCGGTGAGCCCGGCTTCGGACAGATAGGTGATGTGCGCCGCCATCCGCGCCACCGCGAGCCCGGCAGCGGGCGGATCGCCGCTCTCATAATAGTCGCCGCCGCGCCATTTGGGGTCGGCCATGATCGCCTGCCGCCCGACTTCGTGGAAGGCGATGTTCTGCGCCGAATGGCGCGCGGCGCTTGCGATCACCACCGCGGCGCGCACCCGCGCGGGATAGGTCGCCGCCCATTCGAGCACTTGCATGCCGCCCATCGATCCGCCGACTGCTGTGAGCGTGTCGATGCCGAGATGATCGAGCAGCATCGCCTGCGCGCGCACCATGTCGCGTACCGTGATCACCGGGAAGCGCATCGCGAACGGCGTGCCGTCGGCGGCTGCCATCGCCGGACCCGACGAGCCCATGCACGAGCCCAGCACATTGGCGCAGACGATGAAGTGGCGCGCCGGGTCGATTGGTTGCCCCTGGCCCACCATCCGCGTCCACCAGCCGGGCTTGCCCGTCGCGGGATGGACGCTGGCGACATGCTGGTCGCCGGTCAGCGCATGACAGATCAGCACCGCGTTCGTACGATCGGCGTTCAGCGTGCCATAGGTTTCGTAGGCGATGGTGACGGGCGCGAGGCTCTGTCCGCCATCGAGCGCCAGCGGCCCGGGCAGGGTGACGCTGCGCGCGTGGCCGAACCGCTCGTCATGCTCCATCGCCTAGCCGCTAGGGGGCGGCGCTAAGACTTGTCAATCGGCGTAGCGCGGGTCGTCCGCAAGCGTGCCCAGCATCGCGGCGAGCTGGACGCCGATCGTCGGCGGCCGGTGCAACGAGAGCGGCGCGGGATCGGGATGATAGGCCGCCGCCGGCATCGACGACAGGCCGGTCAGCGCCACCGCGGCAACCAGCGCCGCGCCGAGCGGCAGGCCGGTCACCCGGATCGCCGCCAGACCCGCGACCAGCAGCACCGCGAGCGCATAGCCGGCACACCCCCAGGCGAAGAGCGCGGGCGGCAGTCCGGCGCGCTCGGCGGCGAGCAGCAGCGGCAGGCCGATCGCCAGCACCCATAGCCCGTCGCGGCGCATCGCCGCCATCGCGAGCGCGGTCGCGAGACCGCCGACGATCATCAGATAGATCGACGCAATCGGCATATCGGCAACCATCGCTACACACTCCTTACCTGCCCGGGGGCTGATGCTGGTCCTAACGCGACAGCGCATCGGCGGCTGCGGGCGACATGCGCGCGGCGTATCGTTATGGGGCAGCCTGCGATCGACGCGTCGCGGCGTGCGAACGGCGTTCCCTCGCGCGCGCTTCGTCGCTACAGGACGCGGCCATGACAGCCGCCACCACCGTCCTCGCCCCGAAACCCTGGATCGACGCGATCGCGCCCTATGTGCCCGGCCGCGCCACCACCGACAGCGGCGTCGAGGCCGCCAAGCTCTCGTCCAACGAGAACCCGCTCGGCACAGCGCCCGAGGCGCGCGCGGCGTTCGCCGCCGCCGCCAGCACGCTCGAACGCTATCCCGACGCCGGGGCAACCGCGCTGCGCGAGGCGATCGCCGCGCATTACGAGCTCGAGGCCGACCGTGTCATCCACGGCACGGGATCCGACGAGGTGCTTCACCTCGCCGCCGGCGCCTTCGCGGGGCCGGGCGACGAGGTGCTCTATGTCCGCTACGGCTTCTCGGTCTATCCGATCGCGGCGCGTCGCGTCGGCGCGACCCCGGTCGAGGCCGCCGACAGCGATTATGCGACCGACGTCGACGCGCTGCTCGCCGCGGTGACGCCGCGCACCCGCGTCGTGTTCGTCGCCAACCCCAACAACCCGACCGGCACCTATACGTCCCGGAGCGAGATCGCGCGGCTGCATGCCGGGCTCCCCGCCGACTGCCTGCTCGTCGTCGATCAGGCCTATACCGAATATCTCGACCCGGACGACGACGATGGCGGGCTCGACCTCGCGCGGACACACGCCAATGTGCTCGTGACGCGTACCTTCTCGAAGATTTTCGGGTTGGCCGCCGAGCGGATCGGCTGGGGCTACGGCCCGGCCAAGGTGATCGAGGCGATGCACAAGATCCGCGCGCCGTTCAACGTCACCACGGGTGGCCAGGCGGCGGCGATCGCCAGCCTTGCGGCGACCGACTTCGTCGAGGCGAGCCGGGCGCACAATGCCGAATGGCGCGGCTGGTTCGCGGCCGAGATCGCCACGCTCGGCAATGCCGGCGTGCGCGCGGTGCCGTCCAAGGCCAATTTCGTGCTGGTGCTGTTCGAGGGCGAAACCACCGCCGAACATGTCTATGGCGGGCTGATGGAGCGCGGTTTCATCGTGCGCTGGCTGCCGGGCCAGGGGCTGCGCCACGGGCTGCGCATCACGATCGGCACCGAACCGCAGGTGCGCGGGCTGGCCGCGGCGATCCGCGAGCTTGTCGCCGGCTGATGCTGCCGTTTGCGCGTGTCTCGGTGATCGGGCTCGGGCTGATCGGCTCGTCGATCGTGCGCGCGGTGCGCGAGGCGATGCCGACCGTCCGCCTCTCGGGCCACGACGCCGATCCGCTGGTGCGGGCGCGCGTTGCCGCGCTCGATCTCGTCGATGACTTCGCCGACAGCGCGGGCGCCGCGGTGATCGACGCCGACCTCGTCATCCTGTGCGTACCCCCCGGTGCGATCGGCGCGGTCGCGCGCGAGATCGCCGCCGACGTGCCCGCCGACGCGGTGGTGTCCGACGTCGGCTCGTCCAAGGCGGCGGTGCTCGCCGAACTGCTCGACGCGCTGCCCGGCCATGCCATCGTGCCCGCGCATCCGGTTGCGGGCACCGAGCATAGCGGGCCCGATGCGGGCTTTGCGAGCCTGTTCCAAGGCCGCTGGTGCATCGTGACCCCATCCGAGGGCGCCGATCCGGTGGCGGTCACACGTGTGACCGAATTCTGGCAGCGGCTCGGCTCGAACGTCGAGACGATGGACGCGGCGCACCACGACCGCGTGCTCGCGATCACCAGCCATCTGCCGCATCTGATCGCCTACACGATCGTCGGCACCGCCTCGGACATGGAGGAGGTCACCGCCTCCGAGGTGATCAAATTCTCCGCCGGCGGCTTTCGCGACTTCACCCGCATCGCCGCCTCGGACCCGACGATGTGGCGCGACGTCTTCCTCTCCAACAAGGAAGCCGTGCTGGAGATGCTGCAACGCTTCACCGAGGACCTGACCATGCTCCAGCGCGCGATCCGCTGGGGCGACGGCGAGCAGCTGTTCGACCTGTTCACGCGCACGCGTGCGGTCAGGCGGTCGATCCTCGAACAGGGTCAGGACGATCCGGCGCCGGACTTCGGGCGGAAACATTAGGGGCATTTCCCTCGCTCCGCCGCGCCAACCACCAACCGTTCGTCCTGAGTAGCCATTGAGCTTGTCGAAATGGCGTATCGAAGGATGTGGCCTGGCGATCCTTCGATACGGGCCTTCGACTACGCTCAGTCCCTACTCAGGACGAACGGTGGCGGAAGTGTTCGTTGCCATCGTTCAGCGCGTTGATCGCCGCGTGCACTGCCGCCTCGGCCGCCTTGCGCGGCAGGCCGGGGGGGATCGGCGTGCCGAAGCGCAGCCGAATCACGCCCGGCGTCTTGCGCACGCCCTTGGGCCAATTGACCCCGGCGTCGGTCGCGACCGGCACCACCGGCAGACCGAGCCGCCCGTAGAGCCCCGCGAAGCCCGCCTGCAGCGGCGGCGCTTCGCCATGCGGCACGCGCGTGCCCTCCGGAAAGATCAGCACCGCGCGCGCCTGGGCTTTGGCAACGTCGGCGGCCGCGAGCATCCGTCGCAGCGCCGCGGCATTGGCGGCGCGATCGACCGGGATGACGCCGTGACGCCGGGTCAGCGGACCGAACACCGGCACGTCGGCGATCTCGCGCTTGAGCACGATCACCGGATCGTCGAGCAGCGCCATCAGCACCAGCGTCTCATAGGCCGATTCATGCTTGGCGGCGACCAACACCGGTCCGCGCGGCACCTCGCCCTCGATCTGCAGCCGTACGCCGAGAACGTGGTCGGCCAGCCATTCGAGCGTCGCCGCCCAACGCCGGGCATAATGCGAAAAGCCGCGCCGGCTGACGAATGCGACCGGAATGCCCGCGAGCACCATGCCGATCGTGACGATATAGGCGAGCGTCAGGAACAGCAGCGAACGGGTCAGCGCCATGCGGGCCCTCAATAGCCGAAGGGTGCCGCGAACCGGCGCAGCACATATTTGTGATATTCGGTGAACAGCGTCAGCAGGCTGGGCTGGCTGCGCACCGC
Organism: uncultured Sphingomonas sp.; assembly: GCF_937859915.1. Lineage (GTDB taxonomy): Bacteria > Pseudomonadota > Alphaproteobacteria > Sphingomonadales > Sphingomonadaceae > Solisphingomonas. The sequence continues at coordinate 12,745 of NZ_CALMAW010000137.1, read as the reverse complement.
ATCGGGGACGATCAGGATCGGATCGCGGCCGAGCACGCGCGCAAGATCGGCGTGGGCGCGCGGCATGTGCCAATCGGTGGTGATCAGCCGGACGCTGGCATAATGGTGCGCGCGCAGCCACGCGGCGGTCTCGATCGCGTTGGAGCGCGTGTCGACCGATTCCTGCCCGAGATCGACGCAGCAATCGAACAGCGCAGGCGGGCGATGCGTGCGCGCGGCGAGCTCGCTCTTGCGGACGCTGCGATCGGTGCCCGACAGGAACAGGCGTCGCGCCCTGTGCCGGCTCAGCAAATCGAGCCCGCGGTCGAGCCGGCCGGGGCCGCCGGTCAGCACCACGATCGAATCGGTGACGCGGTCGTCCGCCGGGCGCGGCAGCGTCAGCGCGAACAGCGCGAAGCCGAGCGCCCAGAGCAGCACGAGGAAGCCGAGGACCCGTGTCATAGCGTTCTCGCCAATGCGCGCTGGACGGTGAGCCGCGCCACGGCCAACGCCAGCAACCCGGCGAGCAGCGGCAGGGCGAGCAGCGCGACCCAGGCGGTCCATGGCAGCGCGATCGAGCCGACCAGCCCGGATCCGATCTCGCCCAGCCGCCGCCCGATGCCGAGGATCACGATGATCGCCCCGATCAGCCCGACGATCGCGCCGAACAGCGCATCGAGCGCAAGCCGGCGTTGGAAGAGGCGGGCGACCTGCACGTCGGTCGATCCCATCATGTGCATCACGTCGATCGTCTGGCGATGCGTGTTGAGCGCCGAGCGTGCCGCGAGCACCACCGCCGCCGCGGTCGCGCCCACCATCAGCGTGACGATACCGCCGGCGAGCAGCCCGAGCGATCGGATCAGCCCGACCAGCGGCGCCAGCCATGCGGCATGGTCGTCGATCCGCGCATGCGGGGCGGCGGCGGTCAGCGCGCCGGCGATGCGATCGAGCCGCGCACGGCCGGCGGCGGTGAGATCGACGTCGATCATCGCGGGCAGCGGCAGGTCGCGGTCGAGCCCGGCGTCGCCGAGCCACGGGCGCAGCAGCGCCTGCATCTCGTCGCCGCCGAGCTTGTGGAAGCCCGCGACGCCCTCCTCGCGGCCGAGCACGCGTTGCACCGCATCGGTTTCGTGGTCGCGCAGCGCGGGATCGCCGGCGACGATCTGTACGGTGACCTGGCGGCCGAGATCGCCGCCGAGCCGGTGCGCGGCGTCGCCCATCGCGAGGCCGGCGGCGGCGGCAAGCGCAGTCAGGAACATCATGATCGCGATGACCCACGGCATCGGGCCCGCGAGGCGGCCCTCGGGCAATAGCCGGCGATCGGCCTGCGACGCACCGAGCATCAGGCGTAGGCCTCGCCGCCGCCGGGCGGATGGCGCAGCGCCCCGGTCGGATCATGGAGCTGGCCGCGGTCGAGCCGCATCACGTTCGCCGAGGCGACGCGGCTGAGCAGATGGATGTCATGCGTCGCGACCACGATCGTCGTGCCCAGCGTGTTGAGCGCATCGAACAGATGCAGCAGCCGTGCCGCCATCTCGGGATCGACATTACCGGTTGGCTCGTCGGCGACGAGGATTTCGGGTCGGCCGATCACCGCGCGGGCAATCGCGACGCGCTGCTGCTCGCCGCCCGACAGCGTCGGCGGGCGCGCCGACGCGCGGTCGGCAAGACCCACCCAGGCGAGCATCTCGCGCACCGGTGTCACCAGGTCGCGCTCGTCGACGCCCGCAATGCGCAGCGGCAGGGCGATATTGTCAAAGGCGGACAGATGCGGGATCAGGCGGAAGTCCTGAAAGACGACTCCGATACGGCGCCGGAAGCCCGGCAACCGCGCCCGACGCAGCTGGACGACATCCTCGCCGAACAGGCGGATGCTGCCGCGCGACGGGCGCTGCGAGAGATACAGCATCTTGAGCAGCGACGTCTTGCCCGCGCCCGACGGGCCGGTCAGGAAGTAGAAGCTGCCCTGCGCCAGGCTGAAGCTCAGGTCCGACAGCGTCTCCGCTCCGGTGCCATAGCGCAGGCCGACATTCTCGAACTGCACGATACCGGCCATGCGCCGCCTTTGCCTTTCGCCCGAAACTCGCCTGGCGCTTTCGCACATGCCACGAGGCCGGGGCAAGCGCGGCGCTTGCCAGCCGGGCGTCCGCCGTCCTAGACCGGCCGGCGAGTTGCGCGAGACGGAAAGGCCGGACGACCAGCATGATATTGAGCTGCCCTGCCTGCGGCACCCGCTATCTGGTGCCCGACAGCGCGGTCGGTGCCACCGGACGTCAGGTTCGCTGCGCGTCCTGCCGCCACAGTTGGTTTCAGGAACCGGCGATGGTGGCGAGCGGTGCCGACACCTATTCGCCACCAACCGATTTCTCCCCGCCGATCGCACCGGCCATGCCGGCGGCCGCGGCACGGCCCACCGCCTACGCCGAAGGCGGACGCCCGCTCAGCGCGCGCTCGAACCTGGGCGTTCCGCCGACGGGCATCGCGACCTCGCCGCCATCCGACGGCTTTGATGATCTGCGCGCGCCGCCGCCGTCGATCGATCCCTATGCACCGACACCGCCGTTCCGCGCGCGCCGCAACCGCAATACGGTGATGACCACGCTCGCAGCGCTCGCCGCTGCGCTGATGCTGATCGTCGCGGCAACCGTGGCGTGGTTCGGGCCGCACGTCTTCTCGGGCTGGACGAGCGCCGCGGGCACGACCAGCCCGCTGATGTTGCAGGTGATCCGCAAGCCCGAGCGCCGTACGCTGGCAACGGGCAATGAATTGTTCGCGGTGTCCGGCCGGATCGTCAATCCGACCGCGATCCGCCAGCCCGTCCCCGACATCCACGCCGAGCTGCGCGATGCCAATGGCCACACCGTCTACGGCTGGACGATCAGCGCCCCCGTCCATGCGCTGCCGCCTAGGGGATCGGCGGATTTCGACAGCGCCGAAGTGGACGTGCCGCAAGGCTCCAAGGCGCTCAACCTGAGCTTCGCGGACACCGATGCACATTGATGCATAGCGACGGATAAAGCGCATTGCGTGGGGGGGGCGGCTTTGCTAGAGGCTCGCCCCTACCGGCCGCCGGGGGCTCTTCTTGCGAAGGGACATGGCGGGCAGAACGACGTGCGGTCGTGGCGGAATTGGTAGACGCGCAGCGTTGAGGTCGCTGTGGCCGAAAGGCCGTGGAAGTTCGAGTCTTCTCGACCGCACCAGTCTTTATCGGGATCACCGCCCTGCGGGGCCAGTCGATCCGATCGAACCATCAGGGCGTATCAACCGATCGAAGCCGATGCCCTGTGGGCGTTGCGGGTCGCCGCGCGTCGGCTCGAATAGCTGACTTTTTCGCAGGTTGCGCCGGTCTGCACGGTCCGCGACATTAGTCGAACCGGGGTACGCTGGCCGTCGCCAGGCAAGATCCCGTTAACCGGCGGCTGACAATCCGTTCAGCAACGGGAGAACGACGTGCTTAGGACGATCCGGCGCCAGCAAGACGATATGCGCTCGACGCTCAAGGCGGCCGAGGCGATCCTGATCCGATCCGGCGATCTCGAGACCGTCGAGCTGGGCCAGATCCGCTGGCAGCTCGCGCTGCAGCTCAAGACCTACACCGAGTTCAAGCATCAGACCGTGTTCCCGACGCTGCTGCAGTCCTCGGACCCCGTGGTGCGCGAACTGTCGATGCGGATGCGCGGGCGCTGCGACGCAATGGGCGTGCTGTACAAGGCGTATCTCGCCGACTGGTCGGTCGTCCGGGTGTTCGAGCAGAAGGCCAAATACCGCGTCGCCGCGCTCGAGATGATCGGACGGCTTCGCCAGCATTTCGAGCGCGAGCAGGCGGACGTCGTTCGCTTGACCGAGCGCCCCGAGGCCAAGCCTGTCTACCTGCCGCCGCGTGCCGCCCGATCGGGCTTCTGAGCGGTCAGCCAAGCCGGCGTTCGATCCCGCGCCACAAGGCCGCGATCGCCTGCGCGGCGGCGGACTCGCTGGGGAAGGGACCGGATAAGGGCGGGTTGGCGGTCATCGTCTCGAACAGGCTGGCGCTGGGGACGACCGGCCAGTCGGGATGCTCGGCGAGCGCGGCCAGATGCAGTTTGCGGCGGCGATCGACCATGTTGAACACCGGCAGCATCGGTGCGACGCGGCCATGCGCCTCGCGCAGATGATGCGCGACGTCATGGAAGGCGCGACGCGCCAGCGGCGAGGGGATCACCGGCACGATGATCAGCGTCGCCGCGCGGACCGCCTGGTCGGCGGTGTCGGTGAGGCCTGGCGGGCAGTCGAGGATGATGCGGTCCCAGCTCCGGCCCAGCCGCTCGGTCAGCTTGGCGAGACGCTTGCGCTTGTCGAGTTCGTGGAACAGCCGATCGAGCGCCCGCAGCGACCGATCGGCCGGGAGCACTGACAGATTGGGAATCTGCGTCGCCCGGACGAGGCTGTCGGCCTCGACCGCGCGCGTGAAGATCGACTGCGCGTCGTCCCGACCGGGGTCGGCGGCGCCGAGCAGCCAGGACGCGGCGGCCTGCGGATCGAGATCCCACAACAGGGTCCGTCGTGCCGATCCCCCGGCCGCCGCGCACCAGGCCAGACTGGTCGACAGCGTCGTCTTCCCGACGCCGCCTTTCAGACTGTAGACCGCAATCGTCGCCACGTGCCCGTCGTCCTCCCGTCTCGTCGCCAAGCGCCGCGACCGCTCGCATATCCCTGTGACGGTCCGGCGTCAGCCGCGGCGATAGCCGATCGCGCCGTCGCCGCTAGCGCCAGAAGCGCTTGGCATCGATCAGCCGCTCATAGGCGTCCTCGGCCTTGGGCAGCAGCCGCGAAAGATTGCCCTTCTTGCCTGCCGCCAAGATCGCGTCGGCATCGGCGATGCCGAGTTCGTCGAACAGCGCGCGGCCGCTCGCGGTGTCGTTGAGATGGCCGAGTTGCGTCTGCAGTGCCTCGAGCGCCTCGAGCAGCGTCTCGCGACGGCGGCTGGGCTTCTTGCCCGGATAGAGGCCGGCGAAGAACTCGGCGGCATAGCGCAACTGCTTGCCCGCGATGCGGACGCGGTGGCGCGCCGCCTCGTCCAACCTGGCGAAGTGGCGGCCGCGCCGCTTGACGCGCCGTCGCAGCCGGTCGAGCGCATGTTCGGCGAAGTCCCGCGCGGGCATCAAGCGGATGTCGGCGTTGCCGGCGGCCTCGCGCCACGGCCCGATCGCGATCCACGCAACGAGGTCGAGCATCAGCACGCGGATCGCGGGCGAGGCGAGCGTGGCGACGACCGCCGCATGGCGCTCGGCGCGCGCCTCCTCGAGCCGGCGCAGCGCGTCTTCATCGCCAAGCTTGTCGAGCAGGACGTCGACGTCGCGCACGCGCCCGAGCAGCGCCGCCAGCGTCCGCAGTTCTTCCTGGAAGCGGTCGAGCTCGGGACCGGCCAGCATGTCCCGGAAGATCGACAGCGCCGAGCGCAGCCGCCGCAGCCCGACGCGGGCCTGGTGCAGCGGTTCCGCCGCGCCGGTCTCGAGCAGCTTGTCTTCGTTGAGCCGGAACTGGCGCAGGCAGGCCCCGGCGATCATCTCGAACATGGCGGCAGCATCGCTGTCGCGCGACAGCGCGATCGGCTCGGCCTTTATGGCAGCACGATCGCGGCCGGCGAGCAGGCCGTAGCCGCGTTCGGACTTGGTCAGGACGCCGAGCTTGAGCGGCACGCGTGCGGCAATCTTGGTCGCGAGCGCGAACAGCGCGGCGCGGTCGCCGTCGAGCAGCTCGAGCTCGATTTCGCAGACGGGCGATTCGCGACCCACCGCGGTCGCTGTTCCCTGATCGGCGACAAGCTCGATCCGGGCGCCATCTAAGGCATGGACGACGCGCGTGCGGTTGACCGCGACGGTGAAGATCGGCTGCGGCCGCACGCCATCTGCCAGCGCGTCGCCTAGTACGAACGCGATGTCGTCGAGTTCGGGCGCGTCGGCGGTGACGTCTTGCTCCCATTCGCCGCGCGCAAAAAGGCTCGCGGCCCCCCGTCCCTCCGTCTTGATCGTCTGGATGCGGCGTTCGCCGATCCGCCGGATCCGCAGCGACAGCCCGGCGCGGCGCAGCGCGTGGTCGTCGGTATCATAATAGGTCGACAGCTGATCGCGCGATATCGGCGCATGATCGGTGATCAGCGGGTCGGCGAGCAGCGTGGCAATCGCCAGCGGATCCGCCTGGAGCTTGAGCTCGATCTCGTCCTTGCCGGTCATCGCCGCAATGTAGCGGGCGAACCGGACAGCCGCTAGGCGGCATGACGATCGCACGCCATCGTGCGACGTCGCCGTTTCCCCCTCCCGTCTGCGGGCGATCACCCGCGGAGCCCGCTCCGGCGGACCGCGCCGATCAGCAGGTCGCGGAGCATCGCGGCCGACAGCCCGTCGCGCGGCGCGGCGAAGCGCGGGCGGGCGCGTAGTGCCGCGCTGACGCCATAGCGTCCGGTGCGCAGCCCGGCACGCGCCATCCGCCACCACAGCGTCGAGGCACTGCTCGCGGCGAAGCCGGGTGCGGCATCGCCATGCGCGGCGAGCAGCACCGCGATGATCTCGCCGCAACGGGCCAGCGTCTTGGCGTCGGGCGGCGCATAGCCCGAGGCGGCGTGGCGGCTCATCAGCAGCGCCGCCGCCATCGCGCCGTCTCCAAAATTGCCGGTGTAGCGATCGGCGAGCACGCGGGCCGCCGCGTTGATCATGCGGTCCTCGAACGCTTGGCTCGCGCCGCCGGCATGGATGCGATAGCGCACCAGCGGCTCGGCGATGCGGCCGATCCGGCCGAACGCCCGGATCCGCGCATAAAGATCGAAATCCTCGGCATAGCGATAGGCGTCGCGCTCGAATGGATCGAGCGCGCGCGCCGCTTCGCCACGGATCAGCACGGTCGACCAGCCGAGCGGATTGAGCAGCCACATCGTCCAGTCGATCTCGGCGGGATCGACGAGGTCGGGATAGGGGTCGCGGCGCACCGTCCTGCCTGCGATCATCTCGATCGTCGAGGCGACCAGCACGACGTCGGGATGGGTGTCGAGATAGGCGAGCTGGCGCGCGAAGCGGTCGGGGCGACAGAGGTCGTCCTGGTCGAGCCCCGCTATATAGCGGCCGCGCGCGTGCGCCATCGCGATGCTGCGTGCGACGGCCGGGCCACCATTGCGCGGACAGGAAATGACGCGCAGCCGGGGATCGTCGATCGCCGCCAGAACAGCCAAGGTATCGTCGGTCGAACAATCGTCTGCGACGACGATCTCGAAATCCGGCATGGTCTGCGCCAGCACGCTGTCGATCGTCTCGCGCAGGAAGGCGGCGCCATTATAGGCCGCCATCACCACGCTGATCGTCGGTGGCGCGACAAAGGTCACGCGGTCGCGCGGCGAGCGCCTCGCGCCGCATCCTGGTCGGCCAGCAGCTGTTCGACGATCATCTGGCCGACGTCATTCTGCCACAACCACAGCCCGTTGGCCTGGCCGCGAAAACTCGCTTCGCCGCCGAGCTTGCCGTGCGGCACGAACCCGGCCGCCAGCCCGATGCCGAAGACGCCCGGCACCGCGATGCTGTCGGTATCGACGACGCGGCAGAGATCGTCGACCATGCGGCCGCGCATCGGCGCCGCGCAGCGTAATCGGATCGCGCGACCGCGGGCATCGAGCAGCGGCAGCGCATGCGGCTGATAACCGAAGGCGGCGATCACCAGGTCGGCGCGGTCGAGCAGATAGGCGGCGTGCATGTCGTCCTCGCCGGAGAGCTGGTGAAGCTGCAGCCGCGGATCGCCGACGCGACCGCCGATGCCGAGCGCATGGACGACGAGTTCGCGCGCCTCAAGCCGAAAGCCGCCAAGCCGGTAGACGAAGCCCGAAACGGGGCAGATGTCGTCGGGGCCGAAGTCGCTGTAGCCATCGGCGTGCGCGGCGTCGGCGGACGGGTAGAAGGGGCGCAGCGGGCGGCGGTGAAGCAGCGCGATGCCGCCGGCCTCGATCGACAGGGCGGGGGAGGCCTTGAGCAGCCGCACCGCCGCGGTGATCGCGCTGGTCGATCCCCCGACGATGGCGATCCGCGCCGGGCGGTCCGTGGGCAGGCGGTCCCGGATCGTCGCCAGGCCGCCGTCCGCCAGCGCGGTGTCGGACTGCATCAGCCGGTTGCCGCAGCGTTCGACCAGCGAGGCGCCCGCAACCTTTTGCTCGGCGAGCCGGATCGCGGGCTGGTGACCGCCGGTGGCGATGACGATGGCGCGCGACAGCAGTTCGATGGAGGTGCCGTCGGCGAGGCTGCGGGCGCGCGTCCGCCACAGGCCGTCGCCGGTCTGCTGCGACGACACGACCTCGTGACGGTGGATCACATCGCCGCCCAGCGCGCGCAGTCGCTCGCCGAGCACGCCGCCGAGCCGATCGAGATAGGCACCGACCTTGGGCAGCGGCACGCCGAGCGCGCCCTTATGCTCGGCGATCGCGCGGCCCGCGGGCTCGTCGGCAATAGCGAGACCGGAGGGCAGCGCTCCGTCAGCGGTGAGGAAGGTCTCGGCCGAACTGTCCGAGGTGATCGCATAGCCACCGAGCCGCCCCCCGCCGATCGTCTCGCCGCGGTCGACGACCGCGATGCCGGCGCGCGCGAGCGCATCGAGCCGCCCCGCCTTGCCCGCCGCGCACAGCAACGCGACTCCGCCCGGGCCGCCACCGACGATCACCGTGCCGAGGACGCGGTCGCGCGGCGTTGCCGCCACGGTCCGCACGCGCGGCAAGGCGTCGCAGATCGCGATCAGCGTCAGCGCGACGCGATCGACATCCGCTGACGTCATCGCGTCGGTCAGCGGCAGCGCCAGCATCCGGCCAGCGATATCGTCGGTGACCGGGAGCGCGGCGATCACGCAGGTCTCGCGGAACCAGGGCTGCTCGCCGAGATGGGGGCTGAAATAGGTGCCGGCGCCGACGCCGGCCATGCCGAGCCGCTCGACGATCGTCCTGCGGTGCGGGGCGAGCGCGCGAGGCAGCAACACCGGCATGAATTGCGCCGCCTGGGCATGGCCGCGCGGGCTCTGGAAGGCGAAGCCGGCGAGCCGCTCGCGATAGCGCGCCGCCAACGTCTCGCGCTGCGCGACGATCGCGCCGATGTCGGCGAGCCGCGCCTCGGCGATCAGCGCGGGGATTTCGGCGAGCTTGGCGTTGAGCCCGGGCAGCGTCGCCGAGCGCCCGCCCGCGAAGCCGAAATTGGCCATCGCACGCAGCGTCTCGATCACCGCCGTGTCGGCGCAGTGGATCAGGCCGCCCTCGGAGGTCGCGAAGGGCTTGGTCGCGTGCATCGAATAGACCACGGGGAAAGGGCTGCCGGTGCCGAAGCCGCGGCCCTCGGCATCGAGCGAGCCCAGCGACGAGGCGGCGTCGACGACGACCGCGACGTCGTGCCGCCGTGCTAGCCAGGCGTAGCGATCGAGATCGATGCCGTTGCCGAAGGTCGCATAGGGCATCACCGCGGCGATGCGCTGGCCATGTTCCGCGAAGAGTGTCTCCTCGGCGTGACGGCACAACGACCAATCGTCGGGATCGCAATCGGCGAGCAGCGGGGTCAGCCCGGCCCAGGCCGCCGCCTGCGCGGTCGCCGCGAAGGTGAAGGCGGGCATCAGGACCAGCTGGCGCCCCGGCGCCTGGCGCATCGTCGCGTGGCGCAGCGCGATCATCAGCCCGAGCGTCGCGTTGGAGACCGCCAGGCACCCGCCGCGCCCGCCGAACAGCCGCTCGGTCGCCGCCTGCTCGAAGCGGCGGACGACGGGGCCGTTGTTGCTGTACGTCCCCGACGCCTCGATCGCCTCGAGCCCGGCGAGCATCCGGCTGAGCTTCGGCGGTTCGGGCTTGATCAGCGGCAGGTCCATCGGCGGGAATCCTCGAAGCGCGCACGAGCGCGAATATCCGCCTGGTTCTGCACCGAAGGTCGCTAAATAAGCCTTACGCTCCGCCCGATTCGGACCAATAGTCAGACCGGTCTGGTAACGATCCCGGACCATTAGCCCACGATCCGCCATGGTGGCGGGGTTGCGGCCCGCGGGGCGGCGCGTCATGGCGACAGTCCCGCAACGGAGCTTTCCAGTATGAGCATCGCCCGCTTTCCCCGCCGCCGCTATACCGCCGGCTATACCGCGATCGAACCGATGGACCGTCTGTCGGCGCTGCTCGGCGGCCCCCGGCTGTGGATCAAGCGCGACGACCAGCTTGGGCTGGCCGCGGGCGGCAACAAGACGCGCAAGCTTGAATTTCTCGTCGCCGACGCGCTGGCGCAGGGCGCCGACACGCTGGTCACCACCGGCGCGCCACAGTCCAATCACTGCCGGCTGACCGCCGCCGCCGCGGTGAAGGAGGGGCTCAAATGCCGACTGCTGATCGAGGAGCGCCACGCCGGCACCTATGACGCTGAAGGTACCGGCAATAATTTCCTGTTCGATCTGCTCGGCGTCGAATCGATCGAGGTCGTGCCTGCGGGCACCGATCTCGCCGCGGGCATGGCGCGCATCGCCGAGGCGCTCAAGGGTGAGGGGCGCAGGCCCTATGTCATCCCCGGCGGCGGCTCGAACCCGCTCGGTGCGCTCGGCTATGTCGCCTGCGCGGGCGAGATCGTCGCGCAATCGGCGGACATGGGCGTCGCGTTTGATACGGTGGTCTGCGCGAGCGGTAGTGCGGGGACGCATGCCGGGCTGCTCGTTGGGCTCGAGAGCGCGCGTTCGGGGATGCCGCTCAGCGGTGTCAGCGTGCGGCGGCCGCAAGCCGAGCAGACCGCGTTGGTCGAAGGTCTCGCGACGCGGACCGCGACGCTGCTCGGCCATGACGCCGCGATCGCGATGGGCAAGACGGTGGTCGACGATCGCTGGGTCGGCGACGGCTATGCGCTGCCCACCGATACGATGGTCGAGGCGGTTCGGCTACTCGCCAGCCAGGAGGGCGTGTTGCTCGACCCGGTCTACACCGGCAAGGCGATGGCGGGGCTGATCGGCCAGGTCCGCGAAGGCCGCTGGACCGCGGGCCAGAATGTGCTGTTCGTCCACACCGGCGGATCGCCCGCGCTCTACGCCTATCGGCCGGTGCTCGCGCAGGGTGTGCCGCAAGCATGAGCCGCGCGATCGGCATCCTCGGCGGCATGGGGCCGGCCGCGACCGTCGACCTGATGGCGCGGCTGCTTGCGGCAACGCCGGCAAGGCGCGATGCCGATCACCTCCGACTGTTGGTCGACTGCAATCCGCAGGTGCCCGACCGCAACGCCGCGATCGAGCAGGACGGTCCGTCGCCCGAGTCCGTGCTGGTCGCGATGGCGCAGGGGCTCGAACGGCAGGGCGCGGATATGCTCGCGATCGCGTGCAATTCGGCGCATGCCTGGGCGGACGACATCCAGGCCGGCACCGCGATCCCGCTGGTCTCGATGATCGACGCTACCATCGCCGCGATCGCGCGCGACCATCCGCAGGCACGGCGGATCGGGCTGCTCGCCGCCGACGCCTGCCTCGGTGCAGACCTCTACCAGGCGCCGCTGGCCGCTTCGGGCTATGACGTGCTGCTCACCGAGGACCAGCCGGGCTTCATGGCGCTGATCTACGGCGTCAAGGCGGGCGAGACCGGCGCTGTTGCACGTGCGGGCATGGCGGCGCTCGCGGCCGGTCTTGTCGCGCGGGGCGCGGAGGTGATCGTGGCCGCCTGTACCGAGGTGCCCTTGCTGCTCGGCGCTGCCGATTGCGCGGTGCCGCTGGTCGACAGCACCGATGCGCTGGTGCACGCATTGATCGCGGAAGCGACACGCTGAGCCGGCCGGCGCACCGTTTGGGCTTTCGCATCTGCGGCAGGCGACGCTATCAGGACGTGATGGGCAAGGGGAACGCAGCAACGGCGGGACGAGTGTGTGCGGCGGCGGCCGTGTCGCTGGCGCTTGCGCTGTCGGGCTGCACGGTTGGGCCGAACTATCATGCGCCCTCGGCGGCCAGGATCGGCGTGCCCGACCAATATCATGCCGACGTCGCACCCGGCGCCGCAGCACCCGACGAGCAGGAGCTCGCGACCTGGTGGGCGGCGCTCGGCGATCCGCTGCTCGACCGGCTGGTGACGATGGCGCTCGCCGCCAATCCCGACATCGATGCCGCCGGCGCCCGGCTGCGGCAGGCGCGCGCGACCTACCGGGGCGCGCGCGCATCGCTGTTTCCGACGCTCACCGCCAACGGGTCGGCGGGACGCACCGCGCTGCTCGGCAAGGGCTCGGCGCTCACCGTCGCGACGCCTGGGCTCGGGACCGGCAGCAGCGTCGGCGCCACCTCCTTCGCGACTAGCGGCAGCTATAATCAGTTCGATGCGGGGCTCGATGCCGCCTATGAGGTCGACCTGTTCGGCGGCGTCCGCCGTTCGGTCGAGGCGGCGCGGGGCGACTATGCCAGCTCTGCGGAGAGCCTGCGCGACACGCAGCGCACCATCGTCGCCGAGGTCGCACTCGACTATGTCAACGCGCGCTCGGCGCAGGAGCGGCTGGCGATCGCGCGCTCCAACCTCGCCACCGAGGACGAAACGCTCCAGCTCGTCGGCTGGCGGGTCAAGGCGGGGCTGGTCTCGAGCCTCGACCTCGCCCAGGCGCGCGCGCAGCGCGAGCAGACCGCCGCGACCATTCCGGCGCTCGAGACCAGCTTCGCGCAGGCGGTCAACGCGGTCGCGATCCTGACCGGCCGCGCGCCGGGATCGGTCACCGCCTGGTTCGATCCGCCGCGCGCGGTGCCCGTCGCCGACCGCGCGCTCGGCGCCGACGTGCCCGCCGCGATGCTCGCGCAG
>NZ_CALMAW010000136.1 GCF_937859915.1 uncultured Sphingomonas sp. | reverse complement strand
CACCAACAGCGAGGGCGCCTCGGCGAGCACCGGCCGCACGATCGTCGCGCTCGCCACCAGCCACGGCTTCGCGGGCGGCTATGCGACCAGCGGCCATGGCTGCTCGGCGAGCGTGATCGCGGGCGAGGGCAGCGGCATGCAGCGCGACTATGCCTATCGCCAGACGCGCCATCTCGCCGACCTCGAAGGCCCCGAGACGATCGGCCGGCGCGCCGGCGAGCGCGCGGTGGCGCGGCTCGATCCCGCGAAACTGTCGTCGGGCACGATGCCGATCCTGTTCGACCCGCGCGTCGGCTCGAGCCTGCTCGGCCATTTCGCGGGCGCGATCACCGGCTGGGCGATCGCGCGCCGCACCAGCTTCCTGCTCGAGATGCTCGGCAAGCCGGTATTCGCCAAGGGCATATCGATCGTCGACGACCCGCTGCGGATCCGCGGCCTCGGCTCCAAGCCGTTCGACGGCGAAGGCCTGCCGACCGCGCGCCGCGAGATCGTCGCCGACGGGATGCTTACCGGCTGGCTGCTCGACAGCGCCTCGGCACGGCAGCTCGACCTTGCGCCGACCGGCAACGCCCAGCGCGGCATCGGCGGGCCGCCAAGCGCCGGCACCACCAATTTCTACCTCGCCCCCGGCGCGCTCTCGCCGCGCGACCTGATGGCCGACGTCAAGCGCGGCCTGTTCGTCACCGAGCTGATCGGCCACGGCGTCAACGGCGTCACCGGCGACTATAGTCGCGGCGCCGCGGGCTTTCTGATCGAGGATGGCGAGATCGCCGCCGCGGTAGCCGAGATCACCATCGCGGGCAATCTTCTCGACATGTTCGCAGCCCTCGTCCCCGCCAACGACCTGAGCTTCGAACGCGCGACCGATGTCCCCACCATCAGGATCGACGGCATGACCGTCGCCGGTGCCTGAAACACTGCTGGATCGGGTAAAGGCGGTCGCCGCGGAGGCGGGCGCGCTCGCGCTCGCGCGGTCGACTCAAGGGTATAGGCGCTGGGAGAAGGCGGGCGGCGAGCCGGTCTGCGAGGTCGATCTCGCGGTCGACGTGCTGGTCCGCAAGCGGCTCGCCGAGATCGATCCGGAGGCCGCCTGGCTGTCCGAGGAGAGCGTCGACGACAAGACCCGGCTGGCGGCGGAGCGCGTCTGGGTGGTCGATCCGATCGACGGCACCCGCGATTTCCTGCGCGGGCGCCCGGGCTGGGCGGTATCGATCGCGCTGGTCGACCGCGGCCGGCCAGTGCTCGCGGTGCTCGACGCACCCGCCCGCGGCGAATGCTGGACCGCGCTGGCCGGGCAGGGGGCGTGGCGCAACGGCACACCAATCCGCGTCGCGACGCGCAGCGAGATCGTCGGCGCGCGCGTCCCCGCCGACCAGCTGCCGCGACGCGACGCCGATCTGGTCGCGGTCCACAAACCCAATTCGATCGCGCTGCGGATCGCGATGGTCGCGGCGGGCGAGGCCGATCTGGTCGCGACGCTGCGCTGGGGGCACGAGTGGGACATCGCCGCCGCGGTGCTGATCGCAAGCGAAGCGGGCGCCATCGTCACCGACGCGCTGGGCGCGCCGCTCGCGTTCAACACCGCGATGGCCGAGGCGTTCGGCGTGCTGGTGACGCCGCCCGGCATCCACGACGCGGCGGTCGCGCGGCTGGCGGCCTATGCCGCGATCGCGGAGCGCGTCGGCGCGCGCTAAGCCGCGCAACCATCCCATTTTCGGACAAGTCAACAGAAAACCGCGCCGCGCGGCACCAATGACGCGATGCTGCGTTAGCACATCCGAAATCTAGACAGGCACCGCGCATGTGCCTCCCGGGTCAGCGTCCGGGAGAGCGGTGCCGTCTTGCCTGCGTCGCAAGACAAGGGAGTGTATTCGATGCGGCTTTTCCCGACACTGATCTTCGCCGCTGCCGCACCGATGCTTGCCTGTCTGTCCCCGATCGCCGCGTACGCCCAGTCGCCGTCGAGCGCGGTCGTCGCGCCGGCACCGCTCAGCGAGGACCAGGCCGATACGCTCAAGGCGGGCGACTTCCTCTGGCAGCCCGATGTCGCGACCGCCGGCGCGGTCAACATCGTCGTCGATCTCGATCGCCAGGTCGCCTTCGTCTATCGCGGCGGCGCGCTGATCGGCATTTCGACCGTCTCGACCGGCCGCGACGGCCACGAGACTCCGGTCGGCAGCTTCACCATTCTGCAGAAGCAGGTCGAGCATAAGTCCAACCTCTATCATGAGGCGGCGATGCCGTTCATGGAGCGGCTGACCTGGGACGGCGTCGCGCTGCATGCCGGCGGGGTGCCGGGCTATCGCGAATCGCATGGCTGCGTGCATCTGCCGATCGCCTTCGCCAAGGCGCTGTACGGCGTCACCGACATCGGCGCGACCGTCGAGCTACGTGGTGCGCCGCCGGTCGATGCGGTCGATCCCGCGGCGACAACGATCGCGGCGAACGATGCCGACGAAACGCCTGCAGCGCAGCCGGGTGTTCAGCTGGCCAGCGCGCATACGCCGTAAGAGCCCTCTCCCTTTGGGAGAGGGTTGGGTGAGGGGCTCCGACCTCCGACGTGGGACGCGACGCTGGCGCGTCGCTCCCCCTCACCCCGACCAGCATCGGGTGAACAACGCCCCGCGTTGTTCAGGTCATGCCGCGGGCATGACCGGCCCGATGCTCCCCGCCGGGGAGAGGGAGTATCACACCGAGCGCCGCTCCAGCGCGTGCGCGCCCTCGTCGATCAGCGTGCGCAGGATGTCGGCGAGCGGTTCCTCCTTGGTGACCATGCCGACCGACTGCCCGGCCATCACCGAGCCATGTTCGATGTCGCCGTCGATCACCGCGCGGCGCAGCGCACCCGCCCAATAATGTTCGATCTGCAGCTGCGCCTCGGCCATCGCGATCGAGCCCTCGTCGAGCGATTTGGCGACCTCGCGCTGCTTCGCGGTGAACAGCTCGCCCCCGGCATTTTTCAACGCCCGCACCGGGATCACCGGGAGCCGCGGGTCGATCTGCACCGAGGCGATCGCGTCGCGCGCGGCGCCGCGGATGAACGCCTTCTTGAAATTGGGGTGGGCGATGCATTCGGTCGCGCAGACGAAGCGCGTGCCGAGTTGGACGCCCGCCGCGCCCATTTCGAGATAGCCCGCCATCGCTTCGCCGCGCCCGATCCCCCCGGCGACGAACACCGGCACCTGGTCGGCGACCTCGGGCAGGATTTCCTGCGCGAGCACCGAGGTCGAGACCGGGCCGATATGCCCGCCGGCCTCCATGCCCTCGACGACGAGCGCGTCGACCCCCGAGCGGATCAGCTTCTTCGCCAGCGCGAGCGCCGGGGCGAAGCAGATCAGCTTCGCGCCCGAACCCTTGATCCGGTCGATCGAGCCCGCCGGCGGCAGCCCGCCCGCGAGCACGACATGGCCGACCTTGTGCTTGGCGCAGACGTCGATCAGGTCGGAGAGCATCGGGTGCATGGTGATCAGGTTGACGCCGAACGGCTTGGTCGTGAGCGCCCGGGTGGCGGCGATCTCGGCGTCGAGCAGTTCGGGGGTCATCGCCCCGCACGCGATCACGCCGAAGCCGCCGGCGTTGGACATCGCCGAGACGAGGTGGCGTTCGGACACCCACGACATCGCGCCGGCCATGATCGCGACCTCCGACCCGAGGAAGGCGGTGCCGCGCGCCATCAGGCGGCGGAGGCGGTCATGGCCGATGGTCTCGGCGGCGGGGCGGGTGGCGGCTTCGGTGGTGGTCATGGGGGAGCGTCTAGCAGGGAGCCGGCGTGCGCGTCACCCGTTGACGCAATCGATCATCGATCCTCCCCATGCATAGCATGGGGAGGGGGACCATCCGCAGGATGGTGGAGGGGCAGGGCGCAGCGCAGGATGATCGCGCGGACGACGTCGTCCAGATCGGCCATCACACGCGCCGCGGGCAGACGCAGCGTCGCGACGCCCTGGGCTGCGAGCCATTCGTCTCGCGCTCGATCACGCGCTGGTCTGTTGCCCATGTCGTGGGCCATCCCGTCGATTTCGATGGCGAGCTTCGCCTGCGCGCAATAGAAGTCGAGGACGAACGCGCCGAGCGGATGCTGTCTCCGGAAGCGGAGGCCGGACGGCCTGGTCCGCAGGGCGGACCACAGCCTGATTTCCGGCGCCGTCATCGTCCGGCGCAGTCTGCGGGCCCGTTCGATCGTCCGGCGTGGCGCCATCCCCCCTCCACCGCCTGTGGCGGTCCCCCTCCCCATGCTCGCATGGGGAGGATGCAGCAGGATCAGGCGCTGAGCAAATGCGTCTACGCCGCATCCGCCGCGTCGAGCCCGTAGGCGGTGTGCAGCACGCGCACCGCGAGCTCGGTATAGTCCTCGTCGATCAGCACCGAGACCTTGATCTCGGAGGTGGCGATCGCGAGGATGTTGATGCCGCGGCCGGCCAGCGCCTGGAACATCGTCGCGGCGACGCCGGCGTGGCTGCGCATGCCCACGCCCACCACCGAGATCTTGCACACCCGCGTGTCCGAGATCAGCTTGGCGTAGCCGATCGTCCCCTGCGCCTTCTCGAGCACGTCGAGCGAGCGCGCCAGCTCGGCGCCGGGCACGGTGAAGGTGACGTCGGTCGAGCTGCCGCCGTGCGCGACATTCTGCACGATCATGTCGACGTTGATCGAAGCCTCAGCGAGCGGGGTGAAGATCGTCGCCACCGCACCCGGTCGGTCGGGCACCGCGACCAGCGTGATCTTCGCCTCGCCCCGGTCATAGGCGATGCCGGTGATGAGCTGTTCTTCCACGTTCCTGTCTCCGATCTCGTCCTCGCCGACCACGAAGGTGCCCGGCGTCGGCTCGGCATCGGGATCGCCGAAGGAGGAGAGCACCTGGATGCGCACCTTTTCCTTCATCGCGAGCCCGACCGAGCGTGTCTGGAGCACCTTGGCGCCCACCGACGCCAGCTCCAGCATTTCCTCATAGGTGATCCGCTCGATCTTGCGTGCCTTGGGCACGATCCGCGGATCGGTGGTGTAGACGCCGTCGACGTCGGTGTAGATGTCGCAGCGATCCGCCTTCATCGCCGCCGCCACCGCGACCGCCGAGGTGTCCGACCCGCCGCGGCCGAGCGTGGTGACGCGGCCCGCCTCGGTCTGGCCCTGGAAGCCGGGAATGACCGCGACCTCGCCCTGCGCCAGCGACGCGTTGAGCGCCTCGGTGTCGATCGTGCCGATGCGGGCGGAGGCGTGCGCGTCGGAAGTGCGGATCGGCAGCTGCCAGCCGAGCCAGCTGCGCGCCGGCACGCCGATCGCCTGCAGGGCGATCGCGAGCAGCCCGCTCGTCACCTGCTCGCCCGAGGCGACGACGACGTCATATTCCTTCGGGTCGTAGAGCGGGGAGGCTTCGCGACAGAAATTGACCAGCCGGTCGGTCTCGCCCGACATCGCCGAGACGACCACCGCGACCTGCTCGCCCTTGGCCCATTCGCGCTTCACCTGACGCGCGACGTTGCGGATGCGCTCGATGCCGGCCATCGAGGTGCCGCCGAACTTCATCACGATACGGGCCATGCAAAACTCAGATTGTTGCGGCGATCATCGCCTAGGGACAAGAAAGCGGCGTCCTGATAGGGAGCGTGCATGACGGATGCAACCACGATAGACCCCGCCGAAGCCGCGCATTTCGGCACGCTCGCCGCTGATTGGTGGAACCCGAAAGGCTCCTCCGCGATGCTGCACCGCCTGAATCCGGTGCGGCTGCGCTTCGTGCGCGACGCGATCGACCGTCATTTCGGCACCGAACCGACTCTGCGGCGGCCGCTGGCGGGCAGGCGCGCGCTCGACGTCGGCTGCGGGGCCGGGCTGCTCACCGAACCGCTGGCGCGGATGGGGGCCAACGCCACCGGCCTCGACGCGGCACCCGAGAATATCGCGGCGGCGCAGCTCCATGCCGAGGGGCAGGGGCTCGCGATCGCCTATCGCGCAGGATCGGTCGAAGCGCTGGACCCCGGCGAAACATTCGATTTGGTCTGCTCGATGGAGGTGATCGAGCATGTCACCGATCCGGCGGCGTTCGTTGCCGGGCTGGTGCGCGCGCTGGCGCCGGGCGGGCTGCTGCTGCTCTCGACGCCGAACCGCACGACGCTGTCGCGGCTGGCGCTGGTGACGGTCGGCGAAGGGGCGGGGATGATCCCCAAGGGGACGCACGACTGGTCGAAATTCCTCACCCCCGAGGAATTGGGCGCGCTGCTGGACGGTGCCGGCCTCGCGGTGATCGAAACGCGCGGGCTGTCGCTCGATCCGGCGAAGGGATTCGTGCTCTCGGACGACGTGCGGATGGATTTTCTGATGGCGGCAACGCGCGCCTGATCACACCCTCCCGTTCGTCCTGAGCGAAGTCGAAGGACGGGCCGCAAGCGCGGCGCCTGCAACACGCACTTCGACTTCGATCAGTGCAAACGGGTATCTGGCGTCTCTATCGTCGCGCTTTGACGGTGCTCAGCGCGACGACGATGTTACGCGTCCACCGTCTCGCGGTAGCGCGGCGCGACGTCTCGCTTGGACATCAGCGGTGCGAAGGCGAGCCGCGCCTCCTGAATCCGCGTCCACACGCTTTCGTCGGCGAGCGGCGGGATCGTGACGGTCTCGCCGCGGTCGAAGCCGCGCAGCGCGGCGTCGACGAGATCGTCGACCCCCATCACCATCTCGGCGGGGAAGGAATCGACGTCCTTGCCGGACCGTTCCCAGATCTCGGTCCGCGTCGCGCCGGGCAGCACTGCCTGGGTGTAGAGGCCCTTGTCTCCATGCAGCGCCGAGAGCGACTGGCTGAGATTGAGGACATAGGCCTTGGTGCCGCTGTAGATGCCGTCGAAGCCCTCGGGCGCGAGCGCGAGCACCGAGGCGATGTTGACGATCGCCCCCGCGCCGCGCGCGATGAACGCTTTGGCGGCGGCGCCCGCCAGCCTTGTCGGCGCGGTGATGTTGAGCGCGATGATTTGCTCATATTCGGCGACGCCATTGTCGAGGATGTCGCCGTTGAGCGACATGCCGGCATTGTTGATCAGCAGCGCGACCGACGCATCGTCGGTGATCCGCTGCTCGACCTTGGCGACGTCGGCGCCGTCGGTGAGATCGGCGCGGAGCACCTCGACGGTCTGTCCGGTCTCGCGCCGCAGCCGCTCCGCCAATGTGTCGAGCCGCGCCGCGTCGCGCGCGACGAGGACGAGGTCGTGGCCGCGCCTGGCGAGCCGGTCGGCATAGACCGCGCCGATGCCCGAGGATGCGCCGGTGATGACGGCGGTACCGCTGATGTCGCTCATGGTTGATCTCCTTGCGGCTCGTGTCCGAATGAGTCGCTTGCACTTTGATAGTCATGTCACTATCACATCGCAATGGACCACGAAAAATATTCCGAAGGCGTCTGCCCGATCGGCCGCGCGCTCGCCCAGGTCGGTGACGCGTGGAGCCTGATGATCCTGCGCGACGCAGGCGCCGGGCGCACGCGGTTCGACCAGTTCCGCACCAGCCTCGGCATCGCCCCCAACATCCTGACGCGGCGGCTGGTGGCGCTGACCGAGGCCGGGCTGCTCGAGAAGCGGCGCTACAGCGAACGGCCGCCGCGCGACGACTATGTGATCACCGCCAAGGGGCGCGACTTCCTGCCGATCCTGATGGCGATCGGGGCGTGGGGCGCGAAGCATTGCGACGGCGGCGCGCTCAGCCACGCGGTCGACGCCGAGACGGGTGCGCCGATCGAGGCGGTGGTGGTCGATCGCGCGAGCGGGCGCGCGCTGTCCGAGATCGCGATCCGAGTGGTGGTGCCGGAAGGGGTGTAGGGACCGCACCTAGACCCGTTCGTCCTGAGCGCAGTCGAAGGACAGGGGAGCGGCGGCGTGGCTGCACTTCGACTGCGCTCAGTGCGAACGGGGGGGCGGGCGACGCACGGCGTTACGTTCAGCCGACCGTCTCCGCCTCCACCGTCGGTGCGAGCAGCCGGCCCGCGACGCTGCGCACCACCAGCAGGATCAGCGCGGCGATCGCGATCAGCCCGGCGTGGAGGCCCCAGAAGGCCGCGTCCGAGATCACGCCGAGCAGAGTCGCGAGCTTGGCGACGATCAGACCGGCCAGAAACAGCGACAGCAGGAAGGCCGACATCATCGTCGCCCCCACCGCCTTGGGCGCGGCGCGCGAATAGAGAGCCATGCCGACCGGATAGACGTTGGCGAAGCCGATGTCGTTGAGGATGTGGAAGCTCAAGCCCCAGCCGAGCCCGATCTTCTCGCCCGTCGCCGCCTGGTGCAGCGAGGCGAGCGCCAGCACCAGCGGCGCGGCGGCGGCGATGAAGGCGCCGATCGTCACCTTGCTGATCTCGTCGGGCTGCGTATGGCGCGTCCCCCACCAGCGCCAGAAGGCGAGCGTGCCGGCGATCATCACCGTCGAGGTGATCGCGTCGAGCGAGATGAGGAAGCTCGCGGGCATCGTCCAGCCGAAGAAGACGAGCTGATAATGCGCGTCGCCCCACAGTTCGTAGCCCGCGAAAATCTCCTGGTTGCCGACCCACACCAGCGCGAGCACCGGGATCAGCAGCAGCAGGATGACGATGCGGATGCCTTCGCCGGGCATGAGCCTGGGCCGCGGCTCGGCGATATGCCCGGGGGCGGGCTTCGCCTCGGCGGGCAGCCAGCGCAGCCCCGAGAGATAGACCGCCAGCCCGATCAGCATGCCGACGCCCGCCGCGCCGAAGCCGAAGCGCCACGCGACCTTCTGGCCGAGGAAGCCGCAGACGATCGGCGCGACGATCACCGCGATCTGGATCGCCAGCGTGTAGATCTGGAAGGCGTCGGCGCGGCGCAGGTCGCCGGGGGCGTAGAGATCGCCGACCTGCGCGGCCAGATTGCCCTTGAAGAAGCCGGTGCCGATCAGGATGCAGGCGAGCGCGATGAGATAGGTCTGGTCGAACGCCATGCAGAAATGGCCGATCGCCATCGTCACGCCGCCGAAGATCACCGCGCGGGTCCGGCCGATGACGCGGTCGGCGACGAAGCCGCCGAGGATCGGCGTCAGATAGACCAGCCCGCCGTAAAGCCCGGCGATCGCGCCGCCCAGCCCCAGCGGGGTGAGCGGGCCGAACACGCCCTCGAGGATGTGGCGGAACGGGGCGAACCCCCAGATCGTCTCGATATGCCCGGGCTTGAAGAGATATTGCGACCCGTACAGCGCGAGCAGCGCGGTCATGCCGTAATAGGAGAAGCGCTCCCACCCTTCGGCGAAGGCGAGATAGCCGAGCCCGCGCGGATGGCCGAGGAAGGCGCGATCGGATTGGTAGGTGGGGGTGTCGGTCATGATCGTTGCCAAAGCCTAACTCGCGGCCTTCTCGCCGCCCTGAAAGGGAGGGGGCGGGGGTGGGCTCGCCTGTGGCGCCCGGAACCGCGATCCGGCGACCGACCCACCCCTAGCCCCTCCCCGTCAGGGAGGGGAATCGTAACGCGAGCGAGAGCCGGCGCCCCCTCATTCCCAGAAGTCGACCTTGTCGTAATGCGCGGGCGGCCCGATCACCTCCATTCGCTCGCTGAGCATCGGGCGGAAGGAGGGGCGGCTCTTGAGCCCGGCATACCATTGTTTGGTCTGCTCGTGGCCGCGCCAGTCGATCCCGCCGAGATAGTCGGCGACCGAGAGGTGGGCGGCGGCGGCGAGGTCGGCGAGGCTGAGCACCGGGCCGCCCAGCCAGCGGCGATGGTCGAGCAGCCAGTCAATATAGTCGAGATGCGCATTGGCCTGCTTCATCGCGTCGCGGATCATCTTGGCGTCGGGCGAGGTGCGGTGGACGAGGCGCTTGAGCATGCGCTCCTCCATCAGCGGGCGGACGACCTCGCCGTAGAGCTTTTCGTCGAACCAGGCGACCAAGCGGCGGATCTCGGCGCGCGCGGGGGCGGCGCCGGCGATCATCGGCGCCTTGTCGATCGTCTCCTCGAAATATTCGCAGATCGCGTTGGAGTCGGCGAGCGCGGTCTGGCCCTGGACGATCACCGGGGTCTGCCCCGCGGGATTGAGATCGAGGAACTCGTCGCGGCGCAGCCAGGGCGATTCGCGCACCAGCTCGTAGCCGACGCCCTTCTCGCCGAGCATCAGCCGGACTTTCCGCGAGAAGGGACATAGCGGGAATTGGAAAAGCTGCCACATGATCCGCCCTGCCTAGCCCCGCGGTGCGGGAGGGGGAAGGGCGGTTCGGCATCCGCACGCCCCTTCCGGTGCGACTGAGCGCAGTCGACGCCTTGTCCTTTGCTCAGACGGTGAGAAGGAGGTCCTTCGACTGCGCTCAGGACGAACGGATGAAAGGGCTCACCGCCCGCGCTCACTCGCTCCCGAACGCCTCATGGTCGAGCCGCCCGGTCGCGCGGAGCAGCGCGGTGGTGGCGATCAGCGCGTCGCTGCGTTCGCGGGCGAGCGCGAGCTGCGCGGCGCGCAGGCTCTCGTCGGCGACCAGGATGTCGAGCGTGGTGCGCAGCCCGAAGGCATATTCGGCGCGCACGCCCTTGAGCGCGAGGTCCGCGGCCTCGACCCGGCCCTCGTCCGCGCTGGTCTGCGCGCGCGCGCTGGCGAGTGCCGCCCAGGCCGAATCGACCTGCCGGGTGATCTCGCGCATCGTTGCGTCGGCGTCGAACAGGTCGGCGCGGTGCGCGGCGCCCGCCTGCCGCACCTGCGACGAGACCAGCCCGCCGGTCAGGATCGGCACGTGCAGCTGGAGCCCGACCGAGGCCGCGCGCGGAAAGGCGCCGACCGTGGAATTGCCGAGATTCTCGTCATAGCCATAGGCGCCGCCGAGCGTCAGGCTGGGCGCGCCATTGGCCCGCGCCGCCGCGATCCGCGCCTGCGAGGCGTCGGCGGTGCGCAGGCTGGCGGCGAGCTGCGGATTGTCGGCGAGCGCACGGCTGCGCGCCTGGTCGAGCGTGCCGGGCAAGGCCGGCAGCGCGGCGGGCGGGGCGGCGAGCGTGCCGGGATCGTGGCCGATCGTCGCGCGGTAGCCCGCCTGGGTCATGTCGAGCGTCGCCTGCGCGTCGGCGAGCGTCGCGACCCCCGAGGCGCGCTGCGCGACGAGCTGGGCGACGTCGGTCTTGGTCGCCTGGCCGAGCTTGAAGCGCGCCTCGGCCTCGGCGACCTGGCGGTCGAGCAGCGCGATGTCGGCCTTGGCGATGTCGACCGCCTGCTGGTCGTAGAGCAGCTCGGCAAAGGCGCCGACCGCCGCGGTCACCAGCTGCGCCTCGCTGTCGCGGACGTTCTGCGCGCCCGCCGCGACGTCGGCCTGCGCGGCGTGGATCGCGGCGGGGACGCGGCCTCCGGTCCAGATCGGCAGCGCTGCAGAGACCGTCGCGGCGCCGCCCTTGCCATAGTCGAACCGGTCGTAGCCGCCCGCCGCGTCCGCCGCGGCGGTGAGCCGGCCGCCGGCGCGCGCCTGCTCGGTTTCCTCGGAGAGCGCCTCCTGCCGGGCATGCGCCGAGGCGAGCGTCGGGTTGGTCGCATAGGCGGCGGCGACCGCCTCGCGCAGCGTCTCGGCGTGGAGCGGCGCGGCGGCGAGCAGCGCGACCCCGGCGAGCAGGGTGCGGCGCCTATTCATGGCGCAGCGCCCAGGCCGGGGTCGAGCGCGCCGCGCGCAACGATTGCGCGAGCACGGTCAGCACCGCGATCGCCACCGCCAGCACGGTTGCCGCGACGAAGAACAGCGGCGACAGCGCGATCCGGTCGTCGAACCCGGCCAGCCAGGTCCGCATCGCGAAGAAGGCGAGCGGCCAGGCGAACAGGTTGGCGATCAGCACCGGGCGCAGGAACTGGCCGACGAGCAGCCTGACGACGTCGGCGGAGGAGGCGCCGAGCGTCTTGCGGATGCCGATCTCCTTGATCCGCCGCGCGGTGTTGAACGAGGCGAGACCCCACAGCCCGACGCAGCCGATCGCCACCGCCAGCACCGCACCGATCGTGAACAGCTTCGCGCTGCGGTCGTCATGGGCATAATAGGCTTCGAGATTCTGCGTCGCGGTCTTGGCCTGGAACGGCACTTCGGGCGCCTCCTGCCGCCACACCGCGCGCGCCTCGTCGAGGATCGTCTGGGGATCGCCCGCATAGCGCAGGATCGCGACGGCCTGGCGCGGATCACGCAGCTGGAAATCGTACAGCGTCGGCGGGATCGGCACGCGCGGATCGTCGAAGCGCATGTCGTCGATGACGCCGATGATCGTGCGCGGCGGATTGTTGGGGCCGTAGAAGGTCCGCCCGATCGCCGCCTGCGGCGACGGGATGTGCAGCGATGCCAGCGCGGTGCGGTTGATCACGGCATTATAGGGCTTGGTGCCGTCGCCGCTCTTGTCGTCGAGGTTCGGATTGACGTCGGCGGGGTGCGCGGTGTCGAACAGGCGGCCGGCGAGCAGGTGCGCGCCCATCAGGTCGAAGAAGCCGGGGGTGGTCTCGAAGAAGCGGATCGAGGGACCCTTGCCCTGGACGCCGGGGATCGGGACGTCGGTCTCCGAGGTGAAGGTGCCCCCGCCGGGGACATTGTTGCCGACGGTCGCGCCGGTGATGCCGGGCATTGCGGCGAAGCGGTGCAGCAGCGTGTCGCGCTGGGCGTTGTTGAGGCTCTGGCTGCCCAGCGAGAAGACCAGCATCATGCCCTCGCGGTGGTAGCCGAGATCGGCGTTGCGGACGTGACGGGTCTGGCCGACCAGCACTATCGTGCCGATGATGAAGGCGATCGCGATCGCGAACTGGAACACGACCAAGGCCTCGCGGACATAGGTGCCCGCGCGTCCGCCGCCCGGCGAGCGCGCCGAGGCGAGCACCGCGGCGGCCGGCAGGCGCGCCAGCATGATCGCGGGATAGAGCCCGGCGACGGTGCCGACGATAAGCACCAGCGCGACCAGCGGCAGCACGATCCCGTTGGCGCCGAAATAGCCGATCGACAGCGCCAGTCCGCCCGCCGCATTGACCAGCGGCAACCCGATCTCGGCGACGACGAGGCCGATGAAGCCGGCGATCGCGGTGGTCGCGATCGCCTCGCCGACATAGTGGCGCGCGAGCGTGCCGCGGTCGGCGCCGAGCACCTTGCGCATCGCCACCTCGCGGGCGCGCAGGCCCGCACGGGCGGTCGCCAGATTGATGTAGTTGACGACCGCGATCAGCAGCGTCAGCACGCCGACGATACCGAGCGTCGCGACCGCGAGCCGCTCGCCCGCCGCCTCGCCGTGCACCGCCGCGATCGGCTGCAGCGACAGCTTGATCGAGAAGCCGGGATTGTCGATCGTCTCGCTTTGCGCGTGGCGGGCGACGATGCCCGGCAGGGCGTCGGCGAAGCGTTGCCGCGCGGCATCGTCGGGCAGGCGGACGTAGGTCTGCGGATTGAAGTAATTCCACTGATGCGTCGACTTATAGTCGTCCGCGGCCTTGTCTTCGGAGATCGTCAGCCGCGCGAACATGGCGCTGTCGATGTCGGTATTCTTGGGCAGGTCCTTGACCACCGCGGCGACGCGATAGGCATGCTGCTTGCCCGAGAAGACCACCGTCATCGCCTTGCCGATCGGGGCGGATTCGCCGAAATATTTGCGGGCGACATGCTCGGTCAGCACGATGTTGGAGGGGCTGGCGAAGGCGCCGGCGAAGTCGCCCGCGACCAGCGGCATCTCGAACAGCTTGGGAAAGTCGGCATCGACCAGGCCGAGCTTCTCGCTGACGCCGACGCCGCCCTGCAGCACCGTCGCGTTGAACGAGCTCAGCCGCGAGCCGACCGAGCCGGGCAGGTCCTTCTCGACCGCCGACCAAAAGGCGATCGGGCTGTTCTGGTTGGGAATGCCGCTGGTCGTATCGCCGTCCCGGGTCTCGACCAGATAGACGTGGCCGTAATTGGGCAGCCAATGCTCCCAGCTCGTCTCGAAGCGGACATAGAGGCCGAGCACGAGGAACACCGCGATGCCGACCGCGAGCCCGCCGATGTTGAGCGCGGCGTAGAGCTTGTGGCGGACCAGTGAGCGATAGAAAGTGAGGAGCGCGAAGCGGTTCATGTGGGGGTCCTGCTCAGATCGCGCGGGCGACGGAGGCGACGATGCGGCCGTCGAGCATGTCGATGCGGCGCTGCGCGGCGTCGGCATGGCTGGGCGAGTGGGTGACCATGATGATCGTCGCGCCCTCGGCGTTGAGGCTCTCGAGGATGTTCATCACCTGCGCGCCATTCTCGGTGTCGAGATTGCCGGTCGGCTCGTCCGCGAGGATCAGGCTGGGATCGCCGACGATCGCGCGGGCGATCGCGGCGCGCTGCTGCTGGCCGCCCGAAAGCTGGTGCGGATAATGTTTCGCGCGGTGCGAGATGCCGACGCGGTCCATCGCCGCGGCGACGCGCTGGCGACGGTCGCCGCTCTTGTCCTTGCGATAGGCGAGCCCGAGCTCGACATTCTCCTGGATGGTGAGCTCGTCGATCAGGTTGAAGCTCTGGAAGACGAAGCCGAGAGTCTCGGAGCGAAGCCTGGCGAGCGCCGCCTCGTCGAGCCTGGCGAGATCGCGGTCGCCGAACATGTAGCGGCCCGCGCTCGGCCGATCGACCGTGCCGAGGATGTTGAGCAGGGTCGACTTGCCGCAGCCGGAAGGCCCCATGATGGCGAGGAACTCGCCTTGGGCGACGTGGAGGTCGATGTCCGACAGGGCGGTCGTCTCGACCTCGTCGGAGGCATAGCGGCGCTGGATGTTTTCGAGGCGGATCATGGCGTTCGTCCTGTCGCTTCAGCGGATGTTGAGGATCGCGGCCTTGTCGTAGGCGGCGGTGGTGGAGGTGACGATGCGGTCGCCCGCGGCGAGGCCCGAGAGGATCTCGGCCTCTTCCGGATTGCGGCGGCCGACCTTGACGGCGCGGCGGCGCGCGTGGCGGCCGTCGGGGTCGAGCACGAAGGCCGAGGTGCCGCCGCCGCTATCGAGCCAGCCGCCGACCGGGGCGATCAGCGCGGCGCGCGTCGCGCCCAGCGTGACGCGGACGTCGACCGTCTGGCCGCGGTTGAGCCCGGCAGGCGGTGCGCCGACGAAGCCCAGCTCGATGCGGAAGCGGCCGTCGGTGACCGCGGGCAGAACCTTGGTGACGATCAGCTGCGCGCCGCCGTCGCCGGTCGCGCGCTGGCCGACGGCGACGCGGCCGAGATAATATTCGTCGACGTCGGCGACCAGCTTCCAGCGGCCTTCGCTGTCAACCTGACCCGCCGAATCGCCCGCCTTGAGCGTCTGCCCGGGCTGGATGACGAAATTGGTCAGGCGCCCGGCGACCGGCGCGCGCACCGTCAGTGCGTCGAGGCTGGACTCGACCGCGCCGAGATTGCCCGAGAGGCGCGCGCGCGTATCGGCGAGCCGCGAGGCCTGGACCGCGGCGATGCCGTTCTCCTTGGCCTCGCCCGCCTTGAGCTGGGCGAGCCGCTTCTGCTGATATTCATTCTCTTCGGAGTAACTGGCGACGCCCGCGTCCGAGACGAAGCCCTGGTCGTGGAGCTGCTGGCGGATCGACAGATCGCGCCGCGCCTTGATCAGGTCGTAGCTGGCCGAGGCGGTCTGCGTCGCGCGGTCGAGCTTGGCGCGCTCGAGCGCGAGATCGTCGCCCGAGACCGCGCCGAGCTGGCTGGCGATCGCGGACTCGCGCGTCAATATGTCGAGCTTGAGCGTCGGATTGTCGAGCGTCGCGAGCGGCTGGTGCGCGGTGACCATCGTGCCGTCCTGGACGAGCAGCTTGTCGACCTGGCCCCCCGACACGACGCCGACGAAGGTGGTGACCGCGGGCGCCACGGTCGCGCGCACGGGCAGGTCGTCGTGGAAGGGCGCGTTGGTGACCGCGCCGGTCTCGACGTCGGCCGAGGCGACGTCGGTCGATCCGCTCGACGGGATCAGGCGCCAGCCGAGCAGCGCGGCGACGAGCACCGCGGCCGCGATCAGCGCCAGCCGCAGGCGCTTGCGATGGGCCTTGCGCGGCGACTCGATCTTGCGGTCCATCGCGGCGCCGGTCTGGGCGGCCGTTTCGGCGGGAGGCTGGTCTGGCGGTGTCACGCGGGCGATCGTCCTGCTGGGTGGGGTCGGGGAGTGCGTCGGCGTCGGCCGGGAGCGCTGTCCGGATCCGGACAGTCGGTGTCCGCGGCCGGACAGCGCCGGCGGGTTTACGGGGCGGCGTGCTGGGTCGGTACCGCCGTGCGCGGCGCGGTGCGCTCGGCGATATCGCGGCGCGCCTGCTGGATCGCGGTGGCGCGGCACTGCATCGCGGCGAAGTCGACGACGCCCTCGGTGATCGGACACACCATGGCGGCCGCGGCGCGGATGCGGCCGTCGAGTTCGGCGCGCGCGGTGGCGTCGGCGAGGTTGAGATCCGCATAGCGGACGATCGCATGGGGCGTGTCGCCGGTCGGCACCGCGGCGGCGGCGGGGCTCGCAGAGGCGGCGACGATGCCCGCGGTGAGGGCGAGGCTGACGCCGGCGAAGAAGGTGGTGGTGAAGAGGTTGCGCATGACTGGGTCCTTTGCTGTGGCCGGCTCCATGTCGGTCGGACCGCACTCAGCAGGATGCGTGCCAAGTGCGCGAAGGGACGATCGGCGGCCCTTTCTAAGGAGATGTCGTCATCCTGAACTTGTTCAGGATCCCACAGGCTACGAGCCCTTCGCCATGAGGTGGCGGGATGCTGAAACAAGTTCAGCATGACGGTTCGCGATAGGCTTGTGCGCGTCGCGAGATCGGCGGGCCGCCCCGCACTGTCCACTTCCGGACACGTCACTGTCCGCCGGCGGGCATTGGCACGCATCTTGATTGTCGTTTCGCGTCTGGCATGGGATGAACGAGCGATGCGAAGCGCAAAACCCTTTGAACTCTGTATCGTGGTCGACGACGACGAGGACATATTGCTCGCCGCGCGGATGCTGCTGCGCCAGCTGTTCGCCGAGGTGGTGACGACGCAGGCGCCGCAGGAGGCGCTCGACCTGATGGCGACGCGCACCCCCGACGCGATCCTGCTCGACGCCAATTTCGCGCGCGGGGCGACCGACGGTGCGGAAGGCTTTCGCTGGCTCGGCCGCATGATCGAGCGCGATCCCGAGGCGGTGATCGTGCTGATCACCGCGCATGGCGGCGTGCAGACCGCGGTCGCCGCGATGAAGCATGGCGCGACCGACTTCGTCTCCAAACCCTGGTCGAACGAGCGGTTGCTCGCGACGGTGCGCACCGCCGCGGCGCTGCGCAATTCGCGCCGCGCGACGACGGTCGAAAAGGGCAAGGTCGCCGCGATCGCCGGCGCCCACAGCGAGACGCCGCTGCTCGGCCAATCGCCCGGCATCGCGCGCGTGCTCTCGCTGATCGAACGCGCCGCGCCGACCGACGCCAATGTGCTGATCCTTGGTGAAAACGGCACCGGCAAGGAGCTGGTCGCGCGCGAGCTGCACCGGCTCTCGGCGCGCGCATCGGGCGTGATGCTGTCGGTTGATCTCGGCGCGATCGCGGAGAATCTGTTCGACTCCGAACTGTTCGGCCATGTGAAGGGCGCGTTCACCGATGCGCGCGGCGACCGGATCGGGCGATTGCAGGCGGCGGACGGGGGCACCCTGTTCCTCGACGAGGTCGGCAATTTGCCGCTGCATCTCCAGCCCAAGCTGCTCACCGCGCTCGAGCAGCGCCAGGTGACCCCGGTCGGCGCCAACCGCCCGGTGCCGATCGACGTCCGCGTCGTCTCGGCGACCAACCTGCCCCCCGATCAGCTGAGCGACGAGCGGCGGTTTCGGCAGGATCTGCTGTTCCGGCTCAACACCGTCGAGATCGAGCTGCCGCCTTTGCGCGAGCGGCGCGAGGACATTCCGCTGCTGCTCGACACCTTCATCGCCGCCTACAGCCGCAAATATGGCAAGCCCGCGCGCGGCCTGCCGCCGGCGGTGCTCGCCGAACTCACCGCCTATGACTGGCCGGGCAATGTCCGCGCGCTGCGCCACGCCGCCGAGCGCGCGGTCATCCTCGCGGACGGGACCAGCTTCAGCCTCGGCGACTTCCCCCTGCCGCGTGCCGCCGCCCCGGCGGTCGTGGCGCCCGCGCGAACCAACCCGGTCGAGGCCGCGCCGGGCGACCTCAATCTCGACCGTGCCGAGCGCCAGCTGATCGAGACCGCGCTCAAGAAGCATGCGTTCAACATCTCCAACGCCGCCGCCGAGCTCGGGCTGACGCGCGGCACGCTGTATCGGCGGATGGAGAAGCATGGGCTTTAGCCGGCGCTTCGCCGTCCGGCTGGCGTTCCGCTCGACCGTGCTGGCGCTCGCGATCGCCGTGCTGGCGTGGCTGGCGACGCGCGCCGCGCTGCCGGCGACGACGCTGCTCGCGGCGGGCGCTGTGATCTGGGCGGCGGCGGGGGTGTGGGCGCTGGTCCGCCGCACCAATGTCGAGCTCGAACGCTTCGTCTCGGCGCTCAACCATGGCGATCTCGCGCAGAGTTTCGCGCAGGCCGGGCGCGGCAGCGGGTTCGACGAGCTCGGCGCGGCGCTCGACGGCGCGATGCGGCGGCTGCGCGACGAGCGTGCGGCGAGCGCCGCCGAGAACCGCTTCGCCTCGGCGCTGGTCGATGGCGCGCCGACCGCATTGCTGTCGATCGACGGCGATGGCCGGATCGCGCTCTCCAACAAGGCGGCGCGGCGGCTGTTCGACCGCGCGGACGGGGTGCGCGCCGCCGATTTCGCGCCCTATGGCGCCGAGTTCGTCACCGCGCTCGGCGAGGTCTCGCCCGGCAGCCGGCGGCTGACCCGGATGCTCGTCGACGGGCTGTCGCAGCGCGCGACGCTGGCGGCGACGACGGTCGAGCGCGGTGGGGCGGTGTGGCGGATCGTCTCGGTGCAGATCATCCAGCGCGAGCTCAACGCCGCCGAGATCGCGGTGCAGACCGACCTCGTCCGCGTGCTGACCCACGAGATCATGAACTCGATGACGCCGGTGACCTCGCTCGCCGCCAGCGCGGCGCAGCTGATGGCCGAGATCGACGACGGCAGCGACGAGGGCGTCGGCGATGCGCGGCTCGCGGTCGAGACGCTGGCCCGGCGCGCCGAGGGGATCATGCACTTCGTCGAGACCTACCGCACGTTCAGCCGCGCCCCCGAAGTGACACGGCGGCCGTTTGCGGCGCGCGGCTGGGCGGAACAGCTCGTCCGGCTGTTCGGCGCGACGCCGCAGGCCGAGGGCGTGACGCTCGATGCCGCGATCTCGGCGGATCTCGACCTGATCGACGGCGATGCCGATCTGCTGACCCAGGTCGTGCTCAACCTGATGAAGAACGCCGCCGAGGCCGCGGCCGGGGCCAGCGACACGCCGAAGGTGCGGCTGTCGGTGGCGCCGCTGCACGCCGGCCGGGTTCGGATCGCGGTGGCGGACGATGGACCGGGGGTGGCGGCCAACCTCGCCGACGACATATTCCTGCCCTTCTTCACCACCAAGCGCGAGGGCACCGGGGTTGGCCTGAGCTTCGCACGCCAGGTCGTGCTGCTCCACGAGGGCGCGATCGCGCTGGTGCCCGGGGAGTTGGGCGGCGCGTGCTTCGAGATCGTGATCTGAGGCGCGGCCTCAGCCCCGTCATCCCGCGCGGACCACGTCCAGGGTGATGGACATTGGGACGGCGGAGCGGCGAGCGCCACACAAGACCCGTTCGCACCGAGCCTGTCGACGTGCGGGCTGCAAAGGTTTCTGCTTGTCGCACGTCCTTCGGCAAGCTCAGGACGAACGGAGAGAGATGTCGATCCAGCGCGCGACGTGCTAGGCCTGCGTCACCGTCGCCAGCTCCAGCGACCGCGCGCGGACGCCGGCGGCGACGATCTCGGCGAGCGAGGTCAGCGTCAGCGCGATCGCGCCGATCAGCGCGCCGCCCATCATGTCGGCGAGATAATGCGTGCCCTCGATCGGCGTCGCCAGCAGCATCGCGGCGTTGAGCGCGATCAGCGGCACGCGCAGCGGGCGGACGCGCCACGCCGCGGCCATGTAGAGCACCGCACTGGTCGTATGAAAACTCGGCATGCAGACGATGCCGCGCAGCGCGCCGATGTCGACGACGCTGAGCGCGTGGCTGCGCAGCGCGGGCAGCAGATGCGCCTGATAGAGCGCGCTGGTCGGCATATAGGGGATCGGGCCGTGCCACAGATAGGCAAGCGGGCCGACCGCGGGGACGCGCGGGAACCAGGACAATGTCAGCAGCGCGCCGAGCCAGAAGGAGAGGATCATGCGCCGCGCCTGATCCTTGCGATCGGCAAGCGCGCAATAGCCGAGCAGGATCGCCGGGCTGACGAAGATGCTCGCATAGACCGCGCGGCCGAGCGGCTGCAGCAGCGGATGCGCGACCACGACCCGGTAGATGCCGACCCAGTCGAAATCGAAGAAGCGGTCGATCCGCTCGAGCGAGGGGTCGACGAAGCCTCTGGTCGAGGCCGCCTCCGGATAGCTGATCACCGCGCCGAGCAGGCAGACCAGCGCGAATGCTCCGACATATTCGGCGGCATCGCGCGCGACGCGCTGCCACGGCGTCTCGGGATCGCGCAACCGGTAGCGGCAGAAGCCCAGCGCGGCCCCGCCGACGATCAGCGCGAAGCCCGACAGGCCGAGCGTGACGGTCTGTCGGGCATGGACGAGCATGACGCCGGTCGCGAGCACGCTGAAGAGGAGGCAGGCGGCGAGCCAGCGGCCGGGTATCGTCGAGGTCATGGCCGTCGTTAACAGGTCGCAGACGGGCGGTCAGCAACACAAACGTCACATTCGTCGTGCGCTAGGGCCGGTTTGACCGCATCGCTTCGCATTTGTCGGCGACCGAGGTAGGAACGCCACTATGTCGCGAGACGATGGCCGGGGAGGGCCGAGACATGCGCAATCTGGTCCTGCTGCTGATCGGCATCATGCTCGGCGCGGCGCTTTTTCACGTCTATTATCTGCGGCTCGACCCGCTGGCGCGCTGCAGCTGGGACCATCCGCTCGACGCCGAGGCCAAGGCGCGCTGCCGCGACGCGGCGGCGGCAACGAGCGTGCATGGCTATGCCGTCAAGGCGCGCCGCGATCTCGATTCGCTGATCGGTCGCGTCGCGCACTGAGGATCTCGTGATTGTTGTGCCCGTCACCCCGGCCGCACGGCCGGGCTGACGAAGCGGGAGGTCAGCTCGGCAGATCGGCGAGCGCGGCCGGCTCGTGCATCGGGCAGCCATTGAAGCGGCCGCGGAAATCCGCCGACATCTTGTACGGGTCCTTGCGGGCGCGGTTGACCCCGCCGAGCGGCTGGTGCGCGGCGATCCCGTGCCACGGGCTGAATGACAGCGCATCCTCGGTGCGGTCGCTGATGCCATGCTCCCAGGCGACCTGCGCGGGCACCTCGAGCGTCGCGACGGTGACGAACGGGCTCGCCGTCTCGTCCCACACTACGGTGGCATCCTCGATCGGCATCGTCTCCAAGTCGGTGCACAGCTGCACGCGCAATTCCCACGTGCCGCCCTGTTCGATCAGCGTCTCGCGCACGACCTCGCGGATCGCGTCGGGGCGGCCATGCGCATTGACCGTCTCGGTCGCGAGCGCCTTGAGCGCGGGCGACAGCGGCGCCAGCGAGAATTTCGCGACATGCTCGCCGTAGCGGAACGGCGTCTGCGAATAATAGGTCGCGCCGAGCGGATGCACCGGCTTGGCGCCGCCGAGCGACACCAGCGTCGAGGACTGGCCGCCGACCGCCTCGATCACGCTTTCCGCGGCGCGGAACACGGTCGACAGCAATTTCTTGGCGCCTTCGCCCTTGTCGGTGGTCTTGGCGAGCAGCTTGAGGTTCTTGAGGAACGCCTTGGGATTGGGCGCCGCGAAGGCCGGGCCGTTGACCATGATGAAATCCTGCGTGTCGCCCTCCGCGCCCGGCAGCCGCTCGCCCGCGACCCCGAGGATCTTGAGCGCCACGCCGCGCGGCAGATCGATCGAATCGTCGAGGATGTCGCCGGCGTTGGTCGAGAGCCGGAGGATCGCCTCGTGCGTGCCGGGGGTCGCGAACAGGCCTTGTGCGAGTTCGGGCGGCAGACCGGCCTGCACGGTCAGCGTGCCGCGCGCGATGCCATGGCCCTTGGCGTGGACCGAGCGGACCGCATGGCCATAATC
>NZ_CALMAW010000135.1 GCF_937859915.1 uncultured Sphingomonas sp. | reverse complement strand
CACCGGACCCCCGTCGCTCGGCTGACCTCCGCCCGCCGCGCCTCCGCGCGCGGCCGCCGTCGTTCCAGTCGAAACGGACATCCCATGAAAGCCCTGTCGTGCGCGCTGCTCTGCGCGCCCTTGCCGCTGGCGCTCGCCGCGGCGCCTGCCCGTGCCACCGACGCTCCACCGCCCGCCATCCTCGTCACCGCGCAGAAGCCGCAGACGATCGAGAACGCGCCCTCGACCCGCGCCACGATCGACGCCGCGACGATCGCGACCACGATCAACGCGGTCACCGTCGAGGACACGCTCAAATATCTGCCCAGCCTGCTCGTCCGCAAACGCCATATCGGCGACACGCAGGCGCCACTGGCGACGCGGACCTCGGGGGTCGGCTCGAGCGCGCGCAGCCTCGTCTATGCCGACGGTGCGCTGCTCTCGGCGCTGATCGGCAACAATAATTCGACCGCGAGCCCACGCTGGAGCCTGGTCAGCCCGCAGGAGATCGCGCGGGTCGACGTGCTCTACGGCCCCTTCTCGGCCGCCTATCCGGGGAATTCGATCGGCGCCGTCGTCACCATCACGACGCGGCTGCCCGACGCCTTCGAAGCGACGATGACCGCGGGCAGCTCGGTGCAGATCTTCGACCAGTTCGGCACGCACGAGACGCTGCCGACCCGCCAGATCGGCGGCACCGTCGGCGACCGCTTCGGGCCCTTGGCGCTGTTCGCCAGCGTCGACCATGTCGCGAGCCACGGCCAGCCTCTGCTCTACGTCACCGCGAACGGACAGCCGGCGGGCACCACCGGCGGCTATGCCGGCGTCACCCGCACCGGCAGTCCGATCAGCTATCTCGGCGCGAGCGGGATCGAGCATCAGGATCAGGACCAGCTCAAGCTCAAGGCCGCGCTCGACGTCGCCGCGGGGGTCCGTGTCGCCTATGTCGGCGGGCTGTTCCTCAACGACACCGACGCCAGCGCCGAGACCTATCGCGACACCGCGGCGACCGGCCTGCCCGCCTACACCAGCGCCTTCTCGACCGGCGTCTATCATTATGCCGAGCGCCACTGGTCGCACGCGCTGTCCGCCACCGGGTCGGGCGACCGCTTCGACTGGCAGCTGATCGGCACGCTCTACGACTTCGCGCACGACGTGATGCGGATGCCGACCGGCACGCTGCCCGCCGCGAACAGCGGCGGCGCGGGGACGATCACGCGGCTCGACGGCACCGGCTGGAAGACGCTCGACGCCAAGGGGTCGTGGCGCTCCGACGCGGCGGCGACGCATACGCTCAGCGTCGGCGCGCATGGCGACTGGTTCACGCTCGACAGCAACCGCTATGCGACGAGCGACTGGATCGGCGGCAGCGCGGGCGCGCTCAATTTGCAGTCCAAGGGACGCACGCGCACCGCCGCGCTCTGGGCGCAGGATGCCTGGAAACTGGTGCCTGCGGTGACGCTCACGGTCGGCGGCCGCTATGAATGGTGGACAGCCTATGACGGGCGCAATGTCTCGGCGTCGCCACTGCTGGCGGTGACCCAGCCGCGGCTGTCGGCGGACAAATTCTCGCCCAAGGCCTCGCTGGCCTGGACTCCCGGCCACGACTGGACGCTGCGCGCCGCGTTCGGCGAGGCGTGGCGCTTCCCGACGGTCGGCGAGCTTTACCAGATCGTGACGACGCCCGTCCCCGCCGTCCCCAATCCCGATCTCAAACCCGAGCGCGCACTGTCCGAGGAGCTTTCCGCCGAGCGTCATGACGCGCACGGCTCGATCCGCGTCTCGCTGTTCAACGAGGCGATCCGCGACGCGCTGGTGTCGCAGACCGGGCCGCTGGCGGGGACGGCGCAGCTCGGCACCTTCGTCCAGAATGTCGACCGCACGCGCGCCCGCGGCGTCGAGCTCGCGGTCCAGCGGACCGACCTGTT
Source organism: uncultured Sphingomonas sp. (assembly GCF_937859915.1). GTDB lineage: Bacteria > Pseudomonadota > Alphaproteobacteria > Sphingomonadales > Sphingomonadaceae > Solisphingomonas. The sequence continues at coordinate 10,684 of NZ_CALMAW010000135.1, read as the reverse complement.
GCCGCGCGTCGATGTGTCGGGCAGCGTCACCTATGCCGACGCCGAGACCCGCCGCGATACGGTGCTCCCCGCCGCGCAGGGCAAGCTACTGCCGCAGGTGCCGCGCTGGAAGGCGACGCTGGTCGCGACCTGGCGCGCGACCGACCGGGTCTCGCTGACCGCCGCGGGGCGCTATGCCAGCCGGCAATATGGCACGATCGACAACAGCGATCCGGTCGGCAACACCTTCCAGGGCTTCTACACATATCACGTCGTCGACCTGCGTGCCGCGCTGCGCGTCAGCGAACGGCTGACGCTGGCGGCGGGCGTCGACAATGTCGGCAACGACACATACTTCCTCTACCACCCCTTCCCGCAGCGCACGCTGTTCCTGCAGGGGGCGGTGACACTATAGCCGTTCCCCGGCGAAAGCCGGGGCCCAGGCCCGACGCGCATGGCGGACGCCGCGCCTGAGAAGCGCCGTGGGGCCTGGGTCCCGGCCTGCGCCGGGGAACGGCAAGAGCCCGCTACCATCCTCCCCGAGCGTGCTCGGGGAGGGGGACCGCTCGCGCAGCGAGTGGTGGAGGGGTGTCCAGCGCCTCACGCGTGCCGCGCTGGCCAGGGACGTGGTCTACCCCTCCACCACCGGCTGCGCCGGCGGTCCCCCTCCCCCTTTAGGGGATGGATTTTGCGGCGCTCAGCCGACCCGGCGCACCCAGCCCGCGGGCCCTTCGACCCGGCCGCGCTGGATGCCGACCAGTTCGTCGCGCAGACTGTCGGTGACTTCGCCGCCATCGCCATTGCCGATCGTGAAGTCGCCGTCGGCGCTCTTGACCGTCCCGATCGGCGTCACCACCGCGGCGGTGCCGCAGGCGAACACCTCGCGCAGCCGCCCCGATGCGGCATCGGCGCGCCACTGATCGATCGCATAGGGCTGTTCGCGCACCGTCATGCCGCGGGCCTTCGCCAAGGCGATCACCGAGGCGCGGGTGATGCCGGGGAGGATCGTGCCGGTCAGCGGCGGCGTCTGCAGCGAGCCGTCGTCGAACAGGAAGAAGATGTTCATGCCGCCGAGCTCGTCGACCCAGCGCTTCTCGGCGGTATCGAGGAACACGACCTGGTCGCAGCCATGGCGGATCGCCTCGGCCTGCGCGATCAGGCTGGCGGCGTAGTTTCCGCCGCACTTGGCCGCGCCCGTGCCGCCCGGCGCGGCTCGCGTATACTCGTCCGACACCCAGACGCTGACCGCCTTCTTGCCGCCCTTGAAATAGGCGCCGACCGGGCAGCAGATCACGCAGAAGATGAATTCCGCCGACGGCCGCACGCCGAGGAAGGTCTCGCTCGCGAACATGAAGGGGCGGATGTAGAGGCTGCCCTCGCCGCCCGGGATCCACGCCTCGTCGATCGTGATCGCCGCCTCGATCGCCGCGAGGAACAGCTCCTCGGGCACCTCGGGCATCGCCATCCGCCGCGCGGACTCGTTGAAGCGGCGGGCGTTCTGCTCGGGGCGGAACAGCGCGATGCCACCGTCCTCGCGGCGATAGGCCTTCATCCCCTCGAAGATTTCCTGCGCATAATGCAGCACCGCGCAGGCCGGATCGATCTGGAAGGGTTTGCGCGCCCCCACCTTGGCGTCGTGCCAGCCCTCGCCCTCGCGCCAGCGCACCGTGACCATATGGTCGGTGAAGACGCGGCCGAAGCCGGGATCCTCGAGCAGCACCGCGCGCTCGGCCGCCGCGAGCGCCGCCGCGCTCGGCTCGATCGTAAATAGTATCTGGCCGTCCGCGCCCATCACGCCACTCCTGAAATCCGTCGCGCTTCCCTTATCGGCGACACGCAGAGCAGGCCAGCCCTTGGTCGCGAGGAGTTTGGTAACCAGAGCGCGCTATCGCTCGCTCGGGGGATCGGGGATCGTGGATGCAGAAGACACGTAGGATCAGGCAGCAACCGCGCTTCGCACGCGTCGACGCCCTGTTGTGCCCGCTGTTCGACTGGTTCACCGCGCTGCCCCGCGAGGAGGCGGCGAGCTTCCGTTCCGAGATCATGGCGACGGTCATGCTGCGCCCCGTTCCGCTGATCCTGTCCAGCCTCGGCATCCTGCTGATGAGCGCGACCGCGATGGTCGTGACCCATGCGCGCTGGGCGGCGGTCTGGTTCGGGATCGATCTGGTCGTGCTGCTGGTGCGCCTGGTTCCGACGATCCGGCACGAGCGGCGCGGCGGCGCGCTGCCCGATCCGGTCGCCCGACTGATCGTCTGCCTCGCCTTCTGCCTGCTGCTGATGTTCAGCCTGGGCTGCTCGGCGGCAGTGTTGACCGAACAGAAGCCTCTCGCGATCGTCGCCACCGCGTCGATGATGGGACTCGTCGCCGGGCTGGCGACGCGCTGGGCGGCACTCCCCCGGCTCGCGCTCACCGCGGTCGTCCTGTTCGTGACCCCATTCTGCTGTGCGGTGGCGACCGCCGCGCAGGGCGGGTTGCGCGCCGGCGCAATCCAGGTCGCGATGATCGTGGTCAGCGTCGCGGCGTTGAGCGTGCAGAATCGCACGACGCTGATCGCATTGCTCCGCGCCGAACGCCGCAACGGCGTGCTTGCCACCACCGATACGCTGACCGGCCTGCCCAACCGCGCCGGTCTGATCGCCGCGCTCGCCCGCATCCGCGCGCTGTCGCTGCCCGATTCGGAGATCGCGACGCTGTTCATCGACCTCGACGCGTTCAAGGCAATCAACGACCGCCACGGCCATAGCGCGGGCGACCGCGTGCTGGTCGCGGTCGCACAGCGGCTGCAGGCGGCGGTGCGCCCGCATTTCGTCTGCCGTCTCGGCGGCGACGAGTTCGTCGTGCTCGCCACCGGCATCGACCGGACCAACGCGACCTTCCTCGCGCGCCGCATCGTCGAGCAGCTCGAGCAGCCGTTCGAGGACTGTTCGGACCGTCCCGTTCTCGCCGGCGCGAGCGTCGGCATCGCCTTCGGCCCGGTCGCGGATCGCGGCGCCGACCAGATTCTGGCGGACGCCGACGTCGCGCTCTATCTGGCCAAGGAAGCCGGCGGCGGGCGTCACGCGATCGGGAGCGCGATCCGCGCGACCGGCTGAACCCGGCTAAATGCTCAGCAGCGCGAGAATAGTGCCCGATATCAGCAACGACGCACCGCTCATCAAGAACAGCAGGCGCGCTTCCACGTCGCAGATCGACAGGTCGAGATGTTCCACGGCTCGTCTCCGATCCACCGCTCTGACGGCGGTGGTATCAAAGCGTATCACGCGAAACGGCGAAGTAAATAGCGCAATCGTCGCGTGTCCAGGCGCCGTTTCACTTCGAAACTATTGAGGTACCCGCTGTAAAACATCTGGTGCGCGCATGACGGATCAGGCCGCGACCGGGATCCGCGCCGCGGCATGACCGATCACCTGCGCGGCGAACCGCTCCATCTCTTCCTTCTGCGGGCTCATCTGGAGCAGCAACAGGTCGAGCCCCGCGCCTTCATAGTCGGCGATGCGCTGGCGGATCTGCTCGGGCGTCCCGACCAGATTGGGGCGCAGCCCGCGGTTGGAGACCGAATATTCCTGCAGCTTGAGCTCGCGCTCGAGCTGCGTGCCCGACAGCCACTGGTCGAAATTGGCATAGCCCGACGGCAGGTCCCTGACCTCGAGGATGCGCGCCAGCTCGCGCCTGGCCTCGGCCTCGCTGTCGCGGACGATCGCATAGGCGGCCATGCCGAAGGTCATCGCCGTGCCGCCGACCGCATCGCGCCTCGCGCGCATGTCGGCGATCTTGGGGGCGATCGCTTCGACCGGGTCGCCGTGCATGACATAGGCGTCGCAGCGGTTCGCGATCATCGTCTTGGCGGTCTCGCTCTCGCCACCGGCGTAGAGGATCGGCGGCTTGGCGGGCTTGGGCGAACAGATCGCGCCCTCGGTGCGGTAGAATTGGCCGGAGAAGTCGAGCCGCTCCTCGCGCCACAGGCCCTTGACCACCTCGAGCCACTCGGCGGTGCGCGCATAGCGATCGTCATGCTGGTCGAACTGGAGGCCATATTGCTTCGCCTCGTCCGCCCACCAGGACGAGACGACGTTGAGCGACAGCCGCCCGCCCGAGATGCGATCGATATTGGCGGCAGCCTTGGCGAACAAAGCGGGCTGGTGGAAATTGGGGCGGACCGCGACCATCAGTTCCTGGGTCTTGGTCACCGCCGCGATCGCAGCCGCGGTCGACCAGGCGTCGAGCGCCGGCGCGTCGATCCCCTTGATGTCGTTGAGGTTGAGCTCGGCGATCAGGGTCAGGTCATAGCCGATCTGCTCGGCGCGGATGGCGAGCTCGCGGACATAGTCCCAGCTCGCCTCCATCCGCTCGTCGGCAACGTTGCGAAGCCAGCCGCCGAACACCGGCATCCAATAGCCGTACCTCATGCCGCCACGCGCTCCTTCGTCGCCGCCATCACCTGCTCGAGCCAATCCACGAGTTTCTCATGCGGATCCCAGCCCAGCACGTCGAGCGGGCTCGCGACGAAGTTGGACAGCGCATTGATGTCGTAGAAGCGCGGGGTCCCGTCGCGATCGTCGATCATCACCTCGATGCCGCCGACGTCGAGACCCGCGGCCTGCGCGATCCGCTCCGCGGCATCGATCAGCGCCGGCGCAGGATCGGCGCGGACGATGCTGACCGCGCCCTTGCCCGGCTCGGCGAGGCAGGCGTCGGCGGGGCAGAGATCGAAGCCGCCGCCGCCGTCGACGTCGATCGCGTAGAGATAGCGGCCCGCCAGCGTCTCGATGCGCGTGATCTTGCTGCCGCGGGCGGGCACATATTCTTGGACCAGCCAGACCTTGTCGATGCTGTCGGGCACCATGTTCTCGGCGGCCATTTCGGTCAGCTGCGCGAGGCTGTCGTAGCGGATGATCCCCGCGCCCGATCCGCCGATATTGGCCTTCACCACGAGCGGAAAGCGCAGGTCCTTGGCGACCTTCGCGATGTCGGCGGCGCGGTGGACGATACGCGTTTCGGGGATCGCGTAGCCCAGTCCTGCGATCAGCGACAATTGCCGCGCCTTCGACGCGTCGATCGCGAGCACGTCGGCCCCGTTGAGCACGCGCGCGCCCGCCGCCTGCCAATGCGCCATCAGCGCCTGCGCGTAGAAGATCGGATGATCGGGCTGGCGGAGAAAGCTCGACATCGCGATGCGGTTGAACACGATCGGGGCCGGGAGGCTGCTGGCACCCGGATCGAAGCCATGGCCGTCGGCATGGATCGCGCGATAGGCGATCCCGCGTCGATCGAGCGCGGCGAAGGTCGCTGCGAACCATTGCGGATGTTCGTAAAGAATGGCGAGATCGGTCACGCGAGAACAGGCCCTTCGACAAGCAGGTCGCACCGACATAGGCGGCCCGGCCGCCATTCGCCAACCCCATGGCACCATGCGGCAACGTCGAAGGATCTAGCGCCTGGCGGTCGCGCGGGCCGGGCGCTGACAAGATCCGGCTTGCGGCGCGCGCCGACACACGGCATCGCGCGACCATGGATTTCGACGCGCTGCTCCAGCATTTCTTCGGCACGACCGAACTCGACGACCTCGCCCCCGCCGCGATCGAGGCCGGCGCCGAGCGCGTCCGCATCGCCTTCGGCACCGAAACCGAGCCGGGCCGCCGCTTCGCGCTGTGGACGCTGCTGCATGCGCTCGGCGACGCGCCCGATCCGGCGACGGTGTTCAAGGACTCGGCCTTGCGCCGCGCCGCGCAGGACTATGCGCGCGCCGCCGCCCGGATCGACCGCGAGGACCTCTAGGCTATTTGCGCGCGTCGTCGGCGAGCAGCAGGTCTTCGCCGCTCTTGCGCACCATCGCCGTGATCGGGCCGCTCATGAACGACAGCATCAGCGGCAGCGCGACGCTGACCCGCACCAGCCGTTCCTCGACATCGACGGTGGCCGATACCTTCTGGCCCATCGCGACGACGTCGAGCAGCATGCGATCCTCGCTCGCCCAGGACGAGGTGACCTCCGCCATCCCGCCCGGGATGCGCTTGGCAAGATCGCCGACGCGCGACGACATCCGGCGACGGACCTCGTCGCGACCGAGCTGATGCGGAATTTCGATGACGGTGGGGGCTGACATGGTGGCAAGGCAACCTTCAACAAAGTTAGGGGTTCCGACATCGCGACGGTTGATCCCGGTTAGCAATGCTTGCTTCGGTAGCACGACGCTTTAGGCTGGGCACTCATCCGGTTCGAAACCTTTGGAAAACCATTCTGGCCTCCCTTTCCGCGATGTGCGCATGACGACCAGCGCTGCCGACATCCTCAGCGATGCCCTGAATCGCGTCGCGTCGGGTGATCGTGCGGCATTCGAAGATGTGTATCGCAGAACGTCGGCGAAACTATTCGGGGTGTGCCTCCGTATCTTGCCCGTGAGACAGGAAGCAGAAGAGGCCTTGCAGGAAGCCTATCTATCGATCTGGCGTCGCGCCGGCTCCTTCGATGCGACACGCGGTTCTGCGATGACCTGGCTGATCACGCTGACGCGCAACCGCGCGCTCGACCGGCTGCGCGCCGGCGGCAAGATCGCGACGACGACGATGGACCTTGCCGAGATCGTTGCCGACCAGCGTCCGCTGGCCTTCGCGGTGCTGGAGGCCGGACAGGAGGAAGCGAAGCTCGCGCAGTGCATCGGCACGCTCGACCAGCGCGACGCGACGCTGATCCGCACCGCGTTCTTCGAGGGCTCGACCTATGCCGAATTGGCGGCGCGTGCGGCGACCCCGCTGGGCACGATCAAGAGCCGCATCCGCCGCGCGCTGACGAAGCTGCGGGACTGCCTCGGATGAGCGACCCCACCCCGACGCGCGACGAAGACGATCTGCTCGCGGCCGAACTCGCGTTCGGGCTGCTCGACGCGAACGAACGCCAGGCCGTGGAGGCACGCCTCGCCAACGACAGGACGTTGGCCGACGCCTATCGTCGCTGGCAGGATCGCGCCGCTACGCTCGCGCTGGGTGCGGAGGAAAACCCGCGGCCGTCGATCTGGTCCGCCATAGAGGCGCGGCTTCCCGCAAACGATATGAGCCGGGTGGTAGCCTCCGCTGCATCGGTGCGCTGGTGGCAGGCGAGCACCGCGGTCGCAGCGGCGGCGGCGATCGTCCTGGCGATCGTGTCGGTCCGCGGTCCGCTGCCGCCACCGCCCGCGCCGGTCATCGCGCACGCGCAGGCCGCTGCTCCGCTCGTCGCGGTGCTGACCGGAACGCCCGGCAAGGGCATCGTGACGGTCAGCTATGATCGGACCAGCGGTCGCCTACTGTCGGCGCCGACCGGTATCGACATCGCGGGCCACTCCGCCGAATTATGGGTGATCCCCGCCGGCCAGTCGCCACGGTCTCTCGGGGTCATCGCGGCAGGGTCGCTGGGATGGATGCCCGCGCGGGCCGGCGCCGCACCTGCGATCACGCCCGGCGCGACGCTCGCCATCTCGGTCGAGCCCCTCGGCGGGTCGCCGACGGGTAAGCCAACGGGCCCGGTCATCCTCAGCGGAAAGGTCGCGGCGGTCTAGGCGCGCGGCATCCTTTCGCTTCCGTCCGCGTATCTTGCGCACCATCATCGAGGGATCGCCCATGACTAAAACCGCTCAGGCCATCGCGCTGTCCATGACGCTGGCGATGGCCGCCCCCGCGTTCGCAGCGATCCCGGTCGGCGTGGACGCCCCCGATTTCACGACCCAAGCCAGCCTCGCCGGCCGCCCCTTCGTCTTCCACCTTGCCGATGCGCTTCGCCGTGGCCCCGTCGTGCTCTATTTCTACCCTGCCGCCTTCACCAGCGGCTGCACCGTCGAGGCGCATGATTTCGCCGAGGCGACCGACGCCTTCGCGAAGCTCGGCGCGACCGTGATCGGCGTATCGGTGGATTCGATCGAGACGCTCAACCGCTTCTCGGCGACCGAATGCCGCAACAAATTCGCGGTCGCGTCGGCCGGCGCCGCGCTGATCTCGGCCTATAAGGTCAAGCTGCCGATCCTGTCCCGCTCGAACCGCACCTCGTTCGTGATCGCCCCCACCGGCAAGATCCTGTTCGAATACAGCGCGTTCGATCCAAGCGGCCATGTCGCCAAGACGATGGCGGCGGTCAAAGCCTGGCGCGCCGCGCACCCGGCGTGACCCGTCAGGTCGCGCGGAAGGGATAAGGCGCGATCGGCCGCTGATATTGGTTGATGTCGAGCGTCCGCGTCACCGGCGGCAGCGCCCGATCGGGACAGGCGGGCCGTTCACAGAGATGGCAGGCGGGGCCGATCGGGATCGGCGTCGCGCCGAGTCCATCGGCATAGCCGATCGCCTCGCGGTGCTTGGCCTCGCACCCGAGCACGATCGTCGCCAGCCCCGCCGTCCCGACCCGCGGAAGCGCGCGTGCGAGCGTAACGTAACAGGCTTCGTCGGGCGCCTCGACCAACGCCGTCACGGTTTCGCCGGGAAGGCGAAACGCGCGCTGGATCCGCCAGCGCGGGCAATGGCCGCCGAAGCGCGCGATCGGCATCGCATCGCCTGCATAGCGCTTCGCGACATTGCCGGCCTCGTCGAGCTTGAGCAGGAAGAAGGGGATGCCGCGTGCGCCCTGACGTGACAATGTCGTCAGTCTATGGGCGACCTGCTCATAGGACGTGCCGAAGCGCGCGGCGAGGCGATCGGGATCGTGCCGTGTCGCCACCGCCGCCTCGGCGAAGCGCGTATAGGGCATCAGGATGGCCGCCGCAGCGTAATTGGTGAAGGCGAGCTTGCCCAGCGCGGCCGCCTCCGCGTCGGGCGGCGCTGCACGATCGATCGTCGCGCCGATCGGCTTGCTCATCGCATGCAGTGCGAGTTGATAGGCGATGCCGAACAGGCGGCTTTCGGCGGGTAGCCGCTCGGACAGCATCAACCGGCGCCGATGGAAGTCATAATGGCGCAGCGTCCCCGCCAGCGCATCCTCGGGCATCACGCGCACCGCGATCCCGTAGCGCTCGCCAAGCCGCGCGAGCATCCCCTCGCGGAGCGCCTCGGGCCCGGCGCCGAGTTCGAGCGACAAGGCCTCCGCCTCGCTGTCGATCTCGGCGAGATGGTTGTGCTTCTGGTCGAGATGGTCGCGCAGCCAGTCGAGTGGCGAGGCCGTCGTCGAGGCCGTGCCGAGTTGCTCGATCCGATCGGGCATGCGCCGCATGTCGGTCAGCGCGCGGTAGAGCCGCGTCACCGCTTCGGCGACGCTGGGGTAATTCTCGGCAACCTCCATCACCTCGTGGCGCGGAATGCCGATGTCGCGCACCAGCCCGTCGGCGAAGATCTCGTGGAGGTCGCTCGCCGCGGCCTCATTGGCACCCGCGACGAAATCGCGCATGTCGATGTCATAGGTGCTGGCCAGGCGGAGCAGCATCTGCGCGGTCAGCGGGCGCTGGTTGCGTTCGAGATGATTGAGATAGCTCGGCGACACGCCCAGTTCCTCCGCCATGCGGGTCTGGTTGAGTCCGAGCTCGCGCCGTAGCACCCGCAGGCGCGGGCCGAGATAGAGTTTGCGATCGCTGACGTTGACCATGGCCTGGTCTGTCACGGCGTGACACGCGTCGCAAGTCGTGATGTGACTGCGCTGCGATCGCGCAGGCCGTTCGAAATGCGCTACACGCCGTATCGACCGTCGAAGGAGCGCAGATGACCAACCCCGGTACGCCGACCTATGATCAGCTGCGGGTGTTTCTCGCCGTCGTCGAGACCGGCAGTTTCGCCGCGGCGGGTCGCCAGCTCAATCGCGCGACTTCGGTGATCAGCTACGGCGTCGCCAATCTCGAGGCGCAGCTCGGGCTATTATTGTTCGACCGCGAAGGCACGCGCAAACCGGTTCTGACCGCGGCGGGGCGATCGGTACTCGCGGAGACGCGCGCGATCGCGCACGGCATGGACGGGCTGCGTGCCAAGGTGAAGGGTCTGCTCGAGGGGCTGGAGCCCGAAGTCAGCGTCGCGGTCGACGTGATGTGGCCGAGCGCCTGGCTCGGCGCCACGCTGACCGCGTTCAACCAGCGCTTTCCGACGGTGACGCTGCGGCTGCATGTCGAGGCCTTGGGCGCGGTCGCGGCGCTGGTGCTGGACGGGCGCGCGGCGATCGGCATCTCGGGGCCGCAGGTCGCCGATGTCGACCGGATCGAGCATGTCGCGCTGGGCTCTGTGCCACTCGTGCCCGTCGCGGCGCCGAGCCATCCGCTCGCCCGCGGCCGGCTGCGACCGGGGGCGGCACGCGACCATATCCAGCTGGTGCTGACCGATCGATCGCCGTTGACCGCCGATCGCGATTTCTCGGTGGTGAGCGAGCGGACGTGGCGGCTCGCCGATCTCGGCGCCAAGCATCAGCTGCTCCGCGAAGGCATCGGCTGGGGCCATATGCCGGTGCCGCTGATCGAGCCGGATCTGCAATCCGGAGCGCTGGTCCGGCTCGACATGCCCGATCTCGGCGGTGTGACCTATCCGTTCGACGGAATCTATCGCACCGACACGCCCCCTGGCCCGGCTGCCGCCTGGCTGCTCGCGCGCTTCGGCGAAGCCAGCGGCATCCGTCCCGCCGACTGACCCCACCTCTGTGGGTCATGCCAGACAGCAAAAAGCCCCCATGCTGGTCGCATGGGGGCTTTTTGTATGAGTCATGAACGGGTTTTATGAGCGTTGGTATCCTGCACGTTGGCGACAAAGCCTGGCGGCGCCCTACTCTTCCATC
>NZ_CALMAW010000134.1 GCF_937859915.1 uncultured Sphingomonas sp. | reverse complement strand
GACCGACGCCGACCTCGTCGTCGCGGACCACGCCGCCGCCGCAGCGCTCGGGCGCGCGATCGAGGCGACGCCGGCGGCGGCGGCGGCGATCGTCCAATGCCTGCGTGCCGGGGCGGCGCTCGACCCAATGGCTGGGCTGATGCTCGAATCGATCACCCTGGCGGCGTTGCAGGGTAGCGGCGAGCATGCCCGTTGGCTGGACGGTCGTCGATCGCCGGTCCTTGTCGAGCCCGGCACACTCGCGATGACGCGGACCAACGGGATGCTCGACCTGCGCATCGATCGTCCCGCAGCACGCAATGCGATCGACCGCGCGATGCGCGACGCGCTGTTCGACGCCTTCACGCTGGCGGCCATCGATCGCGATATCGCCCGCATCCGGTTGACGGCGACCGGGCGGTGCTTCGGCATCGGCGCCGATCTTGCCGAATTCGGGACGACGCGCGACCCGCTGACCGCGCATCGCATCCGCCTGCGAACGCTACCCGCGTGGCCGTTGCTGCGCCGGCACGGCACGGTCGACGTCCATGTCCAGGGAGCGTGCATCGGCTCGAGTCTCGAGCTCGCGGCGTTCGCCGATCGGCTGACGGCGACATCCGACGCGTGGTTCCAGCTGCCCGAATGCGCGATGGGGATAATGCCGGGGTTCGGCGGCACGGTATCGATCCCGCGCCGTATCGGCCGACAGCGGGCGGCCAAGCTGATGCTATCGGGGCGGCGGATCGGCGCGCGCGCCGCGATGGCGATCGGGCTGATCGATGCGATCGTGGACGATCCGGCCGGCGATGATCGTCGTGTCGACGCGCTCGGCCGATAACGCGGCCCGCGCCACCGACCATGGCGCGTCGAGCAGACACACGTCCGCCACCCCACCAATGGCGACCGTCCGTGTCCGCCGAAGATCGAACGGATCGGCCAGGAACAGGTCGAGCGCAGCCTCGGGCGTCAGCGCCTCGTCCGCGCCGATCGTGGCGCCGTGGGCGGTCCGGCGATCAACCGCGGCTGCCATCGCCGCCCATGGATCGGGATCACCGAACGGCGCGTCCGTTCCCGCTGCCAGGGGCACGCCGTACCGTTTCCAGGTCGCGAGCCGGTAGAGGTCCGGCCAGATATCCTGCGGCAGATCGCACCGATAGGCGTCGCCGCGTTCACGGACGAAGTTCGGTTGCGTCACGACGATCAGCGCAAGGGTCGCGATCTGCTCGATCAGCGCAGGCGGCGCGATCGACGCGTGTTCGATCCGGTCGCCGCCGATGGTTCCCGCCGCGGCGAACGCGGCGAGCGCGAACACCAGTTCGACCTCGGTCACGCAGTGGACCGCAACCGCACGCTGCGCGACATGCGCCACCTTCATATCCGCGATCAACATGTCGTGATCGGGTAGGTGCGCCTCGTGCAGATGCACTTTGAGCGGCCCGAGCGCGACCCCTTGGGAAAGCCCCGCCGCCAGGCGCATCGTACCCGCGAGCACGATCCGCTGCGGCAAGGCGCCTGCCGCATGCTCGCGCGCAAAATGCTCGGCCATCGCCCAATCGTTGGACACCGTCATGTCGGTGATCCCGGTCACGCCAAGGTGTGCCAACTGCTTCCCGATCGCGGCGAACGAAGGCGGCGAGCCGTCCAGTACTCGCCGCAACCACGCGTCGGCATCGACCAATCGCCCGGTCGGGCCGCCAGCGTCGCGCTCCAGTCGGTCGCCGGCATCGGCCGCGCGTCGGTACAGGACGTCGAGCCCTGCGGAGTTGAACACCCACATCCGCCCCGACCGATGCTGCACGCGCACCGGCCGGTCCCGATTGACGCGATCGAGCCAATGCCGGTCGATCATCCCGGCGACGCTTTCGTGATAGCCGATCCCGCGCAGCCAGCCGTCGCCCGCCTGCCCGAGGGCCCCCGCCAACGCGGCGGCGTCCGCGATTTCGGGCGGCCCGCAGCGTATCGACGCCGCCGCCGCCGCGGTCGCGGCAACGTGCAGGTGATGGTCGTGCAGTCCGGGGATGAGGAGCGCGCCGTCGGCGCGGATCACCGTTTCGTCCGCCGGACAGAGGGCGCCGATCTCCACGATCGTTCCGTTGGCGATCCGCACGTCGACGCGGTCGCCGCCGCGCAGTTCGGCGTCGCGGATGAACAGGTCGGGCAGCGTGACCGCGATGACGATCCTCTTTGAGCTCAGCAGCGATTCCCCTAGGGTCGTTGAGCGCAGTCGGCAACGGTCGAGCCGTCCGGGCGGACCGCACGCGAACCGAAGGCCTTCGGGAAAGGTATGCTGCAAAACGATGGGCAAGGAAGCAGACAAGGCGGGAGCGCTGCGGGCGGGGGGAGAGGTTTCGCGTCGCAAGTCGGCATCGACACGTCCGAAGAATCAGGCAGGACGCCCGACTTCGGCAGAACTCGAGCGTCGCAAGGGCCGTGTGATCGAAGTGGCGACCGACCTGTTCGTCGCCCATGGCTATGCCGCGACGTCGCTGGTCGACATCGCGCGACTGGCGGGGGTCGCGACGCGGACGCTGTACCAGCATTTCGGTAACAAGGAGGCATTGCTGCGCGAGGTGATCTTCGCGCGCGATACGGGTGCGTTCTTCCAGCGCCCGCCGATCGTGCCCGGAGATTCCGTGCGCGCGACGCTGCGCAAGACCGCCGCTTACGTCATCGACGTCACCTATCGCCAGCGCTCGGTCGATCTGATGCAGCTGATGATCGCCGAGAGCAAACGTTTCCCCGATCTCACGCGGCAGGTGGCGGTCGCCACGTTCTCGCGTTTCCGCCGAAGTCTCGCCGCGGTCTTCGAGGGCATGGCGGCACGCGGCTTGATCGCTGATGCGGACCATGGCAAGTCGGCATCGCTGTTCCTCGATCTAGTTCTCGGCAGCACGCCGATCATGGCCTACACCGCTTGGGAGCCCGCGCCGCCGACCGCGCTAGAGCTGGACGAAAAGGTCGATCTGTTTACCCGGGGCTGGTTGCGACTCGACTGACCCATCCGTTCGGTTCCATCGGCAAAGAGAGTGGCCCGCAAAAAGCCGGGCTTATCCGCTCGTGCGATACCTTTCGCGTTCGATGGCCGCGTCTCCGATCGTCTGCCTATGGGGGGCAAAACGAATAGACCAAGTGCATGCGATCATTGCGTTCGTCGATCTCCATCTATGCGTTCCTGACCTTGCCGTCCCTGGCATGGGCGGGGTCCGCCGCCGCTCAACAGACCGGTACCGCGGGCGCGGTCAAGCTTCCGCCCGACGCGCCTGGCACCGATACCCCACCCGCCGCGACGCTAGAGACGGCACCTGCGGATGCGACCGCGGCGATGATGGCGATGGTCGCCACGTTCGCGCGGTTCGACGCGTTGAAGCCGCAAGGGCAGACGACCGATCATGACGCCGAAGTCGGCCGCGCGGACGCCGATCTCATGGAAGTCGACGGTCGTGTGGCCGATCTGCGCCATCGCGATGCCGCTGGACCTGTCCGGCATCGGCTTCAGCCTCGCGCCGATCACCAGCATGGGGTCGGCGTCCGGCGCCGCGCGGATTAGAGCGGTTTTCGATCAGTCCGGGTCATATCCACACGATGTGAAGTAATTGGCGCATTCGCGCGGCTGGAAGATGTCGACGAGCCGGCCGATCAGGGCTCACAGCTCGGACACGGTCCGCTCACCGATCTTCCTGAGCATAGCTTTGAGCTTGGAGAAGGCCTTCTTGATGGGGTTGAAGTCGGGGCTGTAGGGCGGGAGGAAGCGCAAGGTTGCGCCAGCCGCTTCGATCGACTCGCACACCGAAGCACGCTTGTGGCTCGACAGATTGTCCATGACGACGACATCGCCGGGCCGCAGCTCGGGGACGAGCACCTGAGTGACATAGGCTTCGAACCAGTCGCCGTTGATCGGCCCGTCGAGCACCATCGGTGCAACCATGCCGGTCATGCGCAGTCCCGCGACCAACGTGGTCGTCTTGCGGTGACCGTGCGGGAAGCCCATCCGCAGGCGCTGGCCCCTGGTGCGGCGGCCATGGCTGCGGGTCATATTGGTCGCGGTCCAGGTTTCGTCGATGAACACGAGCCGCTCGGGATCGAGGTCAAGCTGGTCATCGAACCATTCATGCCGCTGGCTTAAGACGTCGGGGCGGTCCTGCTCGATCGCATGACCAGCCTTTTTTTGCTCGTCATGTCGTGACGAACGAAGAAGCGGTGAAGCCCGGCCACCGAGACGTGCAGGCCGAGCTCGATCAGCGCCAAGCGTAGTTCTTCAAGCGAGATGTCCTTGCGCGCCTCCCACACCGCGAGGATATCTGCTCGCCGCTCCTTGATTCGGCGCGAGCGTATGTCGCCGCCCTGAGCTCGGCTTTGTACGATTACGCAGCGAAGCACAGCGCGTTCGCCATACGGACGA
>NZ_CALMAW010000133.1 GCF_937859915.1 uncultured Sphingomonas sp. | reverse complement strand
GCCGGGAAGACGCGGGCCATCGCCAGCGCGCCGAGCCCGGTCGGCGCGGTCGCCGACGCTTCGTGGGCGAGGGCGGAGGCCTCCGCACAGGTCGCCTCGCTGGTCTCGTCGTCGCCGAACACGTTGGCGAGCGAGGTCGCGAAATGGTCGTAATCGCTCTGCGCGCCGCCGGCCTGCGCAAAATGCTGCTTGATCGCCAGGTTGGCCTGGTCGATCGCGACTTTATGCGTGGTGACGAAGCCGTCATAATCCGCGGAAATGTTGATATGCGCGGCGCGGCAGCGGAGCGCTGCGACCATCAGCATCGTCTGCATGTCGCGCACCTGCGCGGCGGCCACCTCGCGGTCCGCCCAGCAATGCGCCTGCGCCTGCGCGGGCAGTGCCACTGCAGTGCCCGCGAGCGCGAGCGCCGCGGCGAAATGTCTGTATCCGATCATGTCCCGTACCCCGGCGACGGGGCCCCCCACGGGTCCGTCGATGGATCGGGAATGCCCTATGGCGCTTGACGAGACCTTTGCGGATCCGGCTAAAACGCCGGTAACCAAGCGCGGCGGCGAGCGTCGTAAAATCGGATCCGGCGGAATTCCGCCATCGTTACGTACGGGATATGATCAAAAGATGACGATGCGCCCCTTTCACCTCGCCTTTCCGGTGCATGATCTTGATGCGGCACGCGAATTCTACGGTGCGCTGCTCGGCTGCAGCGAGGGACGAAGCGCCGAGTCGTGGATCGATTTCGATCTCTACGGCCACCAGATCGTCGCGCATCTCGATGCCGCGCGGCAACCGGCGGAGTCGAGCAATCCGGTCGACGGGCATGACGTGCCGGTGCCGCATTTCGGCGTGGTGCTCGGCTGGGACGAATGGCACGCGCTCGCCGGCCGGCTCGAGGCGGCGGGGACGCGCTTCGGCATCGCGCCGCACGTCCGCTTCGTCGGCCAGCCCGGCGAGCAGGCGACGATGTTCTTCCGCGATCCCTCGGGCAATGCGCTCGAGTTCAAGGCGTTCCGCGATCCCGCCAAGCTGTTCGCGACGAGCTAGCGAGCCGCCGTTGGTGACACGGCAAAGCCCTCTCCCTGGCGGGAGAGGACTTTTACGCGAGACCCGGCCCGCCTCGCCCGCGCTCAGCGGCCGTGATAGTGGCGATAGCCGTAGCGGTGGTGCCAGCGATGCGCACGCCAATGGTGGCGATAGCCCCAGCCACGATGATAGCCGCCGTGGTAGCCGTGGTGATAGCCATAGCCATGATGATAATATTGCGCCGAGGCCGGCGCCGCGATCGCGGTGGTGCCGAGCGTCGCGGCGGCGGCCAGCAGGATGAGACCCGTCTTCATATTCTCGCTCCTCATGTCGACATGACGGGATCACCTTGGACGCACGCGACTGAACTCCGGCTGATCGGCCCGTTCACGCGAGCGACAGTCCGCAGACTGCCGCTGCCAAAGAAAAGGCCGGGCATCGCTGCCCGGCCTGGTCGGTTGGTGTTGAAGGATGGCTCAGCGGCGACCGTGGAACCCGCCGCCATGATAGCCACCGCGGTATCCGCCGCGATAGCCGCCATGATAGCCACCCCAGCCGCGGCCATAATAGCCGCCCCAGCCGCCGTAGACGACGGGCGCGCCATAATAGCCGTAATAGGCGGGGTAGTAGCCGGGGTAATATCCCGGATAATAGCCGCCATAATAGCCAGGGCCGCCGAAGCCGACCGAAACGAAGGTCCGCGCCGAGGCGGGAGTTGAGAGGACCGCACCACCGGCAAGAGCGGCGGCAGCGGCAATCGCGATCGACAGTTTGCGCATCACAGCACCTCTGAGTCGTTGAAAGCCTCTTTACTACGCCTTGTCGCCTGAACGCCCGATGAGGGGCGTGTTCACAAGGCGGCAAGTCTGGAGGGTTAACGCATCAGGGTGCGGTCGGTGCCGTGGCGGGACCTGGGGGCTGATGCCGCTTCCTCCTTCGTCATCCCGCACCTGATCCTGGGTTCCCGCCTTCGCGGGCATGACGGGAGGGGCAAGCCGTCCCCGGCGTCGATTATCCCTCCGCGGCCAGCGTGCGCACCGGCGGGTGCAGCCGCAGCCGCGTCACGCGGCGGTGGTCGCCATCGGTGACCTCGAGCGTCCAGCCGCTGTCGTGGAGCAGCATGTCGCCGACCTTGGGGATGCGGTCGGCGATCAGCGAGGCGAGGCCGCCCAGCGTGTCGACGGGCTCGTCGGTCTCGGCCAGCCGCGGGTCGATCGTCTCGGCGACATCCTCGAGCTCGGCGCGCGCGTCGGCGTCCCAGGCGCCGTCGTCGAGCGGCACCAGCATCTCGACAGGCGCGTCGTCATGCTCGTCCTCGATGTCGCCGACGATCTCCTCCATCAGATCCTCGATCGTGACGAGCCCCTCGGTGCCCGAATATTCGTCGACGACGATCGCCAGGTGGGTGCGTTTCGCGCGCATCTCGGCGAGCAGGTCGATCACCCCCATCGCCTCGGGCACGTAGAGCGGCTCGCGGATCAGCGCGGCGATCGTGTCGGGGCGCGGCGCGGCGCCCGCCAGAATCGGGAAGACGTCCTTGATGTGGATCATCCCGATCACCGTATCGAGCGTCTCGCGGTAGACCGGCAGCCGCGAATGGCCGGCCTCGACGAACAAAGCGACGAGCTCGTCGACGGTCGACTCCTCGTCGATCGCGATGATGTCGCCGCGCGTGACCGCGACGTCGCGGACGGTGCGCTCACCGAATTCGAGCACGTTCTGGAGCATCGTGCGCTCGGCGGACGACAGATCGCGGGCGTTGGGGGCGTCGTCCTCATGCTCCTCGATCGCATCGGCGATCTGGTCGCGCAGCGTCGGCTCGGCCTCGTCGCCGAACAGCAGATGGCGCAGACCAGACCACAGGTTCCCGCCGTGGCCGGCGGGGCTTCTACTGGAATCGTCGGGCATGATGGTGGTGGTGGACCCCGGTTGTTGCGTCGGCGTGACTCTACCGGGCGGCGGGGGGGCGAGTCGAGGGAGCAATGCGAATCTGTTCCCCGGCGACAGCCGGGGTCCAGGCCCGCAGTGTGAAGTGGTGGTGCGCCGGCTTAGAATGTGAGGCCTGGGCCCCGGCTTTCGCCGGGGAACGCGGTAGATCAGTCGCTGATGTCCGCATAGGGATCGTCGATCCCCAGTGCGGCGAGCACCTCGCGTTCCGCTGCTTCCATCTCCTCGGCGTCCTGGTCGGTGATATGGTCGTAGCCGAGCAGGTGGAAGGTGCCGTGGACGACGAGATGCGTCGCATGCGCCTCGACGCTGACCCCCTTCTCCTCCGCCTCGCGGACACAGACGCCGTGGGCGAGCACGATGTCGCCGAGCAGCAGCTCGCCATCGTCCGAATTGGCGTCGACCGTGTCGAGCAGATCGTCCTGCACCATCGGGAAGGACAGCACGTTGGTGGGCTTGTCCTTCTGCCGATAGTCGCGGTTGAGCGTCTGCACCTCGTCGTCGGAGGTGAATTTGATCGAGACCTCGACGGTCGCGGGTTCGGTCAGGAAGCGGCGCTCGGGGCTATGCCCGATCGCGGCGCGCACCGCCTTGTCGGCGAGCGACGCCCAGCGGTCGGATTCGGGCCAGCCCGCGGCATCGGTTTCGACGTGGATCATGACAACCCCTCTCCCCGTGGGGGAGAGGGAGGGGCCCAGCCGAAGGCTGGGAGGGTGAGGGCACGCAGCGTTGGATAGCGGACGTCTCGTGCCCTCACCCAACTCCGACTAGGACGCTTCGCGTCCAAGTCTGCGTATCCCTCTCCCCCAAGGGGAGAGGGTTTGCCGTGTCTGCTACTCATCCGGTCCCTCATAGGCCTGCACGATCCGCCCGACCAAGGGATGCCGGACCACGTCGGCGGCGCCGAAGTGGATCATCGTCATCCCCGGGATTCCCTGCAGCTTGCCGACCGCGTCGGCGAGCCCCGATTTGCCGATGTCGGGCAGATCGATCTGGCGCGGATCGCCGCACACCACCATGCGGCTGTTCATGCCGAAGCGGGTGAGGAACATCTTCATCTGCGCGGGGGTGGTGTTCTGCGCCTCGTCGAGGATGATGAACGCGTCCGACAGCGTCCGCCCGCGCATGAAGGCGATCGGCGCGATCTCGATCTCGCCGCTCGTCATCCGCCGCTCGACCTGTTCGGCGGGCAGCATGTCGTAGAGCGCGTCGTACAGCGGGCGGAGATAGGGATCGACCTTCTCCTTCATGTCGCCCGGCAGGAAGCCCAGCCGTTCGCCCGCCTCGACCGCGGGGCGCGACAGGATCAGCCGGTCGACCTGCCCCGCCATCAGCATCTGCACCGCCTGCGCAACCGCGACATAGGTCTTGCCGGTGCCCGCCGGCCCGAGCGCGAACACGATCTCGTCGCGCGCCAGCGCCTCCATATATTTGATCTGCGTCGCTGAGCGCGGCACGATCGTCTTCTTGCGCGTGCGGATCATCACGGCGGGGGGCTGCGACACGTCCTGGCGGATGATGCCGTCGAGCACGGGCTCGGCCGACATCGCGATCACCGCCTCGACCGCGCCGGTATCGATCTCCTGGCCCTGGACGATGCGGTTGTAGAGCCCGGTCAGCACGTCGCGCGCGCGGCCGATCGCGTCGGCATAGCCCTCGATGATCAGCTTGTTGCCACGGGCGGAGATGTAGACGCCGAGCCGGCTTTCGATCGCGACCAGATTCTTGTCATATTCGCCGAACAGTCGGCCGAGCAGCTGGGGCTTGTCGAACACCACTTCGATGCGGGCCTTGTCACCGGCCTGCGCGGGTACGGGCTTGCGGCTCATTCGATCCTTTCAGGTGCGAGTCTCCTGATAAGGTGGGCCGGCGAGCCCGCAAAAGCTAGGTGCTTTGGGCGAAGTATTTATGTCGCTCGCCGGCGATGCCGAGCGGCCACAGTGGAGCGGCCCCCAACCCGTCGTCCCGACGAAAGTCGGGACCCATGGACGACGGTGCGAACGCCATCTTGGCGCCGCGGTCGATTATCGACGCCGTCGCTCCGCCATATGCCTGCCGCATCCGTGGGTCCCGGCGTCCGCCGCGACGACGGAGGAATTTGGAGACCGGGCCGCCCCGGGAAGGTCCGCGGCCCGGTCTCCACCGTGCTGGGGAGATTAGGGCATCAGCACGGTATCGACGACGTGGATCACGCCGTTCGATTGCATCACGTCCTTGATCGTGACCGTCGACATGCCGCCCTTGGCGTCGGTGAGGACGAGCTTGCCCATCTTCATCGTCGCGGTGAGCGGCTCGCCCTCCACGGTGGTCAGCGTCGCCGAGCCGTGGCCGGCCTTGATCGCGGCGGCGATCTGCTTCGAGGTCATCGTGCCGGCGACGACGTGATAGGTGAGTATCTTGGTCAGCATCGCCTTGTTCTCGGGCTTGACCAGCGTGTCGACGGTGCCGGCGGGCAGCTTGGCGAACGCCTCGTTGGTCGGCGCGAACACCGTGAAGGGGCCGGGGCCGGACAAGGTGTCGACGAGGCCGGCGGCCTTGACCGCGGCGACCAGCGTGGTGTGGTCCTTCGAGTTGACCGCATTGTCGACGATCGTCTTGGTCGGGTACATCGCGGCGCCGCCGACCATCGGGTTGGCGATGGCGAGCGCGGGGGTCAGCGCGGTCAGCGCGAGTGCGGCGAGCACGGGGGTGAAGCGGATCTTCGTCATCGGGGCATCCTCCTTTGGCCCCTCTTCAGAGAAGGGCGCGCAAGATACGCGAGGAGACCGCCAGCGGATGCGTCGGCGTCGTGATTTTTACTTGCACCGAAACGAACTAATTCTCGGCATCATCGTCCTGCCGGACGCGATCCGCTATCCAGGGCGATCGGCGGCGACGCGCGAAGCCCCGGTCCAGCCCGGGACGACAGTCGCGTGATCGCGCCTACGCGCTGACCAGCGCCGCGCCACTGACGCTGTTCGGCCCGGTCGCGACGATGTCGACGTCGAGCAGGGTGCCGATCGCGGCGTCGGTCTGGAGGTGGACCGACTGCAGCCAGGGCGATTTGCCGAGCATCTGCCCGGGGAGTTTGCCGTGCCGCTCGATCAGGATGCGCGTGCGGCGGCCGAGCGTCGCGTTGTTGAAGGCATGCTGCTGCGCGTTGAGCAGAGCCTGTAGCCGCTGCAGCCGCTCGTCGGCCTCTTGCGGCGGGACCTGGTCGGCCATCGTCGCCGCCGGCGTGCCGGGGCGGGGGCTGTATTTGAAGCTGAACGCCTGCGCGTGGCCGATCTCGCCGACCAGATCGAGCGTCGCCTGGAAATCGGCCTCGGTCTCGCCGGGGAAGCCGACGATGAAGTCGCCCGACAGCGCGATGTCGGGTCGGACGGCCCGCACGCGCTCGATGATCCGCAGATAGGAGTCGGCGGTGTGGCTGCGGTTCATCGCCTTCAGGATGCGGTCCGATCCGGCCTGCACGGGCAGGTGGAGGAACGGCATCAATTTGCCGACGTCGCCATGCGCGTCGATCAGTGCCTGCGTCATGTCGTTGGGATGGCTGGTCGTGTAGCGGATGCGTTCGAGCCCCTCGATGCGGTCGAGCACGCGGATCAGCCCGTCGAGGCCCCCGACCCGGCCCGCCGCGTCCTCGCCGGTCCAGGCGTTGACGTTCTGCCCGAGCAGCGTGATCTCCTTGGCGCCCGCCTCGACCAGCGCCTGCGCCTCGGCAACGAGATCGCCCCATGGCCGCGAGACCTCGGCGCCGCGCGTGTAGGGAACGACGCAATAGGTGCAGAATTTGTCGCAGCCCTCCTGGACGGTCAGGAACGCGCTCGGCGCGACTTTCCGCCGCGCAGGGAGCGCGCCGAATTTGGAGGCGGCGGGCATGTCGGTGTCGAGCGCGGTGCGGCCCGCTGCCGCGTCCGCGACCAGGCTCGGGAGGCGGTGATAGGCCTGTGGGCCGACGACGATGTCGACCGCCTTCGCCCGCGCGACGATCTCGGCGCCCTCGGCCTGCGCGACGCAGCCCGCGACCGCGATCAGCGGCTTGGGCTCGCCGGCGGCGCGCGCCGTCTTGAGGATGCGGCCGATGTCCGAATAGACCTTCTCGGCGGCCCTCTCGCGGATGTGGCAGGTGTTGAGCACGATGAGTTCGGCGGCTTCGCCGTCGGCCGCCGCGGTCATGCCTTGGTGGCTGAGCAGCTCGGCCATGCGCTCGCCGTCATAGACGTTCATCTGGCAGCCGAAGGACTTGACCGCATAGGTTTTGGGAAGCGCGCGGGGGTTGGGCATGCGGGCGCCTTACAGGCAGCGGGGCGGGGGCTCAATGGTGGGCGTTCAAGCCCTCTCCCTCAGGGAGAGGGTTGGGTGAGGGTGTCCAGCCTTTGAGGTGGGACGCGCCGGCTGCGCCGTCGCTCCCCCTCACCCCAACCCTCTCCCCGATGGGGAGAGGGAGACGAGGTCACCCCTTCGCCTCGCGGCTCAAGGGGACGCCGTACAGCTCCATCCGATGGTCGACGAGGCGGAACCCCAGCTTCTCGGCGATGCGCTGCTGCAGCGCCTCGACCTCTTCGTCGACGAATTCGATGACGCGGCCGCTCTCGACGTCGATGAGGTGGTCGTGGTGGGTGTCGGGCGCGGCCTCGTAGCGCGAGCGGCCGTCGCCGAAATCATGCCGCTCAAGGATACCGGCCTCCTCGAACAGCCGCACCGTCCGGTAGACGGTGGCGATCGAGATGCCGGGGTCGATCGCCGCCGAGCGGACATGCACCTCCTCGACGTCGGGATGGTCCTCGGCTTCCGACAGAACGCGCGCGATGACGCGGCGCTGCTCGGTGATCCGGAGCCCCTTTTCGGCGCACAACGCCTCGAGATCGATCTTGCGCATGCGCGACATGTACGGGCTTACGCGCCGGACGGGAAGCGCGAACCGCTCGCACGTCCCGATCCCATTGCGTCAGCTGGCGGTGCGCGGGCGGGTGCCGAGGCCGATCTTCATCGCCAGATCGCGGCGCTGTGCTGCATAGTTGGGCGCGACCATCGGATAGTCGGCGGCGAGGCCCCATTTGGCGCGATACTGGTCGGGGGTGAGGCCATAATGCGTCATCAGGTGGCGCTTGAGCATCTTGAGCTTCTTGCCGTCCTCGAGGCAGACGATGTGGTCGGGCTTGATCGACGACCGCACCGACACCGCCGGTTCCTGCTTTTCGGGCGGCGGCGGGGCGACGGGCTCGCCAAGCTGCGCGAGCGCGGCATGGACCTGCCGGATCAGCCCGGAGACCTCGCCCACCGCAACATTGTTGTGGCTGACATGTGCGGACACGATGTCCGCGGTCAGCGTGATCAGCGTTTCGGAAAGATCGATGACATCGGACATGGACAATACCTCATACGCGACGAGCGCTACAAACTCGCTGTTCTAAATCGGTGCCCGGACGCTTTGTCGCAAGGGCGGCGACGGCGCAAGCCCGGCTAAAGTCAAAGCGTGACGATATCGGGGATAAGTCGTTCGCTGGTCAGCATCCGGGCCAGCGTGATCGCGTCATGCGCGCGACCGTCTCTTCCGCGATAGTAGCGCGGTCGCCGCCCGACTTCGTCGAACCCCGACTGGCGATAGAGGAATAGCGCCGGATTGCCGTCGCGCATTTCGAGATGGAGGCGTTCGGCGCCGCGCGCACATGCCTCCTCGCCGATCGCCGCGAGCAGCGCGCGGCCGACACCTGCGCGGCGCTGCGCGGGCGGCACGGCGAGCAGCAGCAGCTCGGCCTCGTCCATCACCGACCGCGCCAGCGCGAACCCCGCCGGCTCGCCGTCGATGCGCGCCAGCACCAGCCAGACACCGGGCAGAACGAGGATGCCGGCGCACTGGCTGCGCGTCCACGCCTCGCCGAAGCGCGGCTCGAACGCGGCGTCCATCGTCTGCATCACCTCGCCGAGGTCGGCGGCGGTGCCGGTCAGCAGGTCGAGCGGCGGATGCGCGGCCTGCGTGCTCATGCCGCCCTGACCATCGACGCGGCGGGCTTCGCATCGGGCGCGCGGCCGTAGATCGGGCGCGGCGCAAGCTGGCGGAAGGCGGGGTCGAGCAAGGCGGCGTCCGCGGCGTCGGGCAGCGTGTCGACCGCCTCGCCCGATCCGCGCGCGGCGACCAGCGCGGCGGCCCCCGACCCCGCGACGAGGGCGTCGGGCGCGAAAGCAGCAGCAGCAGCAGGGGTATCATGTCTGATGTTAGCTCCAATTTTATGATA
>NZ_CALMAW010000132.1 GCF_937859915.1 uncultured Sphingomonas sp. | reverse complement strand
ACATCGCGATCCTGACCAAGGGCGAGATGATCTCCGAGGATCTCGGCATCAAGCTCGAGAACGTCACGGTCGGCATGCTCGGCACCGCCAAGCGCGTCACCATCGACAAGGACAACACCACCATCGTCGACGGTGCGGGTGACGAGGCCAACATCAAGGGCCGCGTCGAGGCGATCCGTGCGCAGATCGAGAACACGACGAGCGACTACGACAAGGAGAAGCTCCAGGAGCGTCTCGCAAAGCTCGCCGGTGGCGTGGCCGTGATCAAGGTCGGTGGGTCGACCGAGGTCGAGGTCAAGGAGCGCAAGGATCGCGTCGACGACGCGCTGCATGCGACCCGCGCGGCCGTCGAAGAAGGCATCGTCCCGGGCGGCGGCACCGCGCTGCTGTACGCGACCAAGGCGCTCGAGGGCCTCAAGGGCATCAACGACGACCAGACCCGCGGCATCGACATCATCCGCAAGGCGCTCCAGGCGCCGCTTCGTCAGATCGCGCAGAATGCCGGTTTCGACGGTGCGGTGGTCGCGGGCAACCTGCTGCGCGAGAATGACGAGACCCGCGGCTTCAACGCCTCGACCGACGTCTACGAGAACCTGGTTGCGGCCGGCGTGATCGATCCGACCAAGGTCGTGCGGACGGCTCTGCAGGATGCCGCCTCGGTGGCCGGCCTGCTGATCACCACCGAAGCTACGATCGCCGAGTTCCCCGAGGACAAGTCGGGCGGCGGCATGCCGGCTGGCATGGGCGGCGGCATGGGTGGCATGGGCGGCATGGACTTCTAAGTCCGCGCCACTCAGGCACTCCGCTTGTAAGGGAAGGGCCGGAGGAGCGATCCTCCGGCCCTTTCTGCGTGCGGGACCGTTTCGGAGTCGGCCAAGCCGCCAACAGCCGTTCGTCCTGAGCGCAGTCGAAGGACACGCGCCGACGGTGGCTGCCCTTCGACTGCGCTCAGGGCGAACGGAGGGTGGGAGGGGCGACGCCCCGACGGCAACCCGTGCGGGTCGCCCGCTACGCGCTCAGCGTGCCGCGGCGGTCTTCGCGGCGAGATTGACCGAGGCGCGCTCGGCAGTCTCCTCGACGCCCTGCGCCATCGCGTCCCAGGTCATCGCCGAGCGCTCGTGCATCGCCTTGCGGTTGGGAAGGTTGGTCTTGGCGGCGGCCGCGCGTTCGGCGGCGGCGTTGGCGCGGAAGGCTTCGCTTGTGCTCATGCTGGCGCGCATAGCGAAGCGCGGCGCAAAACGCCAGAACTCGCTCAGCGTGATCGAAAATTAGCGTTTGCGCGCCAGCGATCGCGCGGCTTCATCGAGTCCCTTCAGCGTCATCGGGAACATCCGGTCGCCGAGCAGCTCGCGGATCATGCCGATCGACTGCGAATAGCCCCATTGCGGCTCGGGGATCGGATTGAGCCACGCCGCCGACGCATAGACGTCGGTCATCCGCTTGATCCACAACGCGCCCGGCTCGTCGTTCATATGCTCGACCGAGCCGTTCGGGTGGCTGATCTCATAGGGGCTCATCTGTGCGTCGCCAACGAACAGCAGCTTGTAATCATGCCCGAATTTGTGGAGCACGTCCCACAGCGACGTGCGCTCGGCGAAGCGGCGGCGATTGTCCTTCCACACGCCCTCGTATACGCAGTTGTGGAAATAGAAGAACTCGAGATGCTTGAACTCGGCGGTGGCCGCCGAGAACAGCTCCTCGCAGACCCTGACGTGTGGGTCCATCGATCCGCCGACATCGAGGAACAGCAGCAGCTTGACCGCATTGCGACGCTCGGCCCGCATGCTGATATCGAGATAGCCTTTGCGTGCGGTGCCATCGATTGTGGCATCGATGTCGAGCTCGTCGGCCGCGCCCTCTCGCGCGAAGCGGCGAAGACGGCGGAGCGCGATCTTGATGTTGCGCGTGCCAAGCTCGACCGAGCTGTCGAGATTGCGGAACTCGCGCTTCTCCCACACCTTGATCGCGCGCTTGTGCTGGCTCTCGCCGCCGATCCGGACGCCCTCGGGATTGTATCCCGAATTGCCGAACGGCGAGGTGCCGCCGGTGCCGATCCATTTGTTGCCGCCCTGATGCCGGCCCTGCTGCTCCTCAAGCCGCTTGCGCAGCGTCTCCATAATCTCGTCCCAATCGCCGAGCGATTTGATCTTCTCCATCTCCTCGGACGACAGGAATTTTTCGGCGACCGCCTTGAGCCACTCCTCGGGGATGTCCGCGGTCTCTTCGCCCGGAGCGACCAGCCCGCGGAAGACATGTGCGAACACTTGGTCGAAGCGATCGATCAGGCTCTCGTCCTTCACGTAGATCGCGCGCGACAGATAATAGAATTCCTCCGGTGTCTGCGCGATCACCTCGCGGTCGAGCGCCTCGAGCAGCACCAGATGCTCTTTGGGGCTGGCCGGAATGCCGGCGCGGCGCAGTTCGTCGAGGAAGGAGATGAACATCGGATACCCTTCGTCTTGTCGTTCCCCGGCCTTCGCCGGGGGCCCAGTCAGCTCTGTCGCCGCGTCAGAAACGCCAGCCGCTCGAACAGCATAACGTCCGCCTCATTCTTGAGCAGCGCCCCGTGCAGCGGCGGGATCGCTTTCCGCGCATCCTTCGACTGCAGCACCTCGAGCGGCATGTCCTCGTGGAGCAGCAGCTTGAGCCAGTCGATCAGTTCGCTGGTCGAGGGCTTCTTCTTCAGGCCGGGCACCTCGCGCACCTCGTAAAAGATGTCGAGCGCGCGCCCGACCAATCGCTTCTCGATCCCCGGAAAATGGACGTCGACGATCGCCTGCATCGTCTCGCGATCGGGGAAGCGGATATAGTGGAAAAAGCAGCGACGTAGAAAGGCGTCGGGCAGCTCCTTCTCGTTGTTCGAGGTGATGATGACGATCGGCCGCTCGACCGCGGTGACGCGCTCGCCGGTCTCGTAGACGTCGAAGCTCATCCGATCGATCTCCTGCAGGAGGTCGTTGGGAAATTCGATGTCGGCCTTGTCGATCTCGTCGATCAGAAGCACGGGAAGGGCGGGGGAGGTGAACGCCTCCCACAATTTGCCGCGGCGGATATAGTTGGCGATGTCGTGGACCCGCGCGTCGCCGAGCTGTCCGTCGCGCAGCCGTGCCACCGCGTCATATTCGTAAAGCCCTTGATGTGCCTTGGTGGTCGACTTGACGTGCCACTCGATCAGCGGCGCACCGGCGGCTTCCGCAATTTCGTGGGCGAGCACGGTCTTGCCAGTGCCGGGTTCGCCTTTGACCAGCAGCGGACGGCGCAGCGTCACCGCGGCATTGACCGCCACCTTGAGATCGTCAGTTGCGACATAGGTGTCGGTGCCGGTGAAGCGCATCGCAAATCCTTCCTGTCATCGGGCCGTCACGGCCTCTGTCTACACCCTAGAGAGACGGCAGGCTGCCGCAAGCGCCGGACAAGTTCCGCGGCGGTGCGAAGTTTTTTGCATCGAATCGTTGACGCCTTCCGACGATGCCCTTAGAGGCCCGTTCACCGCAACGGACCAACGGCTTCGGCCGGTTCGCTGCACGGTCCCGGACCACTCGCTGGTCGCGCCACATAGTGGTGAGGGATTACTCTTTTGGTAAGCGGCGCTTCCTTGCGGGATCGTCCACGCCTTTCCGGATCGGTCACACGATCACCTCGAGATGATCGGGGGCAGGGCTGGCGTCGGTTCATTCTCATTGTTGGTATAGATGAAGGGACATGTGGGCGGCGGCTCCGGT
>NZ_CALMAW010000131.1 GCF_937859915.1 uncultured Sphingomonas sp. | reverse complement strand
GCCGGGCGCGGCGCGGCTCGACGTCGGACCGTCGGTGGTGCTGCGTATGCCGGTCGCCGGGCATTTCGTCGCGGCGGCGCTGGACTGGCGCGCGCGTGTCGCGGGCGCGGCCAAGCCGGACTCGGGCGTCGCACTGACGATCGCGACGGATTTTTGAGGGAATGCCATCATTTCCCTGGGGACCCGCCCGGGAGGATGAAGGCGCACGCCGTTCTGGCGCGCGGCACACCGATAGGTTAGCCCTGTGCCATGCACATCTACCTGCCCATCGCCGGCCTCTCGGTGAACATGCTGGTGATCGTGCTCCTGGGCGGCGGGGTCGGCATCCTGTCCGGGATGTTCGGGGTCGGTGGCGGGTTTCTGACGACGCCGCTGCTGATCTTCTACGGCATCCCGCCCGCGGTCGCGGTCGCCTCGTCGGCGACGCAGATCACCGGCGCCAGCGTGTCGGGCGTACTTGCGCAGATGCGCCGGGGCGGCGTCGACTTCCGCATGGGCGGCGTGATGGTGGCGGGCGGCGTGATCGGATCGGGGCTCGGCGCGCTGCTGTTCCGGCTGCTCCAGAAGCTCGGCCAGATCGATACGGTGATCGCGCTGACCTATGTCGTGTTGCTCGGCGGGATCGGCACCCTGATGGCCCGCGAGTCGCTCGGTACGATCCTGGCGCAGCGCCGCGGCGGGAAGCCGGCGCGCAAACAGCGCCGCCACAACCGGCTGATCGCGATGCTGCCGTTCCGTTGGCGCTTCTACCGCTCGGGCCTCTATATCTCGCCGCTCGCCCCGTTCCTGCTCGGCACGATGACCGGTGCGCTGACCGTGGTGCTCGGCGTCGGCGGCGGCTTTGTGATGGTGCCCGCGATGGTCTATCTGCTCGGCATGGCGGCAGGCGTGGTGGTCGGCACCTCGCTGTTTCAGATCCTGTTCGTCACCGCCGCGACGACGATGATCCACGCCACCACCACGCAGGCAGTCGACATCGTGCTCGCCATCCTGCTGCTGATCGGGTCCGCGATCGGCGCGCAGATCGGCAGCCGCTTCGCGATGAAGCTCAAGCCCGAATATCTGCGGCTGCTCCTCGCGCTGCTCGTCCTCGCGGTCGCGCTCCGCATGGCCGCGGGACTGACCTGGCAGCCGGGCGAGCTCTACAGCGTCGAGGCCGGATGAAGCGAGAGCTCGCGGCGCTGGCGTCTCTGCTGTGCCTAGGCGCGGCCAAGCCGGTGCTGGTGCCCGACGTCTCCGAGCGGCAGGTGCAGATCGTCTACAGCTTCACCGGCGCCGACCTGTTGCTGTTCGGCGCGATCCTCTACCCGCAGGGCCGCGCCCCCGACCGCCCGCCCGACATCGCGGTCGTGCTCAAGGGACCGACCGAGTCGATCCTGCTGCGCGAGAAGCAGAAGGTCGCGGGCATGTGGGTCAATGCCGACAGCGCGCGCTTCCGTTCCGCGCCGTCCTTCTACGCGATCGCCAGTTCGCGCCCGCTGGCGCAGCTGGTCGACGCGCGCACCGCGGCGATCTACGAGCTCGGGCTCGACGGGCTGCAGCTTTCGCCGACCTCCAACGCGCTGCCGGAGCAGCAGCAGCGGTTCGAACAGGGCCTGATCGACCTCAAGCGCCGCGCCGGCCTCTACGTCGAGGATGCGCACGGCGTCGAGATCACCGACGGCGTGCTGTACCGCGCGCATATCAACGTGCCGGCGCGCGTGCCGGTCGGCCGCTATGTCGCCGAGACCTTCCTGATCCAGGACGGCAAGGTCGTCGCCGGCGCGGTGCGTGCGGTGCGGATCGACAAATCCGGATTCGAGCGCTTCGTGTCGCATGCCGCGCATCGCTGGCCGGTCAGCTACGGGCTGGTCGCGGTCGCATTGTCGCTCGCAATCGGCTGGGCCGCCGGGCAATTCTTCCGCCGCGGCTAAGCCGCGGTGTTGCTTGAACCTTTGTTTACCGCCGCGGCCCTAGGATACGTCCGACCAGGGCAGGAGTGTAACGTGGACGGTACGGCATGGCGCGGATTTGCTGATGATGGAGCGGCCGATTCGGCGCCGCATACGTCCGGTTCCCCCCTGGTCGCGATCGGTCGCGTGATCGAGGTCGGTGGTGGCACCGCGCGCGTTTTGATCGACGGCAGCACCGTCGATGATCTGCACCGGGCCGCCGGTGTCACCACCGGCGTTGCGCGAGCCGGCGAGGTCGGCTCGCAGGTCAAGATGCAGTCGGGCGAGCTGTGGCTGGTCGCCAACGTCCGCTCGCTCAGGCTCGACGACGCCGCGACGCGGGGCATCGTCGCCGAGATCGATTTTCTCGGCGAGGGCCGCAACTGCCCGATCACCGGCCAGCTGCTCGAATTCCGCCGCGGCGTGACCCGCTATCCGATGCCCGGCTGCGCGATCTATCCCGCCGGCCACGCCGACATGCTGCAGATCTACGCGGCGGAAGATCGCGCGCATATCGAGATCGGCACCGTCTATCCCACCTCGGACGTGCGCGGCGCGCTCTATATCGATGCGCTGCTCGGCCGCCATTTCGCGCTGGTCGGATCGACCGGCACCGGCAAGTCGACCAGCCTCGCGCTGATCCTGCACCGCATCTGCGAGCTCGCCCCCGAGGGCCATATCGTGATGATCGATCCGCACGGCGAATATCCGGCCGCGTTCGAGAATCATGGCGAACTGTTCGACGTCGAAAATCTGGCGCTGCCCTATTGGCTGCTGACCTTCCAGGAACATGCCGAGGTGCTGATCGCCTCGGAAGGCGCCGAGCGCCAGCGCGACATGGACGTGCTCGGCAAATGCCTGCTCGCCGCGCGACAGAAGAGCCGCTCGTCGGAAGGGCTGAGCAAGCTCACCGTCGACACGCCGATCCCCTATCTCCTCTCCGACCTGCTCGCCTTCATCGTCCAGGACATGGGCAAGCTCGATCGCAGCGGCGACACCGGCTCGCATATGCGGCTCAAGACCAAGATCGAGGAAATCCGCGCCGATCCGCGCTACTCGTTCATGTTCTCGGGGATGCTCGTCACCGACACGATGGCGGCGACGATCGCCCGGCTGTTCCGGCTGCCGACCGGCGGCAAGCCGATCTCGATCATCGACGTGTCGGGCGTGCCGTCCGAGATCACCTCGGTGGTGGTTGCACTGCTCAGCCGTCTGGTGTTCGATTACGCGATCTGGTCGCGCCACGAGACGACGCGGCCGATCCTGCTCGTCTGCGAGGAGGCGCATCGCTACATCCCGTCCGACCGCACCACCACCGCGTCCGCGGTGCGCTCGGTGCTCGAGCGGATCGCCAAGGAGGGCCGCAAATATGGCGTGTCGCTGGGGCTGATAACGCAACGGCCCTCTGATTTGGCGGAAGGGGTGCTGTCGCAATGCGGAACGATCATCGCGATGCGCCTGAACAACGAACGCGATCAGGCCTATGTGCGGTCGGCGATGCCAGAGGGTGCGCGCGGCTTCATGGAGACGATCCCGGCGCTCCGGAACCGCGAATGCGTCGTGTGCGGCGAGGGCACCTCGATCCCGATGCGGATCGCGCTCGATAATCTCGAGGAGAATAAGCGCCCGGCCTCGGGCGATCCGCTGTTCTCGGTGCTGTGGAAGAATAGCGGCGACGAGCCCGCGATGATCGGCCGCGTCATCGATCGCTGGCGCCGCCAGGGGCGTTAGCCACACCCACCCCGTTATCCCCGCGAAAGCGGGCAACGACGCGCGTCGGCCGTCGCGCTCGCGCTTCATGCGCCGCGTCTAAGGCGGTCCGATCAGGACCGCGACGACGGCTCCGACACCGGCAACGCGGCCACCCGTGCGAGAGTCGCGCGAAAGCGGGCGAGGTCGTCGCCGTCCAATATCGGCGCCACCGCGAAATTGGCGGTGATCGGATCGATCGCAACTCCGTTGCGATACACTTCGAAATGGCAATGCGGACCGGTCGACATGCCGGTTGAGCCGACATAGCCGAGCAGCTCGCCCTGCCGCACGATCGCGCCGGGGCGGACGACGATGGCGCTCATATGGCCATAGCCCGTCCCCAGGCCGCCATCATGCTGGACCTGCACGAAATTGCCATAGCCGCCATGCGCGCCGGCGAAGCGGACGATGCCTTCCGCCGCCGCGACGATCGGCGTGCCATAGGGCGCGGCGAGATCGACGCCCTGGTGCATCCGGCTGAAGCCGAGGATCGGATGGAAGCGCATCCCGAAGCCCGACGACAGCCGTGCGTCGGCGACCGGTACGGTGAGACCGTCGCCCGGCGGCCCGACACCCGCCGCGTCGAACCAGCCCTCCTGCCCATCGACGGTCCAGCGGAGCAGGCTGAGCGGCTGGCCGCGATGCAGGATGCCGGCATAGAGCAGCCGCGCGCCGCCGTCCGCAGGGGCGAGAACGAGGTCGAAGCGGTCGGTCGACGCGATCGTCCCAAGGTCGATGCGCGTCGCGATCGCGTGCAGGAAGTCGGCCGCCACCGACGGCGCGGCGCCCCTATCGAGCAGCGCGCGATACAGGCCGCCGCCGGCGACGCCGGTTAGTCGGATCGGTCCGTTTGCCACGATTGGCACAGTGGCAGGCGCAGCCCGCGATCGGAGGGGTGTCGATACGCGGACCGCGCGCGGAGCCGGTGCGGCGACCGCAACAGGAAACGACGCGCGCAGGGCGGGCGGCCTGGGCTGCAGGGTAGGCGCGACGGCGATAAGCGCGGCGACCAGCGCGCTCAGCGTCGTGACGCCACGCCACCAATGGACCGAGCCGATATTCTCGCCAAGATCGACGACAAGCCCGTCCGACGGTTGCCACGGCGTACGGCGGACGATCGTCGCCTCGGCGCGCACGAGATGTGCCGGCCAACCGGCCACACCGAGATCGGGATCGTCGTTCTGGAACACGCGCGCCGCCCTTGCGGATGATTGTCGCCACCTGCGACCTTGGTACCGTTCTGGCGAAACGAGGTTAAAGTCGGCCTAACCGCGCTCGTTACGGGTGCGTCGAGCGATTCTCCCATCGCGACGAATCGAGCCGGCCGTTGCTGCATCGCGCTTGCGTTCGCGCGCGCAACACCCCACCTTCTCCGACTAGATGCGCAGCGTGATCACGGATCGGCTCGTCGCCGTGCTGGGGCCCACGAATACGGGCAAGACCCACTATGCCATCGAGCGGATGTGCGCTCACTCGTCCGGATTGATGGCCTTCCCGCTCCGGCTGCTCGCACGCGAGGTCTATGACCGCGTCGTCGCGATCAAGGGTGCGGCGCAGGTCGCGCTGCTGACCGGCGAGGAGAAGATCCTGCCGCCGCACGCGCGCTACTATCTCTGCACCGCCGAATCGATGCCGACCGACCGCGACTTCGCCTTCGTCGCGCTCGACGAGGCGCAGCTCGCCGCGGACCCCGAGCGCGGCCATGTCTTCACCGACCGGCTGCTGCGCGCGCGCGGCCGCGAGGAAACGCTGATCCTCGGCTCCGAGACGCTGCGGCCGATGCTGCGCGCGCTCGTCCCCGACGCCGACATCATCGGGCGCCCGCGTTTTTCCACGCTGAGCTATGCCGGCCCGAAAAAGCTGTCGCGGCTGCCCAAACGCTCGGTGGTCGTCGCCTTCTCGGCCGAGGAGGTCTATGCGGTGGCCGAAATGCTGCGGCGGCTGCGGGGTGGCGCCGCGGTCGTGATGGGCGCGCTGTCGCCGCGCACGCGCAACGCGCAGGTGCAGATGTACCAGGCCGGCGAGGTCGACTATCTCGTTGCGACCGACGCGATCGGCATGGGGCTCAACATGGACGTCGCCCACGTCGCCTTCGCCAGCCTGCGCAAGTTCGACGGCAAGCGCTCGCGTCGGCTGACCGTGCCCGAAATGGCGCAGATCGCGGGCCGCGCCGGGCGCCACCAGCGCGACGGGACGTTCGGGACGCTGGGTTCCGAAGGGTCGAGCGCGACGCTCGACGGCGAGGAGGTGATGGCGATCGAGGGCCATCATTTCGCGCCGCTCGACCATCTCTACTGGCGGTGCGGCACGCCCGATTTCGGCAATGCCGAGCGGCTGATCGCCAGCCTCGAAGCCAAGCCGACGCTGCCCGGGCTGCGGGCCGCACCCGAGGCGATCGACTTGGCCGTGCTCAAGCGCCTCGCCGCCGAGCCCGACATCTTTGCCCGCGCCCGCGGCGAGGCGATGACGACGCGTTTGTGGGGCGCGTGCGGCCTGCCCGATTTCCGCAAGACCGGCGCCGAGATGCACAGCCGGTTGGTCGGCCGGATCTTCCGACATCTGAGCGAGGGTGACCGCCGCATTCCCGCGCCCTGGTTCGCCGACGAACTGCAGCGGCTCGATACCGTCCAGGGCGACGTCGAGACGATCGCGGGCCGGATCGCCGCGGTGCGCACCTGGGCCTATATCGCGCACCGCGCCGACTGGCTCGCCGAACCCAAGCACTGGGCCGAGCGCACGCGCGAGCTCGAGGAGAAGCTGTCGGATGCGCTGCACGAGCGGCTGACCCAGCGGTTCGTCGACCGCCGCACCTCGGTGCTGCTGCGCGACCTCGACAAACGCGGCGCGGACATGTTGCCCGTGAGCATCGCCGCCGATGGCCTCGTCAGCGTCGCCGACGAGCCGATCGGACACCTGACCGGCTTCCGTTTCGTCGCCGACGTAGCCGCGCGTCATGCCGACATGAAGCGGTTGATGGCGGCCGCGGAACGGCGGCTGGGGGTCGAGCTGGCGCGCAGGGCGGCCGCTCTCGTCGACGACGGGGATGCGGCGTTCACGCTGGCGACCGACATCGGCCGCCCGGTCGCGATCTTCTGGCGTGGCGACGTGGTGGCGCGGCTCGGCAAGGGCAAATCGCTGACCGAGCCGCGGCTCACGCTCCACCGCACGCTCGATCCGCTCTCGGCGGAGGATCGCGCGAAGGTCGCGGCCCGCTGCGCGGCGTGGCTGCAGGCGGCAGTGGCG
>NZ_CALMAW010000130.1 GCF_937859915.1 uncultured Sphingomonas sp. | reverse complement strand
AGGGGGGCGGCATCATTTCAGAATTGGGGGGCGGCTTCCCTCGGAATCTACAAGCAGATAGCTTTTTTTTCGATTCTGGTGTGTTGCCGCCTGATCGCATTGGACGATCAGATTGCGCTAGCGGACGCTCGTTCAAAAAGTCGCGCAAATTGCCACCGGGTCATGCGGCGTGGCCGGAGAACGGCCCCAGGTTTTGGCGGCCATATTCCTAATTAGCGGGTTCGCGGTTAAGCTCTCGCCATGAGCCAGCCAGCTATCCGGAATTCATCAACGTGGGTTCGCATCCGTCGCAACGATGTGAGGGTGTTGGCTGGCGAGATCGTGATCGAGGCCTCGAAGCAGGAGGCAAGATGGCCTGATCGGGAGGAGGTGGTTTCGCTGCGCAATGAGGCCGCGCATGTCGGTCAAATGATGGACGGCGCCTTTGCATCCTCGCCTCTCGCCAAAGCCTTTGCGGAGCTTCAGATTGCCGCGTCGGCTCTGGAACGCCTTTCTTCTCATCCCTTCTTCAACGTGCGGTTGGCAAAGGCGACGCCTCGAGCCGGTCAGCTTAATCTTTCCACTCTCGCCGAGTTGGTAAGCGACCTGACCACAGGCATTCGCCGGGACATCGCTACCTTCGAGTCTCGACCAGCCTACCCGCGCCCCACTAGCAAGGAACTTCTAAGTCTGCTTCCGGCGCAGCAACTCGGCCCCGTAGAGTTCGTGGTTGCCGGCACGATCCTGAAGATCAATCACCGTGCCGCTATCGCTGGCGACCTCGATAGCGCAAACGCCGATCGGGCACGTGAGGAGCTGATCATTCGTGCGGTCAAGCTTAAGGAGGAGCTGGAGGGAAGCAACTTCGACAAGCGGCTCATTGAATTGGTAGCCGACATCAACGAACGTCTGAAAAGCCGAGCCGACATCATTGCGCTCGGCATCCAAAGCATGACCCTCCAAGTTTACGTGAATGCAAACAGCGAGGAACTACCTGGCATCGTATCAGCGTATCTTCAAGCGTTCAGCGTCACCGTGGCGATGTACGTCGCGCAGTTCCCAGAGTGGAACCGGTACAATGAGAATGCCGCGATGGCTGAATATACGACCGAGGATTTGAAGGCTGTCTATCAAGCAGGAACCAAGCTCGTCGCTGACCTAGTTGCAGCCAAAGACGCTGTTGACCCTGAAGTTCCGCGAACTATCCGTTGGATGCTTGAGGCCATGCGCGAAAGGCGCTCCGCGTCAAAACGCGCCGTCTTCGGTGCTCTCCGAACGATCGAGAACCTTGTCAATGTAGTCTTCACAACCTTTGGAGGCTGGCTCGGCGCAGCCGACGAGGGCGTGAAAAAGGGTATCAAGACGGGCATCGCGACCACGGTAGCCGTCACCGTTGTAATGGCAGCGGTCGATGTTGCGTCGAGCATCTCACCTAGCGCCGCTCGTGTGACCCAAGCTTCTTGGCTCAGCATTGCCGTGAAGATGGTGACTAAGGCCTTGGAGGAAGTGTCTAAAGAGTGACCCCGTCGGTCTAGCAGTTACCTGCGCGACACTCGCGATTCAAAGTTAACGGATGTCCGCATGTGCACGTTCGCTCCATGGCGTTGAACGCGATTGGTGGGCGCCTCCCGACCGTTCGCTTCCGCATCAGTGAAGGAAGGCACTTAATGCTGCCTTTTCCGCATTAGGTCTGCGCCGCTTTCCACTCATGCATTGCTCGAACCAGTTCAGCTGTCGGATATTCTTGAATATCTTCGTCGGATGATCCCGCCGCGGTCTCGCGCTGCCAATACCATTCCTGAAACTCGAGATATTTCCCTTGGATCAGCGCTGACCCGACTGCGGGAGCTCCAGCTTGAGCGATCAGCCAGCTACGGACCTTGCGAACGGCTTTCTCAAATTTCCCCTCGTGCACCTGAATATCCCAACCAGATATATCAGAAAGCGCTTTCTGATAATCATATTTGGTGTGTTCCAGGATTAGTATCTGCTTATCTGGAAGTTGATCGTTTCCGTATCGTTTGCAAGCGTGATCCAGTCCAAGCTCAAAAGGCATGTTCATTCGAGAAAACTCGTCGGGGGCAATCGACTTACATCTTGTAAGGTCATGGATCCCGTACCGGGATCCACGTATCAAGTCGATTATGCGATCAAGTCGGCCAGCGGCGTTATCACTATTCTCCGGTGCAAGCCGCGGATAGAAACCAAGAAATATCACACAAAAAGCAACTGCCTGGAGGATCGGCGCATATTCGGGATCGAACGGGCAATTGATAAAGACGGACCGTTCAAAGGGCGGTTGTGGAGCATTCACTTTTTCGTGCGAAGCCCGCCCGAATATGAATTGTGCTCTCGGATCCTTCCATCCTTTCCATGCACATAAAGTTCGGTCTTTTGGTTTTTCGCTATCTGGGTTGCGGCCTGTACGGCTCCAGCTTGAGTCGGGTGATTACTTGAAGCTTTAACACCACCTGCCTTTTTGACGCTCCAGCCATTGCCGTTAGGGACCACATGCTGACCCTTCTTCGTCATTCGGTATGACCTCTTGCCGTGACGGTAGGATTCCGTTCCCAGCCGCCGTATCAAGGAACCTTATCTCGCTTTTTTGCAACGTCCGCAATCAGGTCGATCATCGCCCGGTGACGATAGTTCTCTGGGAGGTTAGCCGCGTTCCCTTCGCTACAGCGTCTCCGCTCCGTCAGGCTCGCACCATTCCGTCGGCGTAGCGGCAATCAGCGTCATCGAACTCTGCACCAGGGCACCTCCAGCGTACCAAATCTTGTCCGGGGCTAAGAAGGCTATGATAGGGTCGTCGCCTTCGATCGTCCGAACGAGCACCGGTCTACCTATCGGCGGACTGTTCTGATCGATCCTGCTCCAAGCCATCTAATCGCTCCCCATTTTGAATGAACATCAACGTGTTGCTCTCCTCATAGACCCATCGCTTCTCAGATCGCCAAAGCCGAGCTTGGACACGATCATCGAAAGGGGTACGACGGGCTGCTACAAGTGTGCGGAGCTATCCATTGTCTGAAGCCGATACCGATCTGATCACCATGACCGCCGACATTGTTTCAGCATACGTCAGTAAGAATGAGATCGCGACCGCTGACGTTGCGACATTAATTGCGTCGATTCACTCGGCGCTGGCCGAGGCGCTCAGTCCTGCGACTCCGGAGGCCCCGAAGCAGGAGCCCGCCGTGCCAATCAAATCGAGCATCAAGAACGATTATATCGTGTCGCTTGAATCCGGCAAAAAGATGAAGATGCTGAAGCGGTATCTGATGACTCAATATCAAATGACGCCGGCGGACTACCGATCAAAGTGGGGGCTGCCCCATGATTATCCGATGGTTGCTCCTGCCTATGCAGCGATGCGTGGTGAGTTTGCAAAAAGCTCCGGCTTAGGCAAAAAGGCTGGCACGACCGTCAAGGATGCCGTCGTTCACGCTACCGAAGCCGTTGTCGAAACGGCGACGCCGAAGAAGCGTGGCCGCCCCGCAAAGGCTGCGGCCGACGCTCCTGCTAGTAAGCCTGCAAAGTCCAAGCCCAAGGGCATTGCCGAGGCTAAGGCTGCCGCAGCTGCCCATCTTGCGGGCGGCGAGCCGACCGAGAATTGAGTTCGCAGCGAATGAGGAGTCCAATGGCCAATTTGCCAACGGCGATCAGGCCACATCTGATCGCTACGACCACCGGGGGAATACCGAATGTATCTCAACGTAGCACTTGACCACGGAAGGTCCGAACACGCGGGTGCTGCTGGCATGTTCCAGATCGAATCGGTGAGAAACGCGGATACAGGCGAGGATCTCACGTATCGGATCGACGTCGGCGTTCACCATAGCGGAGTCGATGATCTCGAAAAGTATTTGAAAGGTATCTTTGGGGGTGCCGCAACCTTCGACTTCGACGATTGATCGCCGATGTCGGCAGCTCAGCCCGCCAGATAGCGGGTCCCAAAAAGTACAGGATGCAGATGCGAAACAAGCGGTGCGATCATAAGGGGCTGCGGAAGTGGTACACTCAGCCGCCCGGCTCTCCCGCGATGTGGCTTGCTGTATGCACTCGATGCAAGCACGAGAGAAAATTCACATCCAAGCAGGCGTGTACTTCCGAGATGGCGGGCGAGGAGATCGTACCATATCCTCCGCCGCCCCTTCCCCGCGAGCCTTGGATGGATTTTTTTGAAGCTTTCGAGCCGGAGTCCGAAGCTATCCTGACGCCCGAATGGCAGCCGGTTGACGATAAGAGGCGCACTATAACTATGAAATGCGACTGCGCAGCGGGAACGAACTGGATCGCACAATCTGACTCGAATTGGCCCCAATATGCAATCGTTTGCCGGAATTGTGGTGGCCCGCCTGAGCGCTATCCAAAGCGATATCACAACGAGTTGAAGCGGTACCAACAAGGCGGCGAAGACCTGAGGGTCATTCCATTCCCTCTCGGGACTGCGGCTGACGAACAAGCTCCGTGGAATCGGTAGGAATTTGTGAAACCAAGAACGAACGCCGATCTACTGATGTGATCCAAGTGTCGTTCCGATCGTTCGATGTGCTGGAAGGGGATGGCATCAATCAGTTGCCTTCCAAGATCGATTTGACCCGCTGGGGAGCTACTGTGATTGTATTCCGCGTAAGATAGTTTGATATCGATCCCGAGACCTCACCGCTTAACAAAAACGGTTCTATATCAATCATGCCTGTGAGCAGTCAGCCAATATGAGTCTTTTCGGGTCACCCGTCGCGGACTCAATTTTGGACGCTCTAAACTTCAGCTCTTTATTTCCCGACACGGTATTTCCATGGAGCGACCAGGTAAGAAGTCCCCTTTTTTCTTCGGGAAAACCATCGCCAGGTCTAAAGGGGATAACCCTCTTTAATTCCCGAATTAGCGCTCTGCCGTTTCCAG
The DNA here is from genome assembly GCF_937859915.1 of uncultured Sphingomonas sp. Lineage (GTDB taxonomy): Bacteria > Pseudomonadota > Alphaproteobacteria > Sphingomonadales > Sphingomonadaceae > Solisphingomonas. The sequence goes on along the minus strand of NZ_CALMAW010000130.1, from coordinate 31,274 downwards.
TAATGGAGTTATAACGCGTTATGCTGCCGCTGAAGTCTTCGACGCCGGGGTTTTCGTCGCGAGTGTTAACCCAAAGGCTTGTTGTCGCGTTCAGCATGACGAGCTCGGATCGAGGACGTTCGATCGTTATCTTCTCTCTGCCATGATCTATGGCTCGATGAGCTCGCTGTAGAGATCCCTCTAAAACCTCGCTCAATTGATCAAAGAAGGTTCCGTCCAGCTCGACCATTTGGATGGTTGGTGTCTCCGCCTTGACACTGAGTTTCCCAAGCGCTTTGGAAAACGCCGTTTTTACAAAATCATAGAAGATTGGCGCGCCGATACCGAGGGTTGCTGGATACTTCTCAATGAACGCCACGACGTCGATCAGGACACTTCCCTGCCGCGGTGAGCTGAACCGGATTTCGGCACCCTTCAACGGCGTCGCTCTCGTCACCACATCGTTGCGCATGTACGCATGGAGAACGATCTGCATTGCCTGAGCCAGCCCGTGGAGCGATGTGGATCCATCATAAAGATCCAATCCCCGAGCCTCGACGCTCTCCCCGCTGAACCGCAACTTTAACGAAAAACGCGCTAGATCCGACATACAAGCTCCCCGAGCTGAATCTTGCTCAACGCCAACGAATAAGCAAGCCGCACGGAATAACGGGTGAGGCGTCGTCGTTGGGACAAATGCGATCACAAACAGGTTTGCTGATCCGCTGCACACTGGGTATCCCGCTAGCATTGGTGAAGGCATCCGAATGGCTCAGGTCTCGTGTTTCGTAATGCAATCGTTTGACGCAGGTCCCTACGATCGGCGCTTCGAAGAAACGTTTGCGCCCGCCATCGCGAGGGGCGGTGCAAAAGCCGTGCGCGCCGACAAAATCTTAGGCACCAAGCCGATCATTGAGAAAATCGAAACGGCTCTACAGGCAGCAGATATAGCCTTCGCTGAGATCTCAGAGAATAATCCGAACGTCTTCATCGAGCTTGGCTATGCTCTCAATCTTGGTGTGCCCCTCGTGATGGCTTGCGACGCTGCTAGACGAGGCGTTCTGCCTTTTGATATCACCCACCGCCCCGTTATTTTTTACAAAACCGAGTCGCAAGGTGACTTCGAGCGCTTATCGAATGATGTAGAGCTCGCTGTCAAAGCTGCCATTACCGAGGCTGCGGATCGAGCTCTTAGCCTGCCTGTGTCGGTCACTGCGCGGGCCCCGCTTCAACAGGACGAGCTTAAAACTCGCATAATGTTGGAGATACTGGACGCCCAAATGACTGATCCAGATGGCCTCTCGGCTTATGGAATCAAGAAAGCGCTTTCTGCCGCTGGAACCCCTGAGCGCGTCACAAGCCTCGCCACAATGAAGCTGCTTTCTGAAGGGCTCGTACATGCCAGCCAAATGACAGACTATAATAACAACGAGTATCTCGCGTATGCATTATCGGATCACGGTCGAGACCTTTTGCTAGAGCAGTACGTAGAGATTAGAAGAGACGCAGAGGAGTCCGCCAGACCTAGGCATAAACAAGCTTCCGCATTCGACTCCGATTTAGACGACGATGTTCCGTTCTAGGCAGCAGACTGCCTTTTCCCACTAACCAGGGGGATCCAATGCCTACTCGAAAAACTTTTCAAGGGTAGCTCTGGGGGCCGGGGGCTCGTACGGCACGAACTCGCCATCTAGCCCAGCATCCACTAGCTCGTTGAGCTGAGCCTCTTTCCCCCACTTTATCCAGTCGCTGCAGTGTAGGCATTCGACGCGGTAATTGTTGTGTGTTTCCGGTCCCAGCTCGATCCATCTCGTACCCGGTGGGCATTTGCATTTTTTGACTATGCTTTTTTCCATCCGCCAGTCCACCCCTGATCTGATTGTTCGCCGCTACGTGACCAATCCTCGTAGCCGTATAATCTTATCCGACCCGCCTATCAAATGTTGCGATAGCGTTAGCGTTGCCTACCGACTCGGATATCTCGAACCGTCCAGAGTAAACCAAGGTATGCTCTGGACGGGATCGGCAAAATGCAGCGTTATGTGGCCTATTTTCGAGTATCGACATCCACCCAAGGTCGATCGGGATTGGGGCTGGCTGCCCAGCAATCCAAGGTTCAAGAGTTCCTCCAAGCAGACGATGAGCTGATCGCCGAGTTTGTCGAGGTGCAATCTGGGAAGCTCGATGCTCGGGTCGAGCTATGGAAGGCCATCGGCCACGCCAAGAAACATTCTGCAAAGCTGCTGATCGCCAAGCTCGATCGGTTCTCGCGGAAGGTTAGCTTCATCGCTAGCATCATGGAGCAGGGGATCGGTCTCGTTGTTGCCGATATGCCCCATGCCACGGACTTTCAGCTGCATATCTTCGCCGCTCTCGCCCAGGAGGAGCGGAGGCTGATCTCCGATCGAACCCGATCTGCGTTGGCCGAAGCAAAGAAGCGAGGTGTCCGACTTGGCCCCCATGCTACCGTCTTGGCTGTCTTGCACCGTGAGGACGCGATGCACCGGGCGATCGGTCTGGAACCGATCCTTCGCCCAATGCTGATCAAGGGCCTATCTCTGTCTGCTATCGCTCGCAATCTAAACGCTCTGGGTATATGCGGCCTACGTGGCGGCAAGTTCCACGCGGAAACCGTCAAAGCCATCGTTAATAGGCTCTCGGAGCGCTGCTAGGTGCCGGTTTTCTGTCTTAGATTGGTTTTATCGGCCTACACGATCCGGAGATTACCGGCTGCATGCGCTTTGCATCTTGCTAAATACGCGGTTATCATTTCTCTGCGCAATCGGCCAGCTACGGTTGGGCTATGAAGGTTTTTAGCAGCGGAGTTGCGATGAGCGTTCGAGATCGACTGACGTCCTGGTTCACGAATATATGTCTGCTCGGCCTCATTCCTGTCGTGGCACGACTCTTTGTTTGGGAACTTTCAAAACAAGGGGTTGAGCCCTTTGCCGTTTCTGATCTGGTTGCATTCGGCCTTGTAGTCCACAGCGCAAACATAAATGAGATCAGTCGATCTAACTTCGAAGAGGTTTGGAGCAATATCCATCTTGTAATATCGATATTGTTTATCGTTCTCTACGCACTTCTGCTGTTTACGACGATATTATCGATTAAGGATCTCCGTGATACCGCGATATTAGATTCCACTGGCGTTCTTGCTATTGTATCATTTGTGTCTGGGCTGGTCGTTTTCTGGGGGTCTTCTATACAGTCAGATGAAGGATCGAGCGAATGATCCACTTATTTACCCACGTACTGACATCTTGGCTTCCAGCGGTAACGTTGATTTCCGCCGGGATCAGCCTCGCTATCACGACGGCATATGCAATCAGAACCCGTAAAAAATATTACGGCGAATACATTAATAGGAAGCGCAGAAAATGATTAGGAATTTCCTATATCTTGATTCAACTAAATTACGATCAATTTCGTCACAGGTCTTTGAAGGAATCACCAACCAGCTACTTTTAACAGAATTGGAAAAATCAACGGAGCAAGAGAGTCAGAAAGGCCCACTTTCGAGCGGAAAGGTCCTAGCTGATATATTTTCCAAAGAGAAGTCTTCAGCTGAACTAAAGTTCTTGGAGGATCATGCTTATACGATCCTAGAAGATAAGCTTAGAACTGACGATATGCTTATTTCGTCAGACGACAATGATTTCGCGGTTAAGTCAACGAACTTGTTCGTAAAAATAGACGCTCGTCTGACGATCAATGATGTTGCTGCAACGCACGGCTTGCTGTCTAACTTCAATGAGATTGGCGAAGCGTTTTGGCGCGTCGCGAACACGGGCCAAAGTTCGTTAACAAGTAACGGGAAACCTCTCCCGGATGATCAAGTTCGAAAACTCGCGGCGGCTGCAGGTATGCAGCTCGACAAGAAGTTTATTGCGGCGTCATCAAAGCTAATAGAGTTCGGTTTTGGCGGCATGATTGAGGCTAGTATGCTCCACTCGGGATATTTGTTTTCTGCTCCTCTAAAAAGGGAGTTTTTGCGAGAAAGCGAATCTATGATATTGCATAAGTATTCTAGATTTACGCAGTCAAACTTCACCATGATCGGGCTTGTCACCCAGATTGGTGGCGGGACAGAACAGTCGATTGTGCCTCCAGATGTAAGCACCAGCGACGGCGTAAAATCATCAATGAGATCTTTAGCAGTTCATATGAGAGTTCTTGAGCAGGTCTTCTCGGGTCCATCCCAGAATGAGATAATTATAGATCCGATAGCAATATACGCAGTAATATAGCTGCTAAGGTCTTGGTAATAGTTCTAGTAGTGTGCCGGGTGACATTGCGAGTGCATCAGCAAGTCGACCCAGCGCCCGAACGGTTGGATTGCGTGTCCCTCGTTCAAGATCGCTAAGGTAGCTCCGCTTCATCCCGGCTCGGAACGCCAGCTCCTCCTGCGACATACCCTGCGCCTTGCGGGCTTGCCGGACATTCTCGCCAAGGAGTTGAACCAAATCCATGGTCCTGCATGGCAACGGATGCTCGTTTTGGTCTGTCCCCCAGACGTGTCATTTGCTAGCCACCTCGTGTCTCGACCTACGTCGAGGTAGGGGAGCGTGGACCCGGACGTCATTCCGGTGGACCGTTTAGCTTTGATGTTTGAGCGGGGTGGACAATGAAATTGCTTCAGAAATCGGGAAAGCTACGGGCCGTGATCCCTTTGGCGGGCATCGTAGCTCTTTCAGGCTGTTCCTATTTGCAGAGGCCTGGCGAGGTTTGCTCCACGCAACAGACTTATGATGCTCTCGAAAAGGTGATCGTATCCGGCGCCCCATCTGATGGGGACGCCAAGACTGCCTTAGCCGCAAGCCTAGGGGGCAACTTCTCTCCTGATGCATTTCTCAAGCTGGTCAGCTCCTACGTGTCGTTCAAAATGCCGACCGTCGATGCGGTTGATAAGGATACCGGCAGGGTTTCTTGCAATGGGCTGTTGACCTTGACCGGTCCTCAAGACGCCATTGTTGCTGGTCGAGGTTCTGATCCAGATGCTCTCGATTCGCCGCTCCCGATTAACGATCAATCTCCAGATCACATTGCGTACCAAATCTCTTACAGCGCTCAGCGGACGGCTGACGGCACGAACAGCGCCATAATTCTCAAGAGATCGCCTCAGGTTGCTGCGATCGTGCTGGCTTTCGTAGCGAAGGCCGAATCGATGAAGTCGACCCGCCAAACCAGCGTTGCTTCACCGGTTGAACAGCCCGTTGCAAACCAGCCCGACCCGGACGCGTTGCCGGCACAGCCCGCTGGGTCTGGAAACGCCTCCGACGGAACTCCGCCTGACGCTGACGTCCCCGCTCCGAGTGGGAACCTCGATGCATCCACAGGTCCCGATAGCCATCCAAGAGCCGACTTCACTAAGAACTTGCCCCAGTGAGAGAACGTAGCTCGTTTGCGGATGCCGGTAGCAGAGCATCCGGTAAGCGGAAGTCCATGCTCGCCGCATACGTGTTGCTGATACTCGTAGGGGGATTGGCCGGCGACCTACTTTATTTGCGAAAATATACCTATGCTGTGATAAGGCTTTTAATCGCTTTGGGTGTCATCGCTTGGATCTCGGTCCCTGCGATAATCCAAGACATCTACATCCAGATGGACTTTATCTTGCAGCATACCGGCGGCTCCGTTCCGGGCTTGCAGGGTATACGCGATTTTGGGCGTTATATACTATATGGATATTGGGGGCTCTGCTTGTTGGACATCGTCCTTATCCCCTTCTGGGTGAATGGCCACAATCGAGTTGCCGTCCAACGGATATAAGAAGGCCGAATCTTTGCTGGTTCCAAACCCCGGAGCTGCCGATGCGCAGCTCCGGGCGGGAATTTCGTTAATCACTTAGTGAATCTGCTCCGAATGTCAGTCGAAACCTTATCGAGCTGGCTGTCAAAATCTCCGTGGAGGACCATCCCACGGACGGTGCAAAGCGCCGCCTCGGCATGGTCGAGATCGGGGCACTGGATCGCAAACATACCCTTCTTCAGCTCAAGCGGCTGGCGACCGTACTTGATCGGAAGAAAGTAGCTGCCCGCATCGTCCATCCATGCCCATGCGGCACGGACGCTCTGCCCCTCGATCATCTGGCGAACGTAACCGATCTGCTGATCGATCTTACGAACCAGCTTCTGACGACGGAGCAGTGACGCATTCGGCTTGGCGGGGCGGGTTGCGGCTACGAACTTCAATTCCACGGCACATCTCCTTCTATGGTGTCGTGCCGGGGGTCCGTTCAGACCCTCATGAGGTCCACGGGCTAATCAAGCCACTTCATGGATGACGATGCTCCGCTTGCCTTGCCACCGCTGATCTTGGTCAACTCCTTGGCCGAAATGACATTCGACGTATGCCCATAGTACTGCTCCAGCATGGCGACCGTCGTGCCCATATTCCTCCCCAGCGTGTAGTGATTGACGCCGTTATGGAGGCGGAACGTCGCATAGGTGTGCCGCAGCGAGTAAAGCGTCCGGGGGTCACCGTGGGTGTCCTTCTCGACCCTGGCTGCTTTGACCAGCGCCGCAAACGACTTCTTGAACGTGCCGATCGCTGATCCGTCCTTGTGACAGAAGATGAGGCTATCGGGATCGAGCTTTGGCTTGGGCGTCTCTGGTGTGGTCAGCTCTTCAATCCGGAGATCACGTATCCGTTTGAAGTAGGTCTTTACCTCGGCTGATCGTGCCACGACGTCTCGCTTGCCCGTCTTACCCGCCACAGCCAGCACGATGTTCGGGGCACCATCTTCCCCGCTAACTTCGCTTAGGTCTCGCCATTTGAGGATGCGGGCTTCGCCGACACGGATGCCCGTGTTGGCGAGGATCAGAACGTAATCCCGCAGCATCTTTCGATCCCGCCGAATCGCCCCATTTTCGATCTTTACGAACTCCTGGAGGTATCGGGTCAGCTTCTGCCAATCCTTCGCATTGAAGTGCGGACGGCGGGATGCAACGCCGATGACCTTGGGAAACTTCGTCAACGCATCGATGTGCCCCTGGTCCATGCACCATTGCAGGAAGTGCCGCAGGTCGCCGTAGATTCGCTTGATCGTGTTCGGGGAAAGAGAACCCTTCTTGGTCAGGGCAATCTGGTCGTCGATCACCTTGGACAGCAACGCCGTCGAGAGCTCGTCGAACGTCCTGTGATCGAGGGTTGGCTTCACTCGCTTCATCAGCAGGATCTTGTAGCCGATCGACTTGCGAGCCTTGTCCGGCTCCAGCCGCTTTATGTAAGCATCGATCACGGGACCAATCCGCTTCGATGGCGGGGCCACCCCGGTTAGCGAGTTGACCAGAAGCCGGTTGTAGAGGTCGTCGGCGAACTTAAAGGCTTGGTGCTCGTCACCCGTCCCCGTGCTGCGATTAGCGTAGCCTTTGGCGCCCGGCACCTTCACCCGGCAGAGCCAGGTGGGCTTAGCGTAATCGGCACGCTTGTAGAGGTAGATCAGGCCGTCCCTGAACGTACGGGAGTCCACCACCGCACCCTTTGCTGACGACTCGCTGCGTTCTGCAGATGGTGCAACCGGTGCTGGCTGCCTAGGATTCGCCTTCGCCAAAATCCGAGCATCCTATTCCGAATCCGAACACGATCCGAAGATGCTATATTTCATTGCGAGAAGGGAACTGAAAATCCCTAACATGCAGTTTTCCTTGGGAAAACTGGAGCGGGCGAAGGGATTCGAACCCTCGACCCCAACCTTGGCAAGGTTGTGCTCTACCCCTGAGCTACGCCCGCTCTTGGCGCCGTCGGGGCAGGGCCCCGCCGTGGAGGTGGGCCACTAGCACCGGCCTTTCGAACGGGCAAGCCGATTCGCCGACAAATTTCGTGCGTCGCGCCGTGCCGTCGGGCAGGGGTTGGCAGCGGGGCCCCCACGCCCACATAAGGCGATCGAACCGGTAGCGGATGGCAGGAGACACGAGCGTGGCGACGTTGGGGATGAGTGCGGCGGACCGCGAGGCGGTGGAAGCCTTCCGGCGCGACGTCGTCGAGCCCTCGATGACGAGCCTCGTCATCGTCGACTTCTGGGCGGAATGGTGCGGCCCCTGCAAACAGCTCGGACCGGTGATCGAGAAGGTCGCCAGGGATTATGCCGACAAGGGCGTGAAGCTGGTCAAGATCGACGTCGACAAGGACAAGTTCATCGCGGCGCAGTTCCGCGTCCAGTCGATCCCGACCGTCTATGCGCTGTTCGAGGGTCAGCCCGTCGCCGACCTGACGCAGGCGCGCACCGAGGGCCAGCTTACCCGCATGCTCGACCAGCTGCTGGCGCAGCTGCCGATCCAGGCGGGCGAGGGTGATCCCCAGGCCGAGGACGTCGAGCAGTTTGTCGCGATGGGCGAGGAGCTGCTCGCCGCCGGCGACGCCGAGCGCGCGCTGTCGATCTTCGAGCAGGTGGCGGCGATGGCGCCCGACCATGTCACAGCCACCGCCGGCCATGCCCGGGCGCTGTTGGCGCTCGACCGCGCCGACGACGCCGAAGCGCTGCTCGCGGCGCTTCCCGAGGACAAGGCCAAGGACGTCGCCTTCACCCAGGTGCGCGCGGCGATCGCGCTCGCCAGGCAGGCCGCGCCGGTCGACGATCTCGAGGCGCTGCGCCGCGCGGTGGAGGCGTCGCCCGACGATCTCGACAAGCGCTACGAGCTTGCCGGCGGGCTGATGGCGGCGGGCGACCGCGACGGCGCCGCCGACCAGTTGCTCGCCAGCATCGCGCTCGACCGGACCTGGCACGAGGGCGCCGCCCGCGAGCGGTTGCTGACCCTGTTCGCCGCGGTCGGGCTCGAGGATCCGTGGGTGAGCGCGCAGCGTCGGCGGCTGTCCGCCGTGCTGTTCACCTGAGCCGGCCGGTGGCGCGTCTTTCGATCTTCCCGCTCGGCGGTGCGCTGCTGTTCCCGCGCGCGATGCTGCCGTTGCACATCTTCGAGCCGCGCTACCGCGCGATGATCAGCGACGCGATGGCGCGCGACCGGCGGATCGGGATGATCCAGCCGCGCGACGGCGACCACGCCAAGCCTGCGCTGTTCGACATCGGCTGCGTCGGCCGCATCGCCGAATTCGAAGCGCTCGACGACGGCCGCTACAATCTGGTGCTCGAAGGCCTGACGCGGTTCCGGCTGGTCCGCGAGCTCGACGTCACCACCGCCTTCCGCCAGGTCGAGGCGGACTGGAGCGGGTTCGAGAGCGATAGCGCCGAGCCCGATCCGCTGGGGCTGGCGCTGCGCGCCGATCTCGAGCGCGAGGCGCGGCGCTATGCCGAGGCGAAAGGCTATGCGATCGACTGGAGCGCGGTCGAGCGGCTCGACGACGAGGCACTGGTCAACGGCGTGGCGCAGGTCGCCCCCTTCGACGTCGCGACCAAGCAAGCCCTGCTCGAGGCGGCCGACATCGCCGAGCGCGCCGATCTCGTCGTCCAGTTCCTGCGCTTCTTCCGCCTCGACGAAAGCGATGAGGACGACGGCGCCACGCTGCAATGACACCCGCAGGTGTGCGCCCGGCCATCGATCCGGACCTGCTCGCAATCCTGGTCTGCCCGATGACGCGGACGCCGCTCCGGCTCGACGCCGCGCGCGGCGAACTGGTGTCCGACGAGGCCGGGCTTGCCTACCCGATCCGCGAAGGCGTGCCGGTGCTGCTGATCGAGGCGGCACGGCGGCTCTAGCGAAAGGACGGCCGCACTATCGCGGCACCCGCACGTCTTCGACATTGGTCGTATCGAAGCCGGCGGCAGCGGATGGTGAAGACATCCTAAAGCCCTGCCATGCGACCCGCCACGATCGGCGAGCGCGAAGGTAGAGCATGTACGCGATTAAGACGGACCTTCGGCGAAGGATGCTGCACATCACGATGTCGGGCTTTTTCAGTCCCGAACTATCGGACGCGTTCATCGTCGATCTGAGAAAGGCGATCGCCGACCTATCTGTCGACAACGGCTATTTCGTTCTCGTCGATCTCCGCGCGTGCGCGCTCCAGTCGCAAGCGATGGTCGAGATATTCCAGCAGTTCATCACGGCGCGGCCGCACCATGCGAAGCGGATCGCGCTTCTGGCTGGACGATCCGTGTCCCGGATGCAGGCCCGGCGCCTGCTGGTCGACGATCGGGTGCGCATGTTCGACAGCGACGAGGAGGCAGCGCGCTGGGTCGCCCCGTCGCCGGATGTCGGTCTCGATCGATGGCGTGCGCCCGCGTCGGTGTAGGACCCCACGGTCGCCCCGTCCGTCATCCTGACGAAGGTCAGGATCCAGACGCGTAGCGTCCAAGCTGGAAACGGTGCGCGTCTGGATCGCGGATGACGTTCGGGATGGCGAGGACGATCCGGTGGGCACCGTCGCCCTCAATCCGCCGCCTCGGATCAGATCGCCTGCCCGCTCAGCAGCCGCGGCAGCGCACCGCTTTCGCCGCGTGCCTCGGCCATGAAGAAGTCTTTTAGCGCTGGCACCCGCTCGACGATACCGATGCCCAGCCGCCGGACCCGCGACGCTGCGCGCCCCGGCACGCCGAACAGCCGCGTCAACCCGTCGGTCGCCGCCGCCACCGAGAAGGTGTCGAGCCCGCGCCAGCGCTCGTAGCGCTGCAGCAGCTGCGCGTCGCCCGGATCGAGCCCGAGCCGCACCCCCTCGATCAGCACCTCGGCAAGTGCTGCGGCGTCGCGGAAGCCGAGATTGACGCCCTGGCCTGCGATCGGATGGATGCCGTGCGCGGCGTCGCCGACCAGCGCGAGACGCTCGTCGGTGATGTGCGCGGCGTGGTGGAAGCCGAGCGGATAGCTCGACAGCGGGCCGGCGAGCGACAGCGTGCCGAGCATCCCCTTCATCCGCTTGTCCGCCTCGGCAAGGAAGGCGCGGGGGGAGAGCGTCAGCATGGCCGGCGCATCCGCCTCCGCCACCGTCCACACCAGCGCGGAGCGGTGGCCACCCTGCATCGGCAGCAGCGCGAACGGGCCGGCGGTGTAGAACAGCTCGTGCGCGACGTTGCGATGGTCTTCGCTGTGATCGAGCATGCCGACGATCGCGACATGCCTGTACTCCCAGCGCGCGACCGCGATTCGCGCCGCCTCGCGCGTCGGCGAGCGGCGCCCCTCCGCGCCGACCAGCAGCGCGCCCGCGATCCGGCGCCCGTCGGCGAGCGTGATCCGCACGCCGTCGGCATCGCGCTCGACGGTCTGCGGGGTCGCCGGCATCAGCAGCGTCACGCCCTCGGCAGCGGCCGCAGCATCCCGCAAGCCCATCCTCAGGGTGCGGTTCTCGACCATCATGCCGAGCGGGCCGTCGTTGGCGAGATCGGGCTGGAAGGCAAGCAGGCCCCGCGCGCCCTGCTCGCCGACCTCGATGCGCTCGATCGGCGAGGCGTGCGGGGCGAAGGCGGGCTCCAGCCCAAGCGCGTCGAACATCCGCCAGGTGCTGCTCGACACCGCCGAGGCGCGGCCGTCGTTGGTCGCGGCGCGGATCGCCTGCGGGTCGGCGGGGTCGACCAGGATGCTGGTCACGCCGCCCTTGGCGAGCGCCAGCGCCAGTGCGCAGCCGACCAGGCCGGCACCCAGGATGATCACGTCGTGGCGGGGGATTTCAGTCATGGCCCTGCTCTAGCCGCCGCGCCGCGCGATGACAAAGTTGACTTGTAGGATTGCGAAAGTCATGTTGGCATCACGGAACATTAGGGGCACGCCGGTGCGCGGCCCCGCCGGGGAGCACAGGACATGGCGAGCAACGTGGCGGTGCGCGGTGCACCCTGGCGCGAAAGGATCGTGTCCGCGGTCGCGCGCAGCGGCGGCATCGTCGGCGGAATCGCGCTGATCGCCGCCGCCATTCTGTTCGCGATCGCGCTCGCCAGCTACCATCGCTCGGACCCGGCGCTCAACACCGTCGCGGGCGGACCGCCGCGCAACTGGATTGGTGGTCCCGGCGCCTGGATCGCCGATCTCGGGCTGATGCTGTTCGGCCCTGCCGCCGCGGGCTGGGTGCCGATCATCCTCGTCCCCGGCGTCCGGCTGCTGCGCGGCCGCGATTCGGGACGGTGGGGCAGGGCGGCGCTGCTCACGCTCGTCGCGATGCTGCTCGCCGGCACCGCGGTCGCGCTGTTCCGCGAGGAGACCAGCCTGTGGCTGCCCGCCGGATGGGGCGGTGCGCTCGGCTATCTCGGCAGCCGCGCGATCGAGGCGGGTATCGCGCTGATCCCGGGCCACGGCTTCGCGATGCCGCTGCGCTATGCGGTCGAGCTTGTCGCGGTCGGCGCCGCCTTGTGGCTGTGGATCGTCGCGATCGGGCTCGAAGCCGATGAGCGCGCCTGGCTGTCGCGCGCCGGGCAAGGCGCGGCGCGGCCGGTCGCGCGCGTCGCCAAGGTGCGGGTGCCACGGCGCGAGGCCGCCGCGCGACCCGACGACGAGGATATCAACGATGGCGAGGACGTCATCGTTCCGCCGCCGCGCAAGGGCCGTGCCGCCGCGGCGCCCGCGCAGGCCCCGTCGCGCCCGATCATTGCCGATCGCTCGGCGGCGAGCACCCCGCGCAAGTCCGAGAGCGCGCGCCAGACCTCGCTCGACCTGCGCGACGAATTCGTGCTGCCCTCGATCGACCTGCTCGCCCCGGCGCCGCCGAACACGGGCCAGGCGATCGACAAGGCCGCGCTCGAGCGCAACGCGCAGCTGCTCGTCACCGTGCTCGACGACTTTCACGTCAAGGGTACGATCAACGCCGTCCGCCCCGGCCCCGTGGTGACGATGTACGAGCTGGAACCCGCGCCCGGCATCAAGGCCAGCCGCGTGATCGCGCTCGCCGACGACGTCGCGCGCAACATGTCGGCGCTGTCCGCCCGCATCGCGACGATCCCGGGCCGCACCGTGATCGGCATCGAGCTGCCAAATGTGAAGCGCGAGGCGGTGGTCCTGTCCGAGCTGATCAACGATCCCGCCTTCGAGGATCCGACGACGCAGCTTCCGATCATCCTCGGCAAGAATATCGCGGGCGACCCGGTGATCGCCGATCTGGCGCCGATGCCGCATCTGCTGATCGCCGGGACCACGGGATCGGGCAAGTCGGTCGGCCTCAACGCGATGATCATGTCGCTGCTGTTCCGGCACTCGCCGAAAACGTGCCGGATGATCATGATCGATCCCAAGATGCTCGAGCTCAGCATCTACGACGGCATCCCGCATCTGCTCTCGCCGGTGGTGACCGAGCCCGCCAAGGCGGTGCGCGCGCTCAAATGGGCGGTCGAGCAGATGGAGGAGCGCTACCGCAAGATGTCGTCGGTCGGCGTGCGCAGCCTCGCCTCGTTCAACGAAAAGGTGCGCGGCGCCAAGACGCGCGGCCAGAAGCTCGGGCGGCGCGTGCAGACCGGCTATGACGCCGAATCGGGGCATCCGATCTACGAGGAGGAGGAGCTCGAGTTCGAGCCGCTGCCGCAGATCGTGGTGATCGTCGACGAGCTCGCCGATCTGATGATGACCGCGGGCAAGGAGGTCGAATTCCTCATCCAGCGGCTCGCGCAGAAGGCGCGCGCGGCGGGAATCCACCTGATCATGGCCACCCAGAGGCCCTCGGTCGACGTCATCACCGGCGTGATCAAAGCCAACCTGCCGACCCGGATCAGCTTCTCCGTCACCTCCAAGATCGATTCGCGCACCATTCTCGGCGAGCAGGGCGCCGAACAGCTGCTCGGCAAGGGCGACATGCTCTACATGCCAGGCGGCAAGCAGATCGCGCGCGTCCACGGGCCGTTCGTCAGCGACGAGGAGGTGCGGCTGGTCGCCGATCATTGGCGCGGGCAGGGGACGCCCGACTATATCTCGGCGGTCACCGAGGAGCCCGAGGACGGCGGCTTCGCATTGGACGGCCAGCCCGCCGACGACGATTCGCCCGACGCCGCGCTGTACCGCAAGGCGGTCGAGGTGGTGGCGTCGTCGCAGAAGGCCTCGACCAGCTACGTCCAGCGCCAGCTCCGCATCGGCTACAACAGCGCCGCGCGGCTGATCGAGCGGATGGAGAAGGACGGCAAGGTCGGCGCGCCGGACCATGTCGGCCGCCGCGAGGTGCTGATCGATCGCGACGGGCAGGCGCTGTGAGCGAGCCGCACTAAACCCTGACCCCACCGTCATTGCGAACCACGTAGCGGTGACGCAGTCCAGGCCCACGCCCGTAGCTCAGGACCGCTTCGCTGCGCGCAATGACGGCGGAGGCGCAATAGCGACGGAATCGCCGCCGACGGATCGATCGCTTGCCGGACGGGTTCAGAGGCGGTTCAAGGCGAGTCGCCGATAGCGCACGTCCTCATCACCGGAGCCTTCCATGCGTTTTCCGTCTCTCGTCGCCACCGCCCTCGTCGCGCCGGCGCTGCTCGCCGCCGCCCCGCCGGTCGCGCTTTCGCCCGATCTCGCGTCGGTCCAAGCGCATCTGCGCGGCGTGCAGACGATGACCGCCGACTTCACCCAGACCGATCGCAACGGCCGCACCCTGTCGGGCACGCTCCAGCTCAAGAAGCCGGGCAAGGTCCGTTTCCAATATGAGAAGGGCGTGCCGCTGCTCGTCGTCGGCGACGGCAAGGCGCTGACAATGATCGATTATTCGGTCAAGCAGGTATCGCGCTGGCCGATCGGCAACACGCCGCTGTCGCTGATCGTCAACCCCAATATGGACATCGGCCGGATCGCCCGGACGGTGCCGAGCGGCAGCCCCGACCTGATCCTGGTCGCCGCGCAGGATCCCAAGCACCGCGAATATGGCAGCATCACCGTGGCGTTCCGGCGCCAGGGCGGCGCGCCGGGCGGGCTGATGCTCGACGGCTGGACGGTGCTCGACGCGCAGAACAATCGCACGACGGTGCGGCTGACCGATCAGAAATTCAACGGCGCCATCGACGAATCCGCGTTCCGCTGGACCGATCCGCGCCCGCAGGGACGCCATTGAGCGCCGTCATCGCGACCAGGCGAGCGCTGGCGGCGACGGTCCGCCAAGATGAACCAAAACCATCTTTACCGTTCATCCCCGCGACAGCTAGCGCGCCGTAGACGGGCGATGCGGTCGCGGAGCCGTTCCGGAATTCCCCCCTGTTGTCCGGAACATCAGCTTCGCGTCCCGCCTGCGTGACGAACGCTAGGTCGGCCTCCGTTCCATGCCCCCGGAACGGAGGCCTTTCCATGTCCGGGCCGGCCGCGTCGGCTCGACTGGCGGAGCGGGCGGCGAGGGACTACATCGCCGCGGATGCCCGTCACCAAGATCGCCTCCTGGAACATCAATTCGGTTCGCGCGCGTATCGACATCGTCAGCGATTTCCTGACGCAGGTCGCGCCCGACGTGCTGTGCCTGCAGGAGACCAAGGTCGACGACCCGACCTTTCCCCACGAGCCGTTCGAGCGGCTCGGCTATGTCCACCGCCTGCTTGCCGGGCAGCGCATGCATCACGGCGTCGCGATCCTGAGCCGGCTGCCGCTGCATGCGCATGGCCGCCACGACTGGCAGGATAATGGCGAGGCGCGGCACGTCGGCGCGTGCCTGCCCAACGGCATCCGCCTCGAGAATGTCTATGTACCGGCCGGCGGCGACGTGCCCGATCCCGCGCTCAACCCCAAATTCGCGCAGAAACTGGCTTTCATCGAGCGGATGACGCGCTGGTCCGAGACGCTGCGCGAACCGACGCTGATCGTCGGCGATTTCAACATCGCCCCGCTGGAAGCCGACGTGTGGAACCACAAGCAATTGCTGGGGGTCGTCAGCCACACCCCGGTCGAGGTTGCGGCGCTGGCGCGGCTGCAGACGGCGCATGACTGGGTCGATCTCGGCCGTCACTTCGTACCGGCTCCGGAACGGCTTTGGACGTGGTGGAGCTACCGTGCGAAGGACTGGCTCGCCTCCGATCGGGGTCGGCGGCTGGACCATATGTGGGCGAGCCCCGACGTCGCCAAGACCGCGATCGCGCACCGGGTGCATGAGGACTGCCGAAGCTGGACGCGGCCGTCGGATCATGTCCCGCTCGTCACCGAGTTCGCCTGGTGACGGAGAGCAGGCGCGAGGTCGCGCGCGGCATCGACGCGTTGCGGCGCGGCTGGCCGGTGGTCGTCGGCGCGGGGGCGCGGATGCTGACGCTGCTGTCGATCGAGGCCGCCGACGGCGGCCGGCTCGCCGACTTCGCACCCGACGGCGTCCACGATGTGCTGCTGTCGCCCGAGCGCGCCGCAACGCTGCGGCTCGACAACCAGCGCGCCGCCGCCGAATCGGTCGGGCAGGGCGCCGTGCGGGTCACGCAGGTGCCGTGGCTCGATCTCGATACCGCGACCGCGCTTGCCGATCCGTCGCGTGACCTGTCGACGCCGTTCAAGGGCCCGTTCGAGACGCGCGCCTTGCCCGCCATCGAAGAGGCGGCCGCTGCGCTCAAGCTGGCGCGACTCGCCGGACTGCTGCCCGCCTTCTTCGTCCGTGACGGCGCGCCGCCAGCGGATGCGCCGCAGCTCTCCGCCGAATCGATCCGCGACTATGACGCCTCGTCGCATCTGCAGATCGCCTCGCGCGCCAAGCTGCCCGTCAAGGCGCAGGCCGCTACCGAAATCGTCGCCTTTCGGTCGAGCGAGGAGGCGGTCGAACATGTCGCGCTGGTGATCGGCGCACCCGACGGCAGGCCGCCGCTGGTCCGCCTCCACAGCGAATGCCTCACCGGCGACGTATTCGGCTCGCTCAAATGCGACTGCGGTCCGCAGCTCGACGCGGCGCTCGCGCGCATGGCGGAGGAGGGCTGGGGAATCCTGCTCTACCTGCGTCAGGAGGGCAGGGGGATCGGGCTGATCAACAAGCTGCGCGCCTATGCGCTGCAGGACCAGGGTTTCGACACCGTCGATGCCAATCTCCGGCTCGGCTTCGCGATCGATGCCCGCGACTTCAGCGTCGCCGCGCGGATGCTGGACCTGCTCGGCCAGTCGCGGATCCGGCTGCTGACCAACAACCCGGCCAAGGTCGCCGGGCTGTCGGCCGCCGGAATCGACATCGCGGACCGCGTGCCGCATCGCATCACCGCCAATCCCTTCAACAGCGACTATCTCGCCACCAAGCGCGACCGCACCGGCCACAGCCTATGAAGCGGATCGTCGTCGACACGGCGACACACCGGCTGCGGGTCGGCGACGCGACGTTCCCGTGCGCGATCGGTCGCAGCGGCCCCTGCGATGCTGCGGCCAAGCGCGAAGGCGACGGCCATACCCCGCGCGGCACATGGCCGATCCGTGCTGCGCTGCTGCGCCCCGACCGCGACGTGCGTCCGCCGCAGCATCTGCCGTGGCGCTGGCTGCGGCCGAGCGACGGCTGGTCCGACGATCCGAACGACCCGGATTACAACCGCCCCGTTCGGCATCCGCACCGCTGGTCGGCGGAACGGATGTGGCGCGATGATCGGCTTTACGACGTCGTCATCCTTCTTGGGCACAATGACGATCCGCCCCAAGCCGGAATGGGCAGCGCGATCTTCCTGCATCTGCGCGAGGGCGACGTGACAGAAGGCTGCGTCGCTGTGGCACCGGACGTCATGCGCCGACTGCTTGCCGAATTGGCGGCGGACGCCGAAGTCGATATCGTCTAAGCGCGATGCCGAGGGAGAAGGCGCGATGAAGATCACGGTCGATGTCGATTGCACGCCCGAGGAGGCGCGGCGCTTCATGGGGCTCCCCGACCTTGCGCCGCTGCACGAGGTCTATCTCGCCAAGCTGCGCACCGCGATCGACCAGGGCATCACGCCCGATATGATGCAGTCGATGATGCAGAATTGGGCGCCGATGGGGGAGGCGGGTTTTTCGATGTGGCGCCAGATGCTGGATCAGATGGGTGGCACGAGCAAATAAGCCCGACGCCGCCGATTCGACGATCTACGCGCTGTCGAGCGGGGCGCCCCCCGCCGCGATCGCGATCGTTCGGATCAGCGGCCCGGATGCCGGCGCCACGCTCGCCGCTCTGGCCGGGTCGTGCCCGTCCCCACGCACCGCCTCGCTCCGCCGCCTCCGCGACCAGCGCGGCGAGCTGCTCGATCACGCGCTGCTGCTGTGGATGCCGGGGCCGTGTACCGCGACCGGCGAGGATCTCGCCGAACTGCATCTCCATGGTGGTCGCGCGGTCGTCGCCGCGGTGTTCGCCGCCTTGGCCGAACGCGGGTTGCGGCAGGCCGAGCCCGGCGAATTCACCCGCCGCGCGCTGTTCAACGGCCGGCTCGATCTGAGCGCGGTCGAAGGGCTCGCGGACCTGCTCGCCGCCGAGACCGAAAGCCAGCGTCGCGAGGCGATGCGCCGTGCCGATGGCATGCTCGGCCGCAAGCTCGATGGCTGGATGCGCCGGCTCGTCGAAATAGCGGCCGCGCTCGAAGCCGCACTCGATTATGATGGCGACGACGACGTGGCCCAACAGGGCAGCGATACGGCGGAGGCGATCGCCGCGCTCACGCTGGAGATCGGCACCGCACTCGCCGCCGCACCCGCGGAGCGGCTACGCGACGGCGTGCGGATCGCGATCGTCGGCCCGCCCAATGCCGGCAAGTCGACGCTCTTCAACGCGCTGGTCGGCGAGGATGCCGCGATCGTCTCCGCCATCGCGGGGACGACGCGCGATGCGATCGAGCGTCCGGTGGCGCTGGCCGGCATGCCGGTCGTGCTCGTCGATACCGCAGGCGTGCGCGACGCGCTCGATCCGATCGAGGCGATCGGGGTTGATCGCGCACTGCGCGAGCGCGCGCGCGCAGACATCGTGCTGGATCTTGCCGGCGAACAGACCGGCGCAGCACATGTCATCGCGGTTGCGGCAAAAGCCGACGTCGCGGCGGCCCGCGCCGGGGCATTGCCCGTATCGGCGCTGACCGGCGCGGGACTAGCGGCGCTGCGCGCGGCCATCGCCACCGTCGGCGCCGGCCTGCTGCCCCGCGACGGCGAGGTCGCCCTCGATCGCCGCTATCGGGATGCGCTGGCCATCGTTCACGCCGCGCTGGCCTCCGCGGCTGCGAGCGACGATCCGTTGATTACGGCAGACGAGATCCGCGTGGCGCGGGCGCATCTCGATGGGCTTATCGGCGGCGGCGATGTAGAGGCGATGCTCGATGCGCTGTTCGGGCGCTTCTGCCTCGGCAAATGATGTTCCACGTGAAACAGGTCGATCAATGAGCGAGCGATACGATGTCATCGTGGTCGGCGGTGGCCATGCCGGATGCGAGGCGGCGGCGGTCGCGGCCCGCATGGGCTGCGCCGTCCTGCTGCTCGCCATCGACCGCGCCGGGGTCGGCGCCATGTCCTGTAATCCCGCGATCGGCGGGGTGGGCAAGGGGCATCTCGTTCGCGAGGTCGACGTCTTCGATGGACTGATCGCGCCGGCCGCCGACGATGCGACGATCCACCGCCGCATGCTCAACGCCAGCAAAGGGCCCGCCGTGCAGGGCCCAAGGGTCCAAGCCGATCGCACGCTATACCGGGCGTCGATCCAGCGGCGTCTGGCGGCCACACCCGCGCTGGTCGTGGGCGAAGGCGAGGTGACCGGGCTTGTCCTCCAAGGGGATCGCGTCGCTGGTGTCGAGCTCGCTGACGGGACACGCGTTGCGGCGCCGGTCGTGATCCTGGCAACGGGCACGTTTCTGGGTGGACGGCTGTTCTGCGGCGAGCAGCGCGACGATGGCGGGCGGCGTGGTGAGCGTGGAGCGCATCGGCTGTCGCAGCAGATCCGCGATCTCGGCCTGCCCGTCGCGCGGCTCAAGACCGGGACGCCGCCGCGGCTCGACGCGCGCTCGATCGACTGGAGCCGGCTCGCGCGGCAGGCGTCGGATCGCGAGCCCTGGACCTTGTCCGCCGAGGGACGGGGCGTGGTATCCCCGATGCTATTCTGTGGCATCACCCGCACAAATCTCCGAACGCACGATCTGATCCGCGACTCGCTCGATCGGTCGCCGCTGTTTAGCGGCGATATCGCCGGGCGGGGACCGCGCTATTGCCCGTCGATCGAGGACAAGGTGCGCCGCTTCGGCGACCGCGACGGCCACCAGATTTTCCTCGAGCCGGAGACCCGCGACGGCGCGACGATCTATCCCAATGGCATTTCGACGTCGCTGCCGGCGGACGTGCAGACGTCGTTCGTCCGGACGATCGAGGGCCTTGAGAACGCGGAGATCGTCGTTCCTGGCTATGCGGTGGAATATGATCATATCGATCCGCGCGTCCTGTCGACGACGCTCGAGGTCGATCGAGTCGCCGGTCTTTATCTAGCCGGGCAGATCAACGGCACCACCGGCTATGAGGAAGCCGCCGCGCAAGGCTTGGCCGCGGGGCTCGCCGCCGCTGCGGCGGTGCGCGGTGGCGACCCGATCCGCTTCGACCGGGCGAGCAGCTATATCGGGGTGATGATCGACGACCTGACGCTGCAGGGCGTGACCGAACCCTACCGGATGCTCACTTCGCGCGCCGAGCATCGCCTCCATCTTCGCGCCGACAATGCCGAGGCGCGGCTCGGCGATGCCGCGATCGCCAGTGGCGCGCTCGGCGAAGCACGGGCGGTCGCCTTGCAGGATCGTCAGGCGCGACGCGCGGCGGGGCGGCCGCTGCTCGCCGAGGCCGACCAATGGCCCGACACCCGGATCGAGTCGCTCGCCGCGTCCGATCCACACTGGTCGGCAATCGGGTCGGCCATTCTCGGCGAGCTTCGTATCGACCGCCGCTACGCACCCTATGTCGAGCGTGAGCAAATCGCGGCCCGCCGCACGCGCGAGGCCTCGCGACCGGTACCGCCAGGCTTCGACTTCGGCGCCATACCGGGGCTGTCGAGCGAAATGATCGAACGGCTGACCGCGGCGCGTCCCGATTCGTTCGATCAGGCCTCGCGCCTCGTAGGGATGACGCCGGCGGGCCTCACTGCGCTCCTCGTTGCGCTGCAACGGAAGGTAGCATGACCGACATGCTCGATGTTCCACGTGGAACAGAATCGCGGCTCGATCGCCTCAAGGCGCTGGTGCTCGACGAGGCGCAGCGACAAAATCTGATCTCCGCTCAATCGATGGAGACGTTCGACGAGCGCCACCTCCAGGACTCGCTCCAGCTCGCACCCTTGATCCGTCCGGGCGTGCTGCTCGACATCGGATCGGGCGCCGGCTTTCCCGGAATGGTGCTTGCCTGCGTACGGACCGACCGATGCCATCTCGTCGAGCCGCGGGCCCGGCGCGCCGCCTTCCTGTCCGCGGTGACCGCCGATCTCGGGCTGACCGAGCATGTCGATATCCATGCGTGCAAGATCGAGCGGGTCGCCTTACCGCCGGTGCAGACGATCACGGCGCGCGCGGTCGCATCGCTTGATCGGCTGTTCGCGATGGCCGCCCATATCGCCGACGAAAAGACGCGCTGGGTGCTGCCCAAGGGGCGGTCCGCCGCATCCGAACTGGCAGAGGCGCGCAAGACATGGCAGGGTGATTTTCGCCTGGTGGCCAGCAGCACGGATCGCGATGCCGCGATCGTGATAGCCGAAGGCGTTCGACGGAGACGGGCTCGATGATACGGATCGCAGTGGCCAACCAGAAGGGCGGCGTCGGCAAGACCACGACCGCAATCAACATCGGTACCGCGCTGGCGGCTACCGGCTGGAAGGTGCTGATCGTCGACCTCGACCCGCAGGGCAATGCCTCGACCGGGCTCGGCATCAACCGCGCCGACCGCGTGCGATCGAGCTACGACCTGCTCGTCGGTGCCTGCGACGTCGCCGAAGCCTCGATCCCGACGCGCGTGCCGCGGCTCGACATCGTCGCCTCGACCGTCGACCTGTCCGGCGCCGAGATCGAGCTGGTCGATATGGAGCGTCGGGCGCATCGGCTCGACATCGCGCTCAGCGAAGCGCCCGCCGGTCGCTGGGACGTGATCCTGATCGACTGCCCGCCGTCTCTCGGCCTGCTGACGATCAACGCGATGTCCGCGGCGTCGTCGCTGCTGGTGCCGCTGCAGTGCGAGTTCTTCGCGCTGGAGGGGCTGAGCCAGCTGCTCCAGACGATCGAGCAGGTCCGCGCACGCTTCAACCCCGAACTGCAGATCCTCGGCGTTGCGCTCACCATGTACGACCGGCGCAACCGCCTGTCCGAGCAGGTCGCGCAGGATGTCCGCGCCTGTCTCGGCAAGCTCGTCTTCGAGACGATCATTCCGCGCAACGTCCGCCTCTCCGAAGCGCCCAGCCATGGCATGCCGGCACTGATCTACGATCACCGCTGCTCGGGCTCGGAGGCCTATATCGGTCTTGCGCGCGAACTGATGACGCGGCTGCCGCGGCCCGAGCGCGCGGCGGCATGAGCATCGACCCGACCCGGCGCAAACCAGCGGGGCTGGGACGCGGCCTGTCGGCGCTGATGGGCGAGATCGACCGGATTTCGGTCGGCGAGCCGCAAGGCCAGAATATCCGCATGCTGTCGATCGCCGACATCAAGCCGCATCCCGAGCAGCCGCGCCGCCATTTCGACGAGGATAAGCTCGACGAGCTCGCCCAATCGATTTCCGAACGTGGCGTGCTGCAGCCAATCGTGGTGCGCCGGCTTGGCACCGGCTATCAGATCGTCGCGGGCGAGCGGCGCTGGCGCGCGTCGCAGCGGGCGCGGCTGCACGAGATCCCCGCGATCGTCCGCGAGTTCACCGACACCGAGACGCTCGAGATCGCGATCGTCGAGAACATCCAGCGCGCCGATCTCAACGCGATCGAAGAAGCGCAGGCTTATCATAAGCTTACCAAGGATTTCGGGCACAGCCAGGAGGAGCTGGGCAAGCTCGTCCACAAATCTCGCAGCCATGTCGCGAACCTGCTGCGGCTGCTCGACCTTCCCGAATCGGTGCGCGACGACGTCGCCAACGGCGCGCTGTCGATGGGTCATGCCCGCGCGCTGATCACCGCGCCCGATCCGCAGGCGCTCGCCGCCGACGTGATCCGCCGCGGCCTGTCGGTGCGCGAGACCGAGCAGCTCGCGCGATTGAGCAAGCCGAAGGGGGAGGGCGCGCCGCGAGGCGCGAAGGCCGCGCCGGCACCCGATGCCGACATCGCCGCGCTCGAACGGCAACTTGGCGACATGCTCGGGCTCAGCGTCCGGATCGCGAACGACGGCGAGGGCGGGGTGGTCTCGCTCGCCTATTCGTCGCTCGACCAGCTCGACATGATCTGCCAGCGGCTCAGCGGTGAAAAGATCTAGGGGTGTTGCGAGGCTGATTGCTCGCCATCCCGCACTTGGTCCGGGATCGATACGCGCAGCGTCCGAAAGTTCGACTCAGCGTCTAGGGATTCCCGCTTTCGCAGGAATGACGGCGGAGGCAAAGCAAGCGCGAGGGGGTCACCGCCGCCGCCCCGCCGCCCGCGCGATCGCGAAGAACTCCACATCCGCCGCGATCGTGCCCGGCCCCGCGGTGTGGCGTAGCTCGCGGTCGAGCGCGCCGAGCCGTTCGATCGCGCGTGCGAGGCGGGCAGCGGGCCAGCGCCCGACGTCGCGCTCGACGCCCTTGCGGTCCTTGAGCGACATCGCGCGACCATGGCGCTCCGCCGCCATGCTCGGCGAGGCGCCGCGTTCCAGCTCGGCGCGCGCCGCCGCCATCGGCAGCAGACGGCGCAGCAGGGCGCGGACCAGTGTGATCCCCTCCTGACCCTCGCCGGCGAGCCGCGCCAATTCCCCCTCGAGCTTCGCCGGATCGCCGCCCAGCACCGCATCGACGAAGCGCGTCGTGTCGGCTTCGCCATGCCCGGCGCTGATCGCGTCGAACAGCGCATGGGTCACCTCGACGGGCCGATCGGGCGCGGCATCGGCGTACAGCGCGAGCTTGACGATCTCGGAGCCCAGCACCGCGCGATCGCCTTCGGCGGCATGCGCAAGCCGGCGCGCGACATCATCGTCGATCCGCAGCCCCTGGGCGCGACCGAGCTCGATCGCCAGCCGATCGAAATCGGCGTCGGTCGGCGGCCAGCTCTGAAAGCTCATCGCCGCCCTGTCACCGTCGAGCCGCTTGACGAGCTTGGCGTCCTTCTTGAGCGCGCCCGCGATCAGCACCACCGGATTGCCCGCCGCGGGCGCCTCGAGCAGCGCCTCGACCGCCGCCAGACAGCTGTCGGTGACGCCCTCGACGCGGATGTGCCGCGGGCCGCCGAACAGCGATCCTGCAGCGGCCTCGTCGGCGAGCAGCGCGGGGTCTGCGGTCAGCCGCGCGGGTTCGAGATCGATGCGGTCGGCATCGGCGCCCATCGCGGCCTCAAGCCGCTTGGCGAGCGCCCGAGACCCCGACTCGTCGGGGCCGTAGAGGAGATAGCAGCGGATCGCCGGATCGGGCCGGTCCAGCGCCCGCTCGATCGCGGCGCTCTTGGCCATCTCAGCGGCTCATCTCAGCGACCCTGCGCGTGACGCGCGAACACCGCGACGCGCGCGACGATCTGGTCGGCAACCTCGTCGGTGAGATTCTCCAGCGCGGTCTGTTCGGCCGCGACCGTCGCATAGTCCGAGCTGACCACGTCGATGCCCGCGTCCGAACCCGCGCTGGCGTCGAGCAGGGTCGTGCCGAGGCTGTCCGCGGTGACCAACCGGAAGCGGGCGCGCAGCGTGCGGCGCTCGCGCGTGACGGTGTTGTCCGAGCGGATACCGAGCCCGACGATCTGGTCGTTGAGTTCGACGATCAGCTTGTAGCGCGGCGTGTCATGGCCGCTCGCGCCGATACGGTCTTCGAGCGCATTGTGCATCAGCCAGCCCGACTGGCCGCCGATCGGCTCGATCTCGACCTGCGCCAGCTTCTGCGCGACCGGACCGTGCGCGCCGCCTTCATACAGCGGATGCAGCCCGCAGCCGGCGAGGGCGATCGGCAGCAGCAGGGCGGCAAAACGCATCATGCGACGAGGTTCACGAGCCGATCGGGGACGACGATCACCTTCTTGGGCTCGCGGCCCTCGAGGAAGGCGACGATCTTGTCCGATCCGCGCGCCATCGCTTCCAGGACGGCTTTGTCGGCGCCCTTGGGGGCGGTCAGCGTGTCGCGCAGCTTGCCGTTGACCTGGATCGCGATCGTCACCTCGTCGTCGACCAGCAGCGCCGGATCGACCGCGGGCCAGGGCGCCAGCGCGATCAACCCGTCATGGCCACGGGCGTGCCAGCCCTCCTCGGCGACATGCGGGATCATCGGCGCGACGAGCCGCAGCAGCGTGTCGATCGCCTCGGCGCGCGAGGCGGTCGGCTCGGCCTTCTCGAGCGCGCCCACCAGCCCGAACAGCTTCGCCACCGCCTTGTTGAACGACAGCGCCTCGATGTCTGCGGCGATGCCGGCGATGGTCTTGTGCAGCCGCCGGTCGATCGCGAGGTCGCGACCCCCGTCTTCATCGGCGCCGGGGGTGCGGTCGATCGCCAGACGCCAGACGCGCTGGACGAAACGCCAGGCGCCCTCGATGCCCGCCTCGGACCATTCGAGATCGCGCTCGGGCGGGCTGTCGGAGAGCATGAACCAGCGCGCGGCGTCGGCGCCATATTGCTCGATGATCGGCGCCGGATCGACCGTGTTCTTCTTCGACTTCGACATCTTCTCGATACGGCCGACGGTCACCGGCTCGCCCGTCGCGATGACGATGCCCTTGTCGATTTCCTCGGGCGAGAGCCAGCGGCCATCGGGCGCCTGATAGGTCTCGTGCGTGACCATCCCTTGCGTGAACAACCCCGCGAAGGGCTCGGCGACGTCGATCTTGCCGACACGCTGCAACGCCCGCGTCCAGAAGCGCGCGTAGAGGAGATGCAGGATCGCATGCTCGACGCCGCCGATATACTGGCCGACCGGCAGCCACTGCGCGACCACCGCGGGGTCGAACGGCCGGTCCGCCGGCTGGCTGGCGAAACGCAGGAAATACCAGGACGAATTGACGAAGGTGTCGAACGTGTCGGTCTCGCGCCGCGCTGCGCCGCCGCAGGTCGGGCAGGGGACATGCTTCCACGTCGGGTGATGGTCAAGCGGATTGCCGGGCTTGTCGAAGCTGACGTCCTCGGGCAGCACGACGGGCAGCTGGTCGCGCGGCACGGGGACGGGGCCGCAGGTCTCGCAGTGGATGATCGGGATCGGCGTGCCCCAATAGCGCTGGCGCGAGACGCCCCAGTCGCGCAGCCGCCAGACGGTGGTGCCCTGGCCCCAATGGTCGAGCTCGGCGCGCGCGATGACGGTCGCTTTGGCCTCGTCGACGGTCATGCCGTCGAGGAAGCGCGAGTTCACCAGCCGGCCCGGGCCGGTATAGGCCTCGTCATGGATCGGCGTGTCGGCCTCGCCGTCGGCGGCGACGACGCGCGGCACCGGCAGAATATATTTGCGCGCGAAGTCGAGATCGCGCTGGTCGTGCGCGGGCACGCCCATCACCGCGCCGGTGCCATAGCCCATCAGCACGAAGTTCGCGACGAAGACCGGCAATTTCCAGTCCGGATCGAACGGGTGAACCGCGCTCAGCCCGGTGTCGAAGCCCTTCTTCTCGGCGGTCTCGAGATCGGCGGTGGCGGTGCCGGTGTGGCGGCACTCGTCGGCGAAGGCGGCAAGGGCCGGGTTGGTCTCGGCCAAGGCCAGCGCGAGCGGATGGTCCGCCGCGATCGCGACGAAGCTCGCACCGAAGATCGTATCGGGGCGCGTGGAATAGACCTCGATGGTCGGGAAGCGTGTCTCGACTTCGCTCGACACGAACGGGGACGTTCCGCCATCCCCGTTCGTCCCGAGCGCAGTCGAGGGACCCTTGTCGAGCGCGAAACTAAATCGCAGACCCTTCGACCGGCCGATCCAATTGGCCTGCATCAGCTTGACCTTGTCGGGCCAATGCGCGAGCCCATCGAGCCCGTCGAGCAGATCCTCGGCGAAGTCGGTGATCTTGAGGAACCACTGGCTGAGCTTGCGCCGCTCGACCGGCGCGCCCGAGCGCCAGCCGCGTCCGTCGATCACCTGCTCGTTGGCAAGCACGGTCATGTCGACCGGATCCCAATTGACGTCGCTTTCCTTGCGATAGGCGAGCCCCGCCTCCATCAGGTCGAGGAACAGCGCCTGCTCCTGGCCATAATATTCGGGCTCGCAGGTCGCCAGCTCGCGGCTCCAGTCGAGCGCGAAGCCGAGGCGCTTGAGCTGCACCTTCATCGCCTCGATATTGGCGCGGGTCCAGGCGCCGGGATGGACCTTCTTCTCCATCGCGGCATTTTCGGCGGGCATGCCGAATGCGTCCCAGCCCATCGGGTGGAGCACCTCATGCCCGGTCATCCGCTTGTAGCGCGCGAGCACGTCGCCCATCGCATAGTTGCGGACATGGCCCATGTGGATGCGCCCCGACGGATAGGGGAACATCTCCAGCACATAGGCCTTGGGCTTGGGGCTGGCGTCGTCGGCGCGGAACGCCTGCTGCTCGTCCCAGGCCTGTTGCCAGCGGCCGTCGGCAGCGAGCGGATTGAAGCGGCGGTCTTGTTCCATCGTCGGTATATAGGTCCTGGGGCGTCGATCAGCCCGTGACGGCGCCACGGCGCAGATCGCGGGCACGCTCGAGAATGATCTCCTCGAGCTTCTGGACGGTCTGCGCGGCGACAGGCGCCTCGATCCATTGACCGTTCTGGCTGACTTCGCGCGAGGCGGCGACGCGGATCGCGTCGGCACGCAGATCCTGGTCGAGGATCGTGATCGTCAGCTTCATCCGCTCGGTCGGCGTGGTCGGATTGGCGTACCAGTCGGTGACGATGACGCCGCCGTTCGAATCCGCCTGGACCAGCGGCATGAACGACACGGTGTCGAGCGAGGCGCGCCACAGATAGGCGTTGACGCCGATCTGCGTCACCTTGGAGGCGGCGAGGTCGGCGTCGACCTTGGGCTTCTTGTGGTGCGCGCACCCCGCGAGCAGGACGGCGGCTGCCAGGATGGCAACGGGAGCGCCGGCGAGCGGACGCGGGAAGCGGGCTAGGAGCATCATCTGGTGCCTTCGGAACGCAGGGAATGGGGCATCTATAGAGGCTCGCCCGCCGCCCGCAAGCGCCGAGCGGCGGGCCGAGGACGCCATCTCTGCCGTCCTCGGCTGTGGATACCATGCAACAGCCTCGCCAATTCGGTTACGTCACCGATCCTTACGATGACACCCGCGTTTTGCTCATGCTAGGCGGCACGAACAGGGATGCCAGAAGAGACAATGACGAAGAATCGGACGATCGGCGGCAATAAGGGGGGGATCGCCATCGCGATGCTCGCGCTGACGCTCGTGCCGGCGCTGGCCCATTCCGCCCAGACCCAGCAGCAGCTCCACAAGCGGCGCCCGGCGCACACCGCCACGCTGGTGTCGAGCGCGATCGGGTCGTTTACTCCCGCCGCCGCCGACGCGCATTTCGGGGCGAGCTTCGGCCGCGCCGGGCTCGGTGCCTCGGGCTTTCGCTTCACCCCGTCGCTGACGCCAGGCGGCGCACGCCATGTGACGGTTGCGGTGCGCGCCCGCGCGGCGACGCCCGAACAGGCCGAGCGCAGCGCCTTCTCGGGCTCGCTCGCGGGCATGACGCCCTATGCCTATAACCTCGGCGTCGCGGTCGGCTGGAAGCGCTTCGCGGTCAACTCGGATTACAGCCGCGTCGATCTCGGTGTCGAGCCGGGCAGCCGCGAGGCGGCCGATGTCGCGCTCAGCTTCGCCGGTCATCGCTGGAGCACGCGCCTCGCGGTCGCAGCCGATCGCAGCATCGGTGACGCCGCGCAGTTCGTCGGCACCGACCGCAGCGTCGCGGTCGATCTGGGTGGCTCCTATTCGATCAATAGTCGCCTCGAGCTTACCGGCGGCGTCCGCTATCGCAGCGAGAAGGACCAGCTGATGGAGCTGTCCGACAACCGCCGCGACAGCCAGGCGGTCTATGTGGGCACCGCCTTCCGCTTCTGATTCCGTCTGCACGTCGCGCTCGTCAGGCCGACCGATATCCGCATCCAGCGCGCGCGGCGACCTTCGTTGCGCCGGATTGCGATCCGGTCGGGAATAACGGGCACCGCGCGGTGACAATTTAGTTTACCGCACCCCACGCGTCGATCGCCGCCCAGCGCCCGAAGCCCATCGCTCGCAACGCGCGAAACCGGGCGCGCGTCATCCCGCCGAGCAACACCGCCCGGTCGCGGCCAGCGCCGATCAACAATCCGGCGCGCACGTGGCCCAGCGGCACGGCCCCCGGATGCGAGCGAGTCGCGAACAGCGGCGAGACGAAGATCAGGTCGCAGCCCGCGCGCTGGGCCTGGATCCAATCGGCACGATCATGCGCGGGGGCGGTGCGAATCAGCGGGCGCGTGGCGGCACGATGCGGCGAGCGGCCGTGCGCGCCGTCCGCGCGCCAGGCGACCGCCTCACGCGGCGACCCGGCGAGGAGCAGCACCAGTCCCCGTCGCCGCGCCACGCGCCGCACGGCTTCGAACAGTGTCCGACGGACGGCGGAGGGCAGGCTGTAATGGCGGACCACCACGCCGGCCCCGCGCGGCAACCGCTCCAGTGCCGTCCACAGCCCGTCGCCGAGCCGCTCGTCGGTCATCAGGAAGACCGCGGGGCATGAACGGCGGGGTTGGCGGCGCGGCATCGCGGCCCCTATAGCGCGGCATGCCCGATACCGCAGCCTCCGACGCCGCCGCGCGCCTTGCCACCATCCGCAACTCGATCGCACGCGCCGCCGCGCTCGCCGGCCGTCCGGCCGACGCGGTCACGTTGATCGCCATCTCCAAGACAATCCCCGCGGACGGGATCGTCCCGCTGCTCGACGCGGGCCAGCGCGTGTTCGGCGAGAACCGGGTGCAGGAGGCGCAGGCCAAGTGGCCGGATCTGCGCGCGCGCTATGCGGGTGTCGCGCTGCATCTCGTCGGCCAGCTCCAGTCGAACAAGGCGGCGGACGCCGTGGCGACGTTCGACGCGATCCATTCGGTCGATCGTCCCTCGCTGGTCCAGGCGCTCGGCAAGGCGATCGCGGCAAGCGACCGCCGCCCCGACTGCTTCCTGCAGGTCAATATCGGCGACGAGCCGCAAAAGGGCGGCTGCGCGATCGCCGAACTGCCGGCGCTGCTTGCCGAGGCGCGCACCGCCGGGCTTCCCGTCGTCGGACTGATGGCAGTGCCCCCCAGCGACACCGAGCCCGCCCCCTATTTCGCGCTGCTCGCCAAGCTCGCCAGGGACCATGATCTCGACCAGCTCAGCATGGGCATGTCGGGCGATTACGAGACCGCCGCCATGCTCGGCGCGACGCATGTGCGGATCGGGACGGCGCTGTTCGGGGTGCGACCGTCGGCGGCGTGATCCGACCGTCATGCCGGACCTGATCGGGGATCGAGGGCATCACACGCTGCCGCTCGAGGCTCGGATACCGGATCGAGATCCGGCCCGGCTTTCCTAAAGATAGGCGCGCACAACCCCGAGCACGCCGACATCCTCGTCGACGACCCCCTGCCAGACCATCCGCCCGGCGACGAACAGCACCACGCACAGCCCGACATAAGCGATCCAGCGGTGCCGTGCGATGACGCGCGCGATCAGGTTGGCGGCGACCGCCATCAGCGTCACCGAGGTCGCCAGCCCGATCAGCAGTACCGCAGGATGCGCCCGTGCCGCGCCCGCCACCGCCAGCACATTATCGAGGCTCATCGACAGATCTGCGATCGCGACCTGCACCGCGGCGCGCCCGAAGCTCTTGGCGGGGGCGATGCCCTCGGCGACGTGCGCCGCGTGGTCCGCGTCGCGCAGCTCGCGGAACAGCTTCCAGGCAACCCACAGCAGCAAGAGCCCGCCGGCAAGCAGCAGCCCCACCACCTTGAGCAATTGCGTCGCGATCAGCGCGAAGCCGATCAGGAAGACCAGCGCGATCCCGACACCCAGCCCGAGTACCCGCCGCCGCTGCGTGGGGGGCAGTCCGGCGGCGAGGGTGCCCAGCACGACGACATTGTCGCCGGCGAGCATCAGGTCGATCGCCAGCACCTGGGCGAGCGCGGCGAGGCCGCCGGCGGATACGATGTCGGCAAGGTAGTTCATCGGGCCGAGGCTAGCATATCGACCGATACAGTTCCCCGGCCTTCGCCGGGGAACGCAGGCTCAGCTGTTCATCGAGTCGAAGAAATCCTCGTTGGTCTTCGAGTCCTTCATCTTGTCGAGCAGGAACTCCATCGCATCGGTGGTGCCCATCTGCATGAGGATGCGGCGCAGCACCCACATCTTGGAGAGCTTGGTCTTGTCGATCAGCAGCTCTTCCTTGCGCGTGCCGGACTTGCCGACGTCGATCGCGGGGAAGATGCGCTTGTCCGCCACCTTGCGGTCGAGGATGATCTCGGAATTGCCGGTGCCCTTGAACTCCTCGAAGATCACCTCGTCCATCCGGCTGCCGG
>NZ_CALMAW010000129.1 GCF_937859915.1 uncultured Sphingomonas sp. | reverse complement strand
GGCGCGATCCGCAGCTGCGCGACGGTGCGGCGATAGGGCTGGATGCCGAGCGGGGCGGCGCCCGCGATCGCGGCCACCGGATCGGCCCAGGCGCCGGCGGCGTCGACCAGCACGTCGGCCGCGAGGGTCGCGCCGCCCGCCTCGATCCGCCAGCGCCCGGCGACCCGCACCGCCGCGCGCAAGGGCGCCGAACAGCGCAATTCCGCCCCCGCCGCCTTCGCCGCATGCAGATAGGCGGCGTGGAGCGCGGCGACGTCGATGTCGCATGTGCTCGGCTCGAGCAGCGCGCGCCACCCGCCAGGTTGCAGCCCGGGCACGCGTGCGACGATCCCGGCCGGATCGAGCGCATGCAGCGCGACGCCGCTGTCCGCGAAGCGCGCGGCGAACGCATCGAGCGCGGCGCCGTCGTCGGCGCCCGCCAGATGCAGCGCGCCCCGCGGCACCAGGAAGCCGCGATCGGAGAAGTCGGCCGGCGGGCGAGCGAGGAAATCACCCGATGCGCTGGTCAGCGGCTGCACGCCGGGCCCACCATAGCTCTCGGTCCAGAATGCCGCCGAGCGGCCGGTGGCGTGGTATCCGGGCAGCGATTCGGCCTCGATCAGCACGACCGAGGCATGCGGCGCCAGCGCGGCGGCCAGACTCGCCCCCGCCATTCCGGCACCGACGATGCAGACGTCGGCGCGTGTCACCGCGGCGGTGCCTTGCGCGCCAGAAAGGAGTCGATCGCCGCCAGTCCGGCCAGCCGCTGCCCGTCGGCCTCGCGCAATATCTCGTGGCGCGCATCGGGCAGGCGGACGAGCTCGGCGTCGGGCAGCCGCCGCGCGACGCTCTCGATCGCGTGCGCGGCGACCAGTTCGTCGCGCCCCGCCTCGAGCAGCAGTATCGGCAGCGTAACCGCCTCGACCGCGCCGCGCCGCGCGATCCGGCGCGCGCCCGTCATCGCGGCGGCAAGCCAGTTCCAGCTCGGCGCGCCGACGCCGAGGCCGGGCCGCTCGCGCTTCCACCACTGCGAATCCTCATAGCGGTCGCGGCTGGCGGTGAGGCGAAGCTGCCGCGCGGGATCGTCGATGTCATCCTTCCACGCCTCGCGCCGCCCCCGCCCGCCGCGCACCGCGCCGGCGATCGCCAGCCGCGCGAGCCAGGTCGGCAGGCGTCGGGTGTTGAGCGCGAGCATCGGCGCGACCAGCACCAGCGCGTCGGGAGACACGCCGCGCTCGGCACAGGCCCGCAGCGCGACATGCGCGCCCATCGAATGCGCGACGATCACATGCGGCGCGGGTGTGCGCGCCTGCCAGTCGGCGACGAAGGCGGCGAGATCGTCGATCAGGGGATCGAAGCTGGTGCGATCGTCGGCGGGTGCCGCGTCGTCCGCGTCGGCACCGCGCGATCCGCCCTGCCCGCGCCAGTCGAACCCCTCGACGGCCCAGCCGCCGCGGTGCCAATGGTCGCACGCCTCGAGATATTTCTCGATGAAGTCGGCGCGCCCGCTCTGGAACAGCAGGCTGCCGCGCGACGCGCCCGCGGCCGGCCAGCGATAGGCGCGGTGCGGCCAGCCGTCGGCGGCGGTCCAGCTCCGCAGCACCAGCCCGTCGGGATAGCGGCGGCGATCGAAAGGCGAATCGGCGGGAAGAGTGGCAACGGGCATCTGCGGGCTGGTTACGGTTTGGCAAGCGCTCCCGTCTAGTGTGCGCCCATGCGAACCATTTTCCTCGAACTGCTGGCGGGCGGGCTCGTCGCGGCGCTGCTCTATGCGATCTGGACCGATTGGCGCGCGCGCGTCATCCCCAACCCGCTCAACGCCGCGATCGCGCTGGCGGCGCCGCTCTGGTGGTGGGCCTCCGGGCTGTCGCTCTGGCCGGGGGTCGCGGTGCAGCTCGCGGTCGGCGGCGTCGCGCTGCTGATCTTCATGGGCGCCTTCGCGATCGGCGCGATGGGCGGCGGCGACGTGAAGCTGATCGCCGCGCTCGGCCTATGGCTAGTGCCGCCCGACTTCCTCCAGATGATCGTGTGGATGTCGATCGGCGGCGGGCTGCTCACCGTGGTCATGATGATCGCCCACCGCGTCCGTCGCCAGGAGGGCCAGCTCGAGATTCCGTACGGCATCGCGATCGCCGCGGCGACCATTCCGGAACTCACCCAACGATATCTTTACCATTTCGGCCGATGACAGCGGCTTGAGAATGTCAATCGGCCTTTAGGGGGCAGACTAACGTCATGGACGCAAAGAAGATAGCATTGCTGGTCGGCGCCTTGTTCGTCGCGGCAGTGACAGCCATCATGGCGAAAAGCATGTTCGGCGCCGCGCCGGCGCCGATGGTGGTCGCAGCGGCACCGCAGCCGACGGGTCCCCAGGTTCTGGTCGCGACCAAGGCCCTGCCGATGGGCACCATCCTCGGGCCCGACTCGATCCGCTTCCAGACCTGGCCGAAGGATCTTGTCGACGGCGCCTATTATGTCCGCGGCGCCGCGGGGGTCGATCCGATCAAGATGCAGGGGATGGTGGTCCGCGCGGACATCACCGCCGGCCAGCCGGTCACCCAGGGCGCGCTCGTCTCCCCGCAGGATCGCGGCTTCCTCGCCGCCGCACTGACGCCGGGCATGCGCGCGGTCACCGTGTCGGTCGGCGGCGCCTCGGCGGTCGCCGGCTTCGTCTTCCCGGGCGACCGCGTCGATCTCATGCTCACCTCGAACGTCGACACCAGCAGCACCGCGCCGCAGTCGGTTGCGACCGGGCCGAACGGCCAGCCCGCGCCGACCGCACCGCACGACAACCGCCCGCTCCAGACCACCGAGACGGTGATGCGCAACGTCCGCGTGCTCGCCACCGACCAGCGCGTCGACAACACGCCGACGCCGGAAGGCAAGACCACGGTCTCTAACTTCTCGCTGGTGACGCTCGAGGCGACGCCCAAAATGGCCGAGAAGATCGCGGTCGCGCAGAAGATCGGTCAGCTCTCGCTCTCGCTGCGCCCGCTCGCCGACACCAATGCGGCGCTCGAAAAGGCGGTCGCGACCGGCGATCTCCCGGTGCCGGCCGGTACCGATCCCAAGGCCGCCGACAAGAAGGTGCTGCTCGCCGTCGCCAGCCAGCCGCAGGACTCGCTGAACAGCTTCACCACCGGCGGCGAGGTTTCGCGCTTCGCCCGCGGCGGCATGCAACTCTCCGGCAGGCACGGCCATGACGGCGCGATGCCGGGCGCGCCGGTCCAGCCCATCATCCACATCGCACGCGGCGCCGCCGTTACCGACACGCCCGTGGGGGGTAAGTGAACATGTCGACACCTTCGATCTTCTACCGTAGCGCCGCCGGCACCGCGCTCGCCGCCGCGCTCGCGCTCGGCCTGGCGGCGATGCCCGCCGGCCCCGCGCTCGCCAAATGGCAGCCTGCCAAGTCCCGCGCCCATGCCGCCCCGGCGCATCGCGGTCCGGCGACCGCCGGCGGGTTGATCGAGCTGTCGACCGGCCGCGGCCAGCTGCTCACGCTGCCGCGTCCGATGACCGACCTGTTCGTCGCGGATCCCAACATCGCCGACGTGCAGGTCCGCTCGCCCACCCGCCTCTACGTGTTCGGCAAGGGCGCGGGCGAGACGACGCTGTCGGCCACCGCGAAGGACGGGTCCGTGGTGTTCGCCTCGACGATCCGCGTCGGCACCAACATCGGCAACATCCAGCAGATGCTCAAGATCGCGATGCCCGACGCGCAGGTCACCGCGACCCCGATGAACGGCATCGTCGTGCTCACCGGCACCGTCGCGGCGCCCGATGACGTCGCCGAGGCCAGCCGCCTCGTCGCCGCCTTCGTCGGCAAGGACGTCCAGGTCGTCACCCGGCTCAAGACCGCGACGCCGCTGCAGGTCATGCTCAAGGTCCGCTTCGCCGAGGTCAACCGGTCGTTCGCCAAGAATATCGGCATGAACCTGCTGTCGCGCGATCCGGGCGGCAGCAACAGCATCGGCGGCGGCGTCACGCAGGGCAATGGCGGCACGCTCTCCGCCTACACAGATCCCAATACCGGCAAGGTCTCGAACAATCTGTCGACCTTCGCGATCAACGCCATCGCCACCGGCACGCGCTTCGGCCTCGCCGGCCACCTGCTCGGGCTCGACATCCTGACCACGCTCGATCTTGCCGAGACCGACGGCTATGCGACGACGCTCGCGCAGCCGACGCTGACCGCCTTGTCAGGGGAGACCGCGAGCTTCCTCGCGGGCGGCGAGATCCCGATCCCCGTGCCCCAATATCAGGGCGTCACGACGATCGACTACAAGCAGTACGGCGTCAGCCTCGCGTTCACGCCGACGGTGCTTGGCGACGGCCGGATCTCCTTGCGCGTCCGCCCCGAGGTATCGCAGCTCGATGCGGCCAACGGCCTGTCGATCAATGGCTATACTATCCCCGGCCTGACCACTCGCAGGGCCGAGACGACGGTCGAGCTCGGCTCGGGCCAGAGCTTCGTGATCGGCGGCCTGCTCAGCAACAACACGTCCAACTCGGTCAACAAGGCGCCCTTCCTCGGCGACCTGCCGATCCTCGGCCAGCTGTTCCGCTCGAACGGCTGGAAGCGCGCCGAAAGCGAGCTGGTGATCGTGGTCACGCCCTATCTCGTGAAGCCCGTCTCCGACAGCAAGATCGCGCTGCCGACCGATGGCTACCGGATGGGCACCGATGCGCAGGAGGTGCTGCTCGACCAGCATGTCGATGGCCAGTCGGGCAAGAAGAAGAACCAGCCCAAGGCCGCGCCGCCGGTCACCGTGCCGCCCGGCGACCCCACCGTCGCCATCGATCCGCGCCGCAAGGATGCGACCGCCCCCGCCCCCGGCTTTTCGGTCAATTGAGGATGAACCCCATGGCCCACTCCCTTGGCAAGATCGGTGCGGCAAGCGCCGCGCTCGCCCTGCTGCTCTCGACCGGTACCGTCGAGGCCAAGAAGGTCGTCAATCGCAGCGTCGAATCGGTCCACCAGCCGGTCGTCGAGCGCACCGACTATGTGCTCGACGTCGGCGCCGGCCCGCATGGCCTCGCATTCGGCGAAGGCCAGCGCCTGGTCGGTTGGTTCGAGGGACTCAACCTCGGCTATGGCGACACGATCATGCTCGACGAGCCCGCCGCCTGGCATGGCGGTCCGGCCGAGCAGGGCGTCGCCGCGATCGTCTCGCGCTACGGCATGCTGATCGCGCACGACGCGCCGCCGGTCACCGTCGGCCGCCCCGCCCCGGGCACGCTGCGCGTTGTCGTCAGCCGCGCGACCGCGCGCGTCGACGGATGCCCCGACTGGACGCACGACAATTCGGAATATGCAGGCTCCTCGGGCTCCAACTATGGCTGCGCGACCGCGGTCAACCTCGCCGCGATGATTGCCAATCCCGAGGATCTGGTGGTCGGCCAGCAGGGCAGCCGCGGCGGCGATGCGGCAGTGAGCATAAAGGCGATCAAGACGTTCCGCGACGCGACCCCGACCGGCTCGGGTGGTCTGAAAGCCGAGAGCACGGGAGGCAAGTAAATGAACGCGCCCTTCAATCCCCGTTCCGCCGGCTTGCGCGATCCGTTCGCGGCGTTCGTCTGCGACGACATGACCGTCGACGCGCTGCGCCCGCTCGCGATCGAGATGGGCTGGCCGCCGGAGAAGATCCACAAGGGCGGGCTGCGCAACGCGGTGCAGACGCTCGCTGTGTCCGCCAGCCCGCACATCCTGTTCGTCGACATGTCGGAGAGCGGCGATCCGCTTAACGACATCAATGCGCTTGCCGAGGTCTGCGAACCAGGCACCGTGGTGATCGCCTCGGGTCAGGTCAACGACGTGCGCCTGTACCGCGACCTCGTCGCCAGCGGTATCCAGGACTATCTGCTCAAGCCGTTCAGCGCCGACCAGGCGCGCGAGGCGTTCGCGCATGCCCAGCTCACCCTGTCGGGTCCGCGGCCGTCCGAGAACGCCGTCGATCGACCGCATCTGATGACCGCGGTGATCGGCGTCCGCGGCGGCGTCGGCGCCTCGACGATCGCGACCTCGCTCGCCTGGCTGATGGGCGAGTCCGAGGACCGTACCACCGCGCTGCTCGATCTCGACGTCCATTTCGGCACCGGTGCGCTGGCCTTCGATCTCGAGCCCGGCCGCGGCCTGACCGACGCGATCGAGAATCCGAGCCGCATCGACGGGCTGTTCATCGAGCGCGCGATGGTCAAGGCGACCGACAAGCTGTCGGTGCTGTCCGCCGAGGCGCCGCTCAACCAGCCGCTGATCACCGATGGCTCGGCCTTCTACCAATTGCAGGAAGAGCTGCGCTCGGCGTTCGAGGCGACCGTCCTCGATCTGCCGCGCCACATGCTGATCCAGCATCCGCACCTGCTCCACGACGTCCAATCGGTCGTCCTCGTCGTCGAACTGACGCTGGCCTCGGCGCGCGACACGATCCGGCTGCTGTCGTGGCTCAAGGCCAATGTGCCCGCGGCCAACGTCACGCTGGTCGCCAACCGCGTGGTGGCGGGCGGAGTCGGCGAGATCAGCCGCAAGGAGTTCGAGGAGTCGGTCGAGCATAAGGTCGATGTCAGCGTGCCGTATGAGGCCAAGCAGTTCGCGCAGGCGGCCAAGCTCGGCAAGACGCTCGCCGAGGTCGCCAAGTCGAACAAGGTCGGATCGCCGATCGTCGAACTGGCGCGATCGATCACCCGCGCGGCCAATACCGGCGGATCCGCAGCCGGCAAGACCGCCGCCTCCGGCAAGTCGCTGATCGGCAAGATCGGCGATTTCAAGGCCATGCTGCCCAAGCGCAAAGCGAAGTGACGGCGCGCTGAGACGCGCGGGGATATGATGATGGTGATCGACAGGAAGGCACTCGACTGATGCTCCCCGCACTGCTTCTCGCATTCAGTGGCTGCCTCATGGTGGGGCTGATCGCGCTCGCCTTTTCCGGGCCATCGCAGAGCCGCGCCAAGTCGCGGCGCATGGACAGCCTCAAGGCCCGGCACACCGGGGCCGAAGGCGCCGTCCAGGCGCAGATGCGGCGCGCCCTGACGCAGCACGACACCAAGCTCGACTCGCTCGCGACCCGCTTCCTGCCCAAGCCGGACATGTTGCGGCATCGCCTCGTGATGACCGGCAAGACCTGGACCCTGGGCAAATATGGCGCGGTCTGCGCGGGCATGGCGGTTGTTATCGCGCTGGCGCTGGCGATCAAGGGCGTGCCGATCCTGATCGCGATCTTCGCCGGCCTCGCGCTCGGGTTGGGATTGCCGCACAAATATGTCAGCATGCTGATCAAGCGCCGCGTCGCCAAATTCACGGCCAAATTTCCGGACGCGATCGAGTTGCTCGTGCGGGGCTTGCGCTCGGGTCTGCCGATCACCGAGACGATGACCGTCGTCGGCGCGGAGGTGCCGGGGCCGGTCGGCGTCGAGTTCCGGCTGATCGGCGATCGCGTCAAGATCGGCCGCACGCTCGATGCGTCGCTGCAGGAGACCGCCGATCGTCTCAACACCCCCGAGTTCCAATTCTTCGTGATCACGCTGGCGATCCAGCGCGAGACCGGCGGCAACCTTGCCGAGACGCTTGGCAACCTGGCCGACGTGCTCCGCAAGCGCGCGCAGATGAAGCTCAAGATCAAGGCGATGTCGTCGGAATCGAAGGCGTCCGCCTATATCGTCGGCTCGCTGCCCTTCTTCGTGTTCTTCATCGTCTGGTTCATGAATCCCGAATATATGACGGGCTTCTTCCACGATCCGCGGCTCGAGATCGCGGGCTGCGTCGGGCTCTGCTGGATGGGCATCGGCGTGTTCATCATGGCCAAGATGTGCAGCTTCGAGATCTGAGGGCGTACCGATCATGAACACCGCCCCACACGCCAGCTTCCTAGGCCTCGACGTCACGCTGATCGGCACGCTGCTGGCCGCGATGGCGACGCTCGCCGTACTCGTCGCCATCTATGCCGCCGCGACCTCGCGCGACCCGATGGCCAAGCGCGTCAAGGCGCTCAACGAACGCCGCGAGCAGCTCAAGCTCGGTATCACCGCATCGACCTCGAAGCGCCGGGTCAAGCTCAACGCGCGCAGCGAGGCGACCGACCGGATGCGCTCCGCGCTGGGCTCGCTCAAGGTGCTGCAGGACAGCCAGCTCAAGGAGGCCCAGACCAAGCTGATGCAGGCGGGCATCCGTACCAAGGATGCCGCGGTCGCGGTGATCTTCGCGCGCATGGCCGGCCCGCTGATCCTCGGCACGATCGTGATCCTCGGTGTCTATGTGCTCGGCTGGTTTCCGGCCTGGGGGCCGCTCAAGCGCTATGGGCTGGTCGCCGCGACGCTGATCCTGAGCTACAAGGGCCCCGATATCTGGCTCAAGAACAAGATCACCAAGCGCAGCGCCGAGATTCGCAAGGGCCTGCCCGATGCGCTCGACCTGCTCGTGATCTGCGCCGAGGCCGGCCTTACCGTCGATGCGGCGTTCGGGCGCGTGTCGCGCGAACTCGGCAAGGCCTATCCCGAACTCGGCGACGAATGCATGCTGACCGCGATCGAGCTCGGCTTCCTGTCGGAGCGCCGTCAGGCGTTCGAGAATCTTGCCTCGCGCGTCGCGCTCGATGCGGTGCGCGGCGTCGTCACCACGATGATCCAGACCGAGAAATATGGCACGCCGCTCGCCTCGGCGCTGCGCGTGCTGTCGGCCGAGTTCCGCAACGAGCGCATGATGCGCGCCGAGGAGAAGGCCGCCCGGCTGCCCGCGATCATGACCGTGCCGCTGATCGTCTTCATCCTGCCCGTTCTGTTCGTCGTCATCCTCGGCCCGGCGGCCTGCTCGATCTCGAGCGCCATGTCCTCGGGCAAGATGAGCTAAGACGTTGCGAAATGGGCGTGGCGGGAACGTCGCGCCCATTCTGTCGGTTCTGCCTCCGTAACAAAGGAGGCATGCCATGGGCTTCACTGCCAACCAATGGGCGATACTGGCCCTCGTGCTCGTGCTGGGCTGGCTGCTCGGCCTGCTGTCGCGCTCGGGCGGCGGCCGCTGGCGCCGCGCCTACGAGCAGGAGAAGCGCGCGCGCGAGACCGCCGAGACACGCCACGCCGCCGCGCGCGAGCGGATCGCCGAGCTCGAGCGCGGCCATCCGGTCGGGCCGGGCACCGCTGCCGCGGTCGGTGCGGCCGCGGCCGGCACCCGCGACGACCTCGCGCTGATCCGCGGCATCGGTCGGGTGCGCGAGACCAGCCTCAACGAGGACGGCATCCACAGCTATCGCCAGATCGAGAATCTGTCCGCCGCCGACATGGACCGTCTCGAGGCGCGGCTCGGCCTGGCACCCGGCACGATCGCCCGCGAGGAATGGCGCGAACAGGCCGCAATGCTCCGCGACCGTAGGCTCGACGACCACCGCACGCGGTATCCGGCGATCTGAGACACTGTTCCCCGGCGAACGCCGGGGTCCAGGCCCCCACAACCTACTTGAACGCTCTACCCGCCCACAGACGACAGGCCTGGGCCCCGGCTTTCGCCGGGGAACCCTCAGGACTTCGGCGAGGCGCCATCCGTGTGCGCAGGCACTATCGGCGGCGCACCGACCGGATCTTCGGCCGCACCGACATCGGCGGCGGGCTTGGCCATCGGATCGGGGCCGTGCTTGGCGCGCGCGGCGGCGCCGACGGGCGCGGGCGGCGTGTCGTCGGCGGGCGCGAGCTTGACA
>NZ_CALMAW010000128.1 GCF_937859915.1 uncultured Sphingomonas sp. | reverse complement strand
AGCGCCGCCTGTTCCTCCTCGCCGATGCCGGCCGCGCGCCAATCGGCGGCGATGCGCGCCGCGCCCAGCCCGCGCCGGCCGAGCGACGCCGCACGTGCCTGTGCGAAGCCATGATCGTCGACATAGCCGAGCGCCGCCATCCGTTCCGCCACCGCGCCCGGCTCCACCGGGTCGCCGCTCCAGCCGCGCTCGCGGATCTTGCGCGACAGATAGGCGGCGAGCTTGCCGCGGCTGGTGGCGAACCGCTCGACATAGCGCAGCGCCAGCCGATCGAGGGCGGCGGCGTCGAGGGGCGGCGGCACGCGGCGCTGTCCTGTGCGGTGAGGGGGAGACGGCATGGCCATGTTTGTGCCACAGTGGGAACCGAATTTGAACGATGGCCGGGTGCAGGCAGGGGGAATGACGATCCGCGACGATAGCCCAGCGCCCACGGCGGCACCGACGCCGACGCTCGATGCCCTGCCGCGCCGCCTTGCCGACTTCGCGACGCTGGGCGAGGCGCTGGACTATGCCGCGAGCGGCGTGCGGGGGCTGAACTTCCACGACGCGCGCGGCACGCTGGTGCGCGCCTATCCGTATCGCGAACTGCGCGACGACGCGTTGCTGGCGGCGCGGCGGCTGATCGCGGCCGGCGTGCAGCCCGAGGATCGCGTCGCGCTGGTCGCCGAAACGGTGCCTGAGTTCGCCGCCCTGTTCTTCGGCGCGGTCTATGCCGGCGCCTGGCCGGTGCCGCTGCCCCTGCCCACCTCGTTCGGCGGGCGCGATTCGTATGTGGAGCAGCTGCGCGTCCAGCTCGCCAGCTGCGATCCCGCCATGCTGATCCACCCGCCGGAGCTGGCGGCCATGGCGGCGGCGGCGGCGCGGGCGGCAGGGACGCAGGCGATCGACTGGTCCGACCTCGCGACCCGCAACGCGCCGGAGGTGCCGCTGCCGCCGATGCTCGGCGACGCTGTCTGCTATCTGCAATATTCCAGCGGCTCGACCCGCTTTCCGCATGGCGTCGCGATCACCCACCACGCGCTGCTCAACAACCTGGCGGCGCACGGTCACGGCATGAAGGTCGACGGCACGGATCGCTGCATCTCGTGGCTGCCCTGGTATCACGATATGGGGCTGGTCGGCTGCTTCCTGTCGCCGATCGCCAACCAGGTGTCGACCGATTACCTCAAGACCGAGGATTTCGCCCGTCGCCCGCTTGCCTGGCTGGACCTCATCAGCCGCCACGACGGCACCGCCCTCTCCTATTCCCCCACCTTCGGCTACGACATCTGCGCGCGGCGCATGTCGTCGCAGACCAAGGCGTCGGACCGCTTCGACCTGTCGCGCTGGCGGCTGGCGGGCAACGGCGCCGACATGATCCGGCCCGACGTGATGCAGGCGTTCGTCGACGCCTTCGCCGATGCCGGATTTCAGGCGAGCGCGTTCCTGCCGAGCTACGGCCTGGCCGAAGCGACGCTGGCCGTCACGCTGATGCCGCCGGGCGAAGGCATCCGGGTCGAGCTGGTCGAGGAGACGCAGCTGTCCGGCGGCGAGGACCGCACCGCCGCCAATCCCTTCGGTCGCCGGCAGCGGTTCCGCGCCATCGTCAATTGCGGCAAGCCCGTGCGCGACATGGCGGTGGAGATCCGCGAGGAGGACGGCGCCGTTCTGCCCGAGGGCGCGATCGGCAAGGTGTGGTGCAAGGGCCCGTCGG
>NZ_CALMAW010000127.1:35457-64042 GCF_937859915.1 uncultured Sphingomonas sp. | reverse complement strand
AGGCCGAGCATCCGCTCGGCGATGATGTTGCGCTGGATCTCGTTCGAGCCGGCGTAGATCGGACCCGACAGCGCGAAGATATAATCCTCGAGCCAGTCCTCGCGCGGACCCCCGCCGACGCCTTCGCCGTCGACCGGGATGTCGGTGACGAGTTCCGCATCGGCCCCAAGAATGTCGAGCGCGGTCTGCGTCAGCGCGATGTCGAGTTCGGACCAGAAAATCTTGTTGGTCGAGCTTTCCGGGCCGATCCTGCCGCCCGCCACCAGCCGCGACGCGGTGGCGTAGATCGACAGCGCATAGGCCTCGGCGTCCATCCAGCTCTGCGCGACGCGCTCGCCGATCGAGGCGGGGAGAGCATCCTTGTGTTTCTGCCACAGCGCGATCAGCTTGCGCGCCGCCACCTGATAGCGCGCCGGCGAGCGCAGCATCAGCCCGCGTTCGAACCCAGCGGTCGCCATACAGACGTGCCAGCCCTGCCCCTCGTCGCCGAGCCGGTCGGCAACGGGGACGCGTACATTGTCGAGGAAGATCTCGGCAAAGACGAGTTGCCCGTCCATCCGCGCGATCGGCCGGCGCGTGACGCCGGGCGCGTCGAGCGGGAATAGGATTAGGCTCATCCCGTTGTGGCGTTCGCTGCCCGGCTCCCGGAACAGGCCGAACGCCCAGTCGGCGAACGATGCGCGGCTCGACCAGGTCTTCTGGCCGTTCAGCACATATTCGTCGCCGTCCCGCGTCGCCGTCGCACGCACGCCCGCAAGGTCGCTGCCCGCACCGGGCTCGGACCAGGCCTGCGCCCAGATATCGTCGCCCGCCGCCATCCGCGGCAGGAAGCGCGCCTTCTGCTCGGGCGTGCCGAACTCCATCATCGTCGGACCGAGCAGGAATATGCCGTTCTGGTTGACGCGGGTCGGCGCGCCGGCGCGGTAATATTCCTCCTCGAAGATCAGCCAGCGGATCAGGTCGAGATCGCGCCCGCCCAGCGCCTGGGGCCAGGTGACCATGCCCCACCGACCATCGTTCAGCTTGCGCTCCCACTCGCGGTGCGCTTCGAAGCCCTCGCGCGTCAGGTCGAACGAGGGCAGGGGCGCGGGGGGCACGTTGGCCTGCATCCAGCTGCGGACCTCGGCGCGGAATGCCTG
The DNA here is from genome assembly GCF_937859915.1 of uncultured Sphingomonas sp. GTDB lineage: Bacteria > Pseudomonadota > Alphaproteobacteria > Sphingomonadales > Sphingomonadaceae > Solisphingomonas. The sequence continues at coordinate 62,903 of NZ_CALMAW010000127.1, read as the reverse complement.
CTGCTCGGGAGTGTAGTCGAGGTTCACGCTTCGCCTGCCTGCTTCTTGCCCGAGGGCGTCTCGCCCGCTTCCCGCTTGTTCGCCGCGGCCATTTCCTTGGCGCCGAGCCCGGCGATCGCCGAGCCCTGCGTCAGGTCGTTCTGCGCGTGCGCGAAATGGTGCATGTGGAACACCGCGTCCATCGCGGTGCGCTTGCCGCGCAGTTCCTCGACATGGTTGACCGCCTGCTTGGTCAGCCATGTGCCGAGACGCGGCTGGGCTGCAAGCTTGGCGGCGACCTTCGCAGTTTCCTCGCGCAAGGCATCGCGCGCCACGATGCGGTTGACCATTCCGAACTGTTCGGCACGCTGCGCGGACATGCGCTCGCCGAGCAGCAGGAATTCCTTTGCGATCCGCGGCGGCAGTTCGAACGCGTGCGCGAAATATTCGACGCCGGGAATCCCCATGCGTACGACCGGGTCCTGGAAGAACGCGTCCTCGCTCGCGATGATTAGGTCGCACACCCATGCGAGCATGAGACCGCCGGCGATGCACGCACCCTGTACCATCGCTACCGTCGGCTTGGGAGCATCACGCCAGCGCCGGCACATGCCGAGATATTGCTCCTGCTCGCGCGTGTAGAGCAGTTCGGCCGCGGGCTTGTTGACGTGCCCCGGCACCATCAGGCGGTTGTCGAAATGCTTGTGCACGTCGCGTCCCGGCGTGCCGATGTCATGCCCGGCGGAGAAATGCTTGCCTTCGCCTGCCAGGACGATGCAGCGCACGGCGTCGTCCTGCACCGCGCGGTTGAACGCGTCGTCCAGCGCATAGGTCATCTGTCCGTTCTGCGCGTTGTTGAAGCCGGGGCGGTCCATCGTGATCCAGGCGACCGCATCGACGACGTCATACCGTACCGGTTGCTCGGTTTCGTAGGTGATGTCCACCTGCTGCGGTTCGACCAGATCGCTCATGCGGCTTCCTCGATTGCATTTTCGGTATTCAGGAGCACGAGCGCGTCGACGGCGACCGCACCACGCCCTTCGGGCATTACCAGAAGCGGATTGATCTCGACCTCGCGTAGCGTGTCCCCGCCTGCGAGCACCGCCTCCCCCAGCGCTGCGATCGCCTTGGCGGCCGCGGCGACATCCGCCTTGGGCGCGCCGCGATAGCCGTCGAGCAGGCCGAAGCCCTTCAGGCTGCGCAGCATCGCATCGGCACCGGCCGCATCGACGGGCAGGAGCCGGTGGCACACGTCCTTCATCAGTTCAGTCCAAACGCCGCCAAGGCCGACGGTCAGCATCCATCCGAACACCGGATCGCGCGTGACGCCGGCCAGGATCTCGATTCCGCCCGCCAGCATCGGCTCCAGCGTCACCCCCTCGATACGCACGCCCGGCATCGATCGCGCCTTGGCCATCATCGTGTCGAACGCCTCGGTCACCGCCGCCGCGTCCTTGAGGCCCAGCCGGATCAGCCCGTGTTCGGTCTTGTGCGCCACGTCGGGGCTGACGAGTTTCGCGACCAGAGGATAGCCGATCGCGTCCGCCGCCCCACGCGCCTCGACGCGGCTGTGAACCAACGCGTCGTGCACCACCGGCACGCCGAACCGCGCGAGCGCTTCCTTGGCGGCGGTTTCCGACAAAGCGTCCTCGCCCGCCGGGAACGCGGGCCAGCGCGTCCTGGACGCAGCAGGCGCGGGCGGTGCGGCGACGATCGCCTTCCACGCGCCATAGGCGGCGATCGCGCGCGCTGCGCGGTCGAAATCCTGGAAATAGGCGATACCCTTAGCGGCGAGTGCTTCGCGGTCGCCCATTGCGAAGGTGTCGATTGCGACGATCAGCTTGCCCGTCGCCGCCGCGCCGCGCTCGATCTGCGACATCGCCTGGATGAGGAAATTGCCCGGGAGATAGAGCAGCAGCACGTCGATGGCGTCGGGTTGCAGCGCGAGCTTGATCGCGTCGAGCAGGAAATCGTTCGAATTGACGAGGTTGCCGGTCAGGTCGACGGGGTTGGACACCATCCCGTAGGCCGGGATCTGCGCGCGCAGCCCCGCCTGCACGTCGTCGGGCAGCGTGGGCACATCGCCGCCCGCCAGCGCCAGCGCGTCGGACAGGATCGCCCCCGCCGCGCCCGACACCGACAGGATCGCGCAGGCATTGCCACCGATCTTGTCGACGAATCCGTGAAGGTACGCGAGATCGGCGAGCCCCGACAGCTCGCCGACGCGTGCCACGCCCGCCGCGGCGAAGGCGGCGTCATAGGCGGCGTTGTCGCCCGCGAGTGCGGCGGTGTGCGAGCGTGCAGCCTCCGCGCCCTTCTCGCTGGCGCCGACCTTGAACACGGTTAGCAACTTGCCCGCGGCGCGGAACTTCGCCGCCGCACGCAGGAACGCGGCACCGTCGCGCAACTCCTCGATGTAGCACAACGCGGTCTGCGTCGCGTCGTCGTCGGCGAGGAAATCGAGATAGTCGGCGAAGTCGACGTCCGCCTCGTTGCCCGTGTTGATGACATGGCTGAACGCGACGCCGGCGCGGCGTGCGGTGCGATAGACGGTCGCGCACATGTTGCCGCTCTGCGTCAGCAGCGCGGTGCTGCCTGCGGGATGTTCCGGCTGGAACTGCGAGCCGAAGGTGGTGAACACGCGGTCGCCGAAATTGGCGTTGCCCATGCAGTTGGGGCCTGCGATCCGCATGCCGGTGCGCTGCGCGAAGGCGGCGAGCTCGGCCTGCTTGGCCTGCCCTTCAGCCTCGTTGGTCTCGGCATAGCCAGCCGCGAACACCATCGCCGCCTTCACGCCCTTGGCATGGCAGCGCTCGAGCACCGGCAGCACGTCGTCCGCGCCGATCGCGACCAGCGCCAGGTCGATGGACTCGGGCACCGATTCGATGTCCGGGTACGCCGTCAGCCCCTGTACGGTCGGGCTCTTGGGATTGACCGGGAACAGCTTGTCGTAGCCCGCGCGGATCAGCAGCTCGACGGGCACGCCGCCGATCCGCTTGGGATTGTCCGACGCGCCGATCACCGCGATCGACCGGGGCTTGAGCAGCGGCGCGAGGCTCATGCCGCCGTCTCCGCATGCGCGGGGCGGAAGTCGTATTCCCCCGGATCGAAAGTTTCGGTCAGGTTGCGATAGTCGACCAGCCGCCACGGCGAGTTCTGCGTCACCCGGCCCTGCTTGTTCTTGTACCAGTTGTTCACGTTCGGATGTGCCCATGCCATTTTGGAAAGCGCGCCATCGACCTTTTCCTGATACGCTTGGAACGGTGCTTGCTTCACCTCGAGCGCGGCGGCCCCTGTCTCGACCAGTTCGCGGATGCCCTGCATGATGTAGCGGACCTGGCATTCGGAATAATAGACCGCGCTGCCGCCATGCGCCTGGTTGGTGTTGGGGCCATAGATCAGGAAGAAGTTCGGGAAGCCCGGCACCGTCATGCCGATGTGCGCGCGCGGATCGTCCTCACCCCAGCTGTCGCGGATGGTGATACCGTCGCGGCCCTCGATGTGCATCGGCGTCAGCATGCGCCGCGCCTGGAAGCCGGTGGCATAGACCAGCACGTCGACCTCGTGCCTCGTGCCGTCCGCCATCACGACCGCATCCGTCTCGATATGGTCGATCCGACCCGTCTCGAGCGTGACGTTCTCGCGCCGAAGCATGCGATACCAGTGATTGTCGCGCAGCATGCGCTTGCCATAGGGCGGGTAATCGGGCGTCGCCTTGCGGATCAGGTCTTCGTCGCCTCCCAGTTCTTCGGCAATGTGCTTTTCCAGCCGCTGGCGCAGTTCCTCGTTGCCCGCGCTGAGTGAACGCTCGGGCTGAGGCCAGTCAGGATCGATCTGGAGCAGCGGATGGAAGCCGTCCGACGACGACCAGAACAGCTGCCAGCGAAACCACTTGGCGTAATAGGGCAGGTTGTTCAGCACCCATTTCTTGTCGTCGGTGACGCGCTCGAAATAGAGCGGGTTGTTCATCGCCCAGTGCGCCGAGCGCTGGAAGATCGTGAGGTGATCGACGATCGGCGCGATCGCGGGTGCGACCTGCATGCCGCTCGCACCCGTGCCGATCATGCCGACGCGCCGGCCGGCGATGTCGATCTCCTTGTCCCAGCGCGCGGTGTGGAGCGCGGGGCCCTCGAAGCTGTCGAGCCCCGGGATCTCGGGATATTGCGGGCGATTGAGTTGTCCGACCGCGCTGACGACAACGTTGGCGGTGAACTGATGAAGCTGGTTCTCGCGGTCGCGCGTCTCGACGCGCCACAGCGCAGCGGCCTCGTCCCATACCGCGCTCGTCACTTCCTCGTGGAAGCGGATCTGGTCGGGCAGACCGGTGCGGACCGAATTGCGCTCGATATAGGCGAAGATCTCGTCGCGCTTGGCGAAGAAGTGATCCCAGTCGTGGCTCACGTTGAACGAATAGGAATAGAAATGATTGGCGGTGTCGACGCCGCAGCCGGGATAGCTGTTCTCGTACCATGTGCCGCCGACGCGGTCGTTCTTTTCGACGATCGTGAAGGGGATGCCGGCTTCCTTAAGCTTGATCCCCATCGCCACGCCCGAAAAACCTGCGCCGATGACGATCACATGGAATGCCGCCAGCGCCTCAGGCGAGGGTGTGTCGCGCCAGTGCACCGTCTTGGGGTCGCTGTCGGTGAGGTCCATCTCCTCGGCGACGAGCGGATAATAGTCCTCGGGCACGTGCTGCCCGGTCAGCGTGTCGAGCATCTTCGGCAGCAGCGCCGCGTCGGGCGCGGCGGGCAGGTCTCGCCCGGTCGCCGCATAGTCGGCGAGGATGTCGACCACCGCCCGATGCAACTCGGCCTTCAGATCCTCGGGCGCCTCTTCATGGAAGCTCCACGGACCTTTGATGTAGGGCGCGACGCGGTCGAGCCATGCCGGGTCGCCACCCAGATGCACCAGCACCATCAGCAGCGGCGCGACGTCCGCCGACTTCAGCGCCTCGGCGAGATGCGTACGGTCCGAGACCAGCGCCTTGAGCGCCTGGGCAGTGGTGGGACTGGTCATGGAATCCGAATCGCTCCTGCACTCGAAGAGGGCGTCGCGGGCAGGGCCCGGCACCGCCGCACTCAAGCGGCATAAAAATCTCCGCCGGCAATGCAACGCGCGTCGGACATTCATCGCCCCCGCGACACTTCGCCGGGTCGCGTTGACACCGGACCGCCGCGGCGCAATCGATGGAGTTGAGACGTTCGAATAGGGGTAGCGAGGCGATGACGGCCCGGGCGGCGCACAAGTCCATACGCGTCGGCGACGATGGCGAGGCGTGGATCGAGGCGTATCGCTGCGACGCGTGCGGCGCGGTCGTCGGCGAGCCGACGCTCGCGTGCCGCAACTGCGCCATCCGTGCTGCGCCCAGTGCGTTCCGCGTCGCCGAGCGGGGCATGCTTTACAGCTGGACCGTGGTGTCGCGCAGCTATCCCGGCGTGGTGGTGCCGTTCGTGTCGGCGATTGTCGATCTCGACGACGGCCCGACAATGAAGGGTACGCTGCGCGACGTTGATCCCGACACGCTCGCTTCCGGGATGCCGGTCGCGGTGCGGTTCGATGACGCCGGCGGTGCCGTCGACAAGGAAGGTGCGGCGTTCGTCGGCTTCCATTTCGTGCCGGCGGGGGAGACCCTATGAGTGAAGTCTACGTTATCGGCGCGGGGATGATACCGTTCGGGCGCTATCCCGATCAGACTCCGGCACAATTGGGCGCGCAGGCGCTGCTGCTGGCGCTCGACGATTGCGGGCTGGCGGTGCCCGACGTCGAAGCGATCTATTGCGGATCGACCTTCAACGCCGCGTCGATGATCGCGCAGCAGGTCCTCAAACAGATCGGCCAGACCGGCATCCAGTGCATCAACGTGTCGAACGCCTGCGCCTCGGGCGCGACCGCGTTCCGCGAGGCCTATGTCGCCGCGCGCAGCGGGCTGTACGACGTCGTCGTCGCGATGGGCGCGGAGAAGAACCCCAAGGGCATGCTGCAGGGTGTCGGCGCGTCGGACGGACCCAACCCGGAATCATTGTTCGGATCGGTGTCGCTGCCTGCGCTGTTTGCCGAAGCGGGCATGGAGCATGCCGCGAAATACGGCACCTCGATCGAGCAGTTCGCGCGCGTCGCGGTGAAGAACCACCATCATTCGACGATGAACCCCAAGGCGATGTATCGCCGCGAGACGCCGCTCGACGAGGTGCTCGCGAGCGAGATGATCGCCTATCCGCTGACCAAGCTGATGTGCTCCGCCAATGTCGACGGCGCTGCGGCATGCGTGCTGGTGTCGGAGCGCAAGGCGCGCGAGCTGGGGCTCGACCGCGCGGTGCGCGTGGCGGGATCGGCGCTGATGTCCGACCCGTTCCAGCCGCGCAACCCAATGCTGATCGACGGCAATTCGGTGACGCGCCTTGCGGCGGCCAAGGCCTACGAGATGGCGGGGATCGGCCCGAAGGATCTCGACGTCGTTGAACTGCACGACTGTTTCGCGACCGCCGAGGTGCTGCATTACGAGAATCTCGGGCTGTGCGGCGATGGCGAGGGCGGCGCGATGATCGATTCGGGCGAGACCGCGCTCGGCGGTGCCATTCCAGTTAACGTATCGGGCGGGCTGCTGTCGAAGGGGCATCCGATCGGCGCGACCGGGGTCGCGAACATCGTCGAGATCATCGAGCATCTGCGCGGCGAGGCGGGTGCGCGGCAGGTCGACCGCGCACGGATCGGCCTGGCGCACGTGCTGGGCTTCGGCGTCGGCATCGGCGCGGCGTGCGGCGTGCACATTCTAGAAAAGGCATGAATGTAGTGGCCGCTCCCTGGATCGACTTGACCGGACGGTTGGCGCTCGTCACCGGCGCCGCGTCGGGTATCGGCAAGGCGGCGGCCGAGGCGATCGCGGCGGCGGGTGCCAGCGTCGTCCTGCTCGATCGCGACGAGGCCAAGGTGTCCGCAGCCGCCGACGCGATCGGCGCGGATGGCCACCGGGCGAGCGGCCGCGTGCTCGACGTCGCCGACGCGGCGCAATGGCGTGCGCTCGGCGCCGAGGTGGCGGCCGAGCATGGCCGGCTCGACATCCTCGTCAACGCCGCGGGCATCGCACGGTTCGACCGGATCGACGCCGAGATGACGCCGACCTACCGCGAGGTGTTCGCGGTGAACGTCGAGGGCACGATCCACGGCATGGCGACCGCGCTCGACGTCATGCGCCCAGCCGGGCGCGGTGCGATCGTCAATATCGCCTCGACCGCGGGCCTCAAGGGCAATCCCGGCATGGCGTCCTACGGCGCCAGCAAGGCGGCGGTGATCCATCTGACGCGCAGCGCCGCGCGCGAACTCAACCTCGCCGGGCTCGACGTGCGGGTCAACGCGGTGCTGCCCGGCTTCGTCGAGAGCGGCATGGGCGACCAGGTGATCGACCGCTTCTCGGACACGATGGGCGGGCGCGACCGGATGCTGTCCGCCTTCACCAGCGGCCGCCCCGGCCGTCCCCGGGAAATCGCCGACCTCATCCTCTTTCTCGTTTCGGACCGCGCCAGCTTCATGTCTGGTTCGGCCGTTGTCATCGACCGAGCGCAGAGCGCGTGACAAGCAGGAACAACGCCGTGACCGATCCCGCCAACGATCCGCTGCTCAAGCCCTTCAAGACCAAGCGGCTGACCTTCAAAAACCGTATCGTCCACGCGCCGACGACGATGAACATGTCGGACGACAAGGGCTATATCACCCGCCAGGCGGTCGGCGCGTACGAGGCGCTGGCGGCCGGCGGCTATTCGGCGGTATGCGTCGGGGCGACCTGCGTGCGCTGGGACGGCCTCATCAACGAACGGATGTTCGGCTTCTACGACGATACCTACATCATCTCGCACCGCCAGTTGGTCGAGGTGATCCACAATAACGGCGCGCTTGCGGGCGTGCAATTGTTTTACGGCGGGCTGATCCCCGGCATGGGTGCGAGCTTCAAGCTGGAGCCGGGCAAGGGCTGGATCCCCGGTACCGTCTCGTGGGGCCCGACCGGCAAGTATCCGATCGGCAACCCCGAGCCGGGCGTCGTCCCGACTGAGGAATATCATGCGCTAGTCGAATCGTTCGCGCAGGCGGCGCGGCGCGCGAAGGAGGCGGGATACGACTATGTCTCGTACCATTTTTGCCACGGATCGCTGCCGCACGTGACGCTGTCGCTGCTCGAGAACAGCGGGCGCAACGACGAATATCAGGATCAGTTCCTGTTCTGCGAGCAGATCATCCAGCGGACGCAGGAGCTGTGCGGCGAGGATTACCCGCTGATCCCGCGGTTGTGCTGCGACGAGAATTACGAAAACGGCTTCGATCTCGACTATTTCATCGAGAACTACGCGCCGCGGCTCCACGCGCTCGGTATCGACGCGCTCGACTGCACATTCGGCTCGATGCTGCCCGCCAAGAGCCGCGACCCCGAGATCAGCTCGGGCGAAGTGATCGGCGGCGGCTTTTACGTCCCGAACATGGTGACGCTGCCGTACCTCAAGCATCTGCGGCAGGGGCTGATCGACAAGGGCATCGACATGCCGCTGATGGGATCGTGCAACATCAACACGATGGATCAGGCGCGTACGCTGATCGAGCCGGGCTCGGCGGACTTTTTCGCCACCTGTCGCCAGTCGATGGACGATCCGCAGTTCCCCAACAAGATCATGCAGGGCCGCGAGGACGAAATCCGCAAGTCGACGCGGACGGGCGCCTCACTTTTGCAGGGTAACATCTTCGGCAAGGGTGTGGCGGGATCGGCGCAGAACGCCGCGTTCGGGCGCGACCGCGACTACAAGATTAGCAAGACAACCGATCCCAAGAAGGTGTTCATCGCCGGGGGCGGTTCGGGCGGCATGGAATATGCCATCACCGCGCATGAGATCGGCCACGACGTCACGATCTTTGAGGCGAGCGAGGCGCTCGGGGGCACGATGGCCTGGGCGGGCAATTACCGGCACCTGCCCAACGTCGAGCAGATCGCCTACCAGCCCGACTGGCACCGTCACATGGTCGCCAAATACGGCATTCCCGTGCGCCTGAACGAGGCGCTGACGCGCGAGATGGTGGAGGCTGAAAAGCCCGACGTCGTGGTCGTCGCTACCGGTGCGCTGCCGGCATTGCCCGATACGGAAGGGCTGCGGGAAGCGCGTGACGCCGGCTTCGCGCTGACGATCGACGAGGTGCTCAAGCGCGGCATCGGATTGTTGCCGGCCGGGCCGATCGTAGTGTGGGGGGCGACCGAGGGGATCGAACTCGCGCTCGACCTGCGTCGCGGCGGCCATGAGGTGCGGCTGCTCGATCGCCTGCCCGAGCTGAAGGTGGCGAACTATATCGGGTCGCGATCGAAGGCGGTGCTGCGCTGGTCGGAACAGGTCGGCCTTAAGCCCGAACAAAATGTCCATCTCGTCGCGATCGAGGACGGTGCGGTCCGCGTGCGCCACGGTGACGGGCACGAGGAACGGATCGAGGCAGGGGCGCTCATCATCGCACCGGGCCGCGAACCCTATGATCCCTTGAGCCGCGCGCTGCTCGGCACGGGCGCGGCGGTGCAGGTGGTCGGCGATGCGCGCAAGCCGCGATCCTACGGCAACGCGATCCACGAAGCCGCCTATCTTGCGAGGCAGATCTGATGCTCGACTGGCTGAACGACGAGCAGCGCGCGCTGCGGGACATGGCGCAGGAGTTCTCGCGCAACGAGGTCGAACCGATCGCCACCGCGATCGACCTCGACGAGCATACGCCCGACAGCCTGATCGCCAAGGCGGCGGAGTTCGGCCTCTACGGCCTGACCACGTCGCCGGACTATGGCGGGGCGGGGGCCGACATCGTGTCGGCGTGCCTCGTCAGCGAGGAGATCGCCAAGGCCAGCCCGGCATTTGCCGGCGCTCTGACGGTCGAGATGATCCTTTGCCCGATGACGGTCGAGATTCTCGGCACCGAGGAGCAGAAGCAGCGCATCCTGCCGCGCAGCGCGAGCGGCGAACGCGTCATGGCCTATTCGCAGAGCGAGCCGGGCGGTGCCGCCAATGCGTCGGCGCATATCAGCAAGGTCGTGCCCGACGGCAACGGCTTCGTGCTGAACGGCGCGAAGCTGTTTTGCACCCAGGGCCCGGCCAAGACCTATCTCGTCTTTGCCAAGACCGAGGACGGGCAGGGCAACACCGGCTATGGTTGCGTCGTCGTCGAGCGCGAGGATACTGGGCTCGACATCGCGCCTTATGACGACAAGCTTGGCTGGCGCGGCACCAACACTGGGTCGATCGCCTTCACCGACATCCGACTGGAGCCCGACGACATTCTCGGCGACCTGCTGACCGGCGGGATCAGTAACCGCCGTGCGAACCAGGCCAACGTGCTGGCGCACGCGGCGACCTCGCTCGGTTGCGCGCAGGGGATGTTCGACAAGACGCTGGAGTACGTCAAGGAGCGGCGGCTTTACGGCAAGGACATGTCCGAGCTCCAGCCGGTTTCGTATTGGCTGGCCGAGGCGCACGCCAAGATCGCTGCATGCCGGGCGTTGCTCTACGAGAACGCGCGCGCGTTCGATGCGGGGACGATGCAGGGCGGCATGTCGAGCGTCTGCAAGGCGTGGATCGGCGACACCGCATTTGACGTCTGCGCGCGGCTGCTCCAGCTCTGGGGCGGGAGCGGGATCATGAACTCGACCGGGATCAACCGCTACATGCGTGACGCCAAGGCGAAGTGCATCGCGGAAGGGTCGAGCGAGATCCACTATGCGATCATCGCCAACCAGCTGTTCCACGGCGTGCCGTCGCTGGTGCGCCCCCCAACGAAGGGCTGAGCGATGGACAGGAGTCTGCCCACAAGCCTTCACCGTCCGATCACGACGATCGACATGATCGCGCACGCGTTGAACCGCGACCTCGACCGGGTGTGCGTGATCGGCGTCGGCGGCGAGGAACTGACCGCGGGTGGGCTGGCCGAGGAGATCAGCCGCTACCAGCAGGTGCTGGAGTCGCTCCATCCCAAGGCGCGCCGCGCGGCGATCCTGGCGCGCAACCGGCTGGAGGTTCTGTACGCCACCAACGCGCTGGGCTTCGCCGGGATCGTGTCGACCGCGCTGCATCCGATGGGGTCGGTCGACGATTATCTGTACGTGATGGACGATGCCGAGATCGACACGCTGATCTACGACGCGGATCATTACGAGGCGATCGCGGACGGACTGAAGGCGCGCGCGCCGACGCTGCGGCACGTGCTGGCGATGGGGCAGGGCGCTGTCGGCGTCAATCTTTCCGCCGTCGCCGCCGGGTTCGCGCCGAAGCCGCTCGTCGCGCCCGAGGCGGAGGCCGAGGCGCTGTTCCGTATCGCCTATTCGGGCGGCACGACCGGCGCGCCCAAGGGAATCATGACGTCGAACCGCAATGCGGCGACATCGGCGATCATCCAGCTTACCGAATGGGAATGGCCCGACGACATTCGTCACCTGATCTGCGCGCCGCTGAGTCATTCGGGTGCGGCGGTACTGACGACGGTGCTGGCGCGCGACGGCGTGATGGTGGTGGTGCCGGGGTTCGAACCGGTCGCGGTGATGGAGGCGATCGCGCGCCACCGCATCACGTCGATCCTCATGGTGCCGACGATGGTGATCGCGCTGATCGACCATCCGCGCTTCGGGGAGTTCGACCTGTCGAGCCTCGAGGTGATCTTTTACGGCGCGTCGGCGTTCCCGGTAAAGCGGCTGCGCGACGCGATAGAGAAGCTTGGGCCGATCTTTTTCCAGTTCTACGGCCAGGCCGAGGCACCGATGTCGGTCACGCTGCTGCGCAAGGCCGAGCACGATCCGAGCGACCTCAACCGCCTCGCGAGCTGCGGCCGGCCGACGCCGTTCGTCCATGTCGCGCTGATGGACGACGACATGAACCTGGTGCCCGACGGGACGCCGGGCGAGATCTGCGTGCGCGGGCCGTTGCTGATGACCGGCTATCTCAACAAGCCCGAGCAGACCGCCGAGGCGTTCGCCGGCGGCTGGCTGCATACCGGCGATGTCGCGGTGCGCGAGGCGGGCGGCTTCCTGCGGATCGTCGATCGCAAGAAGGACATGATCATCACCGGCGGCTTCAACGTCTATGCGCGCGAGGTCGAGGACGTGCTGGTCGAGCAGCCGGGCGTACGCGCGGCGGCGGTGATCGGCGTGCCGCACCCCAACTGGGGTGAGGCGGTCAAGGCGGTGGTGGTACTGGAGCCGGGCGCGGACGTGACGGCCGAGACGCTGATCGCCAGCGTGAAGGCGCGGAAAGGTGCGGTGCAGGCGCCCAAGTCGGTCGAGTTCGTCGACGCGCTGCCGCTCTCGCCGCTGGGCAAACCCGACAAGAAGGCGCTGCGCCAGCGCTACGCGACCGCCTGAGGATACCGACGATGCCGATCCTGCCCCAGTTGAAGGCGATGTTTAACGCGCAGCATAATGCGCCGCCAATGCCCGCGGACGTGCCGATCGCGCAGTTGCGCCAGGCGATCCATGCGATGATCGACCAGAGCTTCATCGCGCTGGCGACACCGCACGTTCGTCTGCCGGTCGAGCGGGATATCGCTATTCCCGTCGACGGCGGCGAGATCACGCTGCGGCTCTATCGCGGCGACGCGGGCGACGCGGTGGTGCCGTGCCACGTCTATTATCATGGTGGCGGATTCTTCCTTGGCACCTTGGATCAGGGTGACACGAATTGTCGCAAGCTGGCGGCGGCGCTGGGCTGCGCGGTCGTCTCGGTTGACTATCGGCTCGCGCCCGAGCATCGTTTCCCCGTCGCGGTCGACGACAGCTATGCGGCGCTAGGCTGGGTCGCAGCGCATGCGGGCGAACTGCGGATCGATCCGACGCGGATCTCGGTCGGCGGCGGCAGCGCTGGCGGCAATCTCGCGGCGGTCGTCGCCCAGCTGGCGCGCGATCGTGGTGGCCCCCCGATCGTGGCGCAGGTGCTCGAGATCCCGGTCACCGACTTCACGAGCACGCAGGCACTGACGTTCGCCGACGGCATCCAGATCGCGAGCGAGAAGGCCTATGCACCGCTTTATCTGCGCGATGCCGACGATGCCCGCGATCCCCGGGCGTCGCCGTTGCTCGCCGAGACGCTGGCAGGCCTACCGCCGGCGCTCGTCGCGTGCGCGGAATACGATCAGTTGCAACCCGAAGGGCAAGCCTATGCCGAGCGGCTTGCCGCATCGGGCGTGCCGACGCTCTATGGATGCTGGGACGGCCAGTTCCACGGTTCGCAGGGCTTCGACCGTGTGATCCCGGACGAGGCCGCGGCCTATGCGGATGCGATCGTCGATTTCCTGCGGAAGTCCTATGCGGCGCCGACTTCCCGATAGGCCGCTATTCGAGATATAGCGCGCGAAGCGTCGCGATCGCCGCATCGTCGACGCCCATTTCGGTCGCCAGATAGCGCGCCAGGCCGCCCGAACGCCGATCGATCGCGTCGAGCGCGGCATCGAGCGCGCCGGTATGCACGCTCATCAGCACGTGTTCGAGCGCCGGCGGCAGCTGACGCCAGCGTGTGTCTGCAGCGGCGTCGGTCGCGAGCGTCTTGGTCGGATCGAAATGGCGGTTCGACAGCATGTAGTCCTCGACCACCGTCGCGCGCGATACGCCGAGGGCCAGCAGGATCAGCGCCGCACCGACGCCGGTACGATCCTTGCCTGCCGAACAGTTGAACACCAGCGGTGTCCGTCTGCGGAGCAGCAACCCGAAGAGTTCGCGGTAACGATGCGAGAAGCGATAGGGCAGGTCCGCGCAGAATGCCGCCGTCGCGGACAGCGCTGCGGTTTCCGTCACCTCGCCCGCCGCCAGCGGTGCCAGCAACAGCGTGACGTCGAGCGTATAATCCTCTTCGGACACGTCGGGACGCGCGTCATCCGGCCAGCGCACCGGCTCGCGCAGGCGTTCGCGCGTGCTGCGCAGGTCGACGACGCTACGGATGGCGAGCGTGCGCATCGCCGCGAAATCCGCGGTCGAGAACCGTGCCATCGAGCCGGACCGGAAAATCCGGCTCCATCGAACGTGTCGGCCATCCGCCGTGGCATAGCCGCCGAGATCGCGGAAATTCTGCCCGCCCTCCAAAGGCACCAGTCGTGAAGGGGCGTCCATCCTAACGAGGCTTCAACACCGTGCGACGCAGCAGCGCCGTCGTGGTGGCCAGGAACAGCTGATTGCCGACGCTGCCCGGGGCCAGATCGAAGGCGTGCTCCGCATAGGGCACCGACACCACCCGCACGGCGATGCCAGCCGCCCTGGCCTGTCGGGCGAACACGTAGCTCGGCCCGTTGGGCACCAGATGGTCGTGCATCGGAATCAGCAACAGGGTCGGCGGGGCGGCCCGATCGATCCACGTGGCGGATGCGATAGCGCGGTAGCGTGCAGGGAACTGCGCTGGCGTCCCGCCCACGTAGCGCGCGGCCATGCTGCGCGCGGCCTCGCTCAGCATGGCGTCGGAATTGTCGTGGAAGCTTGCCGGGTCGACCACCGGATAGGCGGCGGCGACCGCACCGATATGCGGCACCACGCCACCACATGCCGACGGCAGGCGACCGGCGTTGGCGCGGTAGGCGAGGTTTAGGACGAGATTGCCGCCCGCCGATTCCCCGACGAGCGCGATCCGGGCCGGATCGCCGCCCAGCCGTGCGGCATGCCTGCCGATCCACGCGAGCGCGCAGCCTAGTTCGGTCTCCGTGCTGCCCGACAGATGGCGATCGTCGCTCGAAAGCGCGTAGTCGAGCGTTATGGGCAGAAGGCCCTGTGCGGCGAAATGGCGCATGTTGCTGTCGCGCATCGAAGCGTCGCCGCTCACCCACCCGCCGCCATGGATATAGACGATGATCGGCGCGAGCGTAGTCTGTGCGGTATGCGTCGCCTTGGGGTAGACGAAGACATGCTGGTTGGCGTCGTGGAAGCGGCCATAGACGAATGCGCGTATCGAACCCCGGATGCCGTCATCGTCGCGCAGCGTCAGCGTCTGCGCGACGTCGATTCGGGTTCCTTCGCCGCGCGCGGCGGCGACGATCTCCCACAGCGCGACGGCGTAACCGATGGTCGTCGCTACCGCGAGTAGTCCCATGGCGATCGTCCGGCGCTCCGACCGGACAGCTCCCAGCCACAGGCATGCCACTGCGACGATCCCGAGAACCAGCGGCACCCATGGCCCGACCGCATCGAGCAGCGCGGCTCCGATCACGCTGACATACGGGAGCGTGGGTACGAACAGGCCCAAGGCGCCCAGCGCCATCAGGGCGAGGAAGAGCCAGCCGATGCCGCGCGCGATACGTCCCACCCGGCGACGCAGTGCGTTGGCCGGCGACGCGGATACCGTTTCCGACTGCCCCCGTCTCTCCATCAAGTAAGCGTTCCGTCATGCACGCGTGAGATACAGCGTCCGCAGCCGTGCGACGTCCGCCGCCCCGACACCCAGTTCGTCGCGCAGATAGGCTTCAAAGCTTCCCGACCGCGCATCGATCCCGGCAAAGGCCGCATCGAGCAGCCGGGCGTCGACCGTCATCAGCAGCCGCGCCAGAGGCGACCCGGCGGAGGCCGATCGTCGGGCCGCAGCGTCCGCCCGCACATCGGTGGCAAGCGTTCTCGTCGGATCGAACGTCTGGTTGGACAGCAGATAATCGGCCGTCACCACGTCGCGCGGCACGCCGAGCGCGGTCAGCAACAGCGCGGCGGCCACGCCGGTGCGATCCTTCCCCGCCGAACAGTTGAAAACGACCGGCCCCGGATTGCGCAGCAATGTCTGGAACAGCGTGCGATACTGCGCAGCGAACTGATAGGGAAGGTCGGCGTAGAAGCGCTTTTCGAGATCGAGCGCCGCAGCGTCCGTCAGGTTTGGATCGGCGATCGCCGCCATGATGCCGCCCAGGTTCAGTCGATAATTGGTCGCCTGGACGACGGGCCGATAGCCGGTCGGCCAGGTCACGGGCGATTGCCGGCGTTCGTCGCTGCTTCGCAGATCGAAGACCTCACCGATGCGCCGCTGTTGAAGGATCGAGAAATCGGCGGGCGTGAACGCGTTCATCGCGCCGGATCGATAGATCAGGCCCCATTTCACCAACCGGCCATCGCGCGTCCGATAGCCGCCCAGGTCGCGGAAATTCTGTCCGCCGAGCAACGCGACGACCCGCCTGGAATTGTTGACGTTCGCCGGCGCCTGCGCTGCGGGGGCGGCATGCACCGGCGGCACCGAGGCCGTGGCGACGAGGGTGCTTGCCAGAAGGCACAAGATCCGACGCTTCATCGCTTCGCTCCCCTCATCGATGGTCCTGCGCGGCGGCGCTACTCGATCGAACCGATGACCGTCCCGACCTCGTAGGTCTCGCCCGGCACGCCGGTGATGTGGACGGTGCCGGAAGCGGGGGCCTCGACCTCGTTGGTGCTCTTGTCGCTCTCGATCGAATAAAGCGGCTCGCCCTCCTTTATGGTCGCGCCGTCCTCGACGAGCCATTCGGCAAGCACGCCTTCGGTCATCGAGAAGCCAATCTTGGGCAGGATGATGTCGGTCGCCATGATGTTTCCCCTGATGTTCAGTTGATGCCCATCGCGACCGGCGCGGCGGCGGTGCCGATTGTCGCGCGCGCGGCCTCGACGATCTGTTGTACCGAGACGATGAACAAGGGCTCAAGGCCCTGGCTGAACGGCACCGACGTATAGGGTGCGCCGAGTCGCTTCACCGGCGCCTTGAGTTCGCCCCACAGATCTTCCTGAAGCGTGGCGGCGATCTCCGCGCCGACGCCGAACTGGCGCACGGCCTCGTGCGCGATCACCGCGCGACCGGTTTTGCGGACCGACGCGATCACCGTCTCGCGATCCCATGGCGCGATCGTGCGCAGGTCGATCAGTTCGACCGACACGCCGTCCTTCTCGAGTTCCTTCGCCGCGGCGATGGCGCGCTGGAAGATCTCCGAATAGCTGACGATCGTGACATCGGTGCCTTCCTGCACGACGCTCGCCTTGCCGATCGGGATCGGCTCGCCGACCTCGGGCACTTCGCAGGAATTGCCATAGGCACGCGAGCATTCGATAAACATCACCGGATCGGGATCGGCGATCGCCGACAGCATCAGCCCCTTGGCATCCGCCGCGTTGGTCGGTGCGACGACCTTGATCCCTGCGGTATGCGCGAACCACGCCTCGAGGAAGTCGCTGTGCTGACCGCCGCTCGCGATCCCTGCGCCCGTCATCATGCGGATGACAATCGGCACGGTCGTCTGGCCACCAGACATGTAACGCAGCTTGGCGGCGTGGTTGACGATCATGTCCATCGCCACCGTCGTAAAGTTCATCAGCATGATCTCGGCGACGGGCTTGTAGCCGTTGATCGCGGCGCCGATCGCCGCGCCCATGATCGCCTGCTCGGCGATCGGGGTGGAGCGGACGCGATCGTCGCCGAAGCGCGTGGACAGCCCGCGCGTCACGCCGACGACGCCGCCGCCCTCGCGATCGGCGACGTCCTCGCCGAGCACCAGGATCTTGTCGTCGGCAGCCATCGCCTGCGCGATCGCCTCGTTGATCGCCTGGATGATCGTGATCTTGCTGCGGTTGGCCATCACGCGATCTCCTCGGCGAACACGTCGCGGGTCAGTTCTTCGGGGGGCGGCATGTCGCTCGACAGCGCGAACTGCACCGCGGATTCGATATCGACTGCGAGCTTCGCCTCAATCTCGGCGAGCTGTTCCTCGGTCGCGATGCCCTCGGCGATCAGCTTGGCGCGGAAGAGCGGCACCGGGTCCTTATCCATCGCCGCCGCCTTTTCGGCCTTGTCCATATAGGCGTCATCGTCGCCGAAGACGTGACCGAAGAAGCGGAACGTGACCGCCTCGATCAGCGTCGGACCCTCGCCGTCGCGCGCGCGGGTCACCGCTTCGTTCGCCGCGGCATAGACCGCGAGCGGATCGTTGCCGTCAACCGTGACGCCCGGCATCGTGTAGCTGATCGCGCGCTTCGAGATCTGGTCGACCGCGGTCGCCGCCTCGTACTTGGTATGCTCGGCGTAGCGGTTGTTCTGGCAGACGAAGATCACCGGCAGCTTCCACACCGAGGCGAGGTTCAAGCTCTCGTGGAACGCCCCGATGTTCGATGCGCCGTCACCGAAATAGGCGATTACGACGCGGCGGCTGCCGTCGAGCTTGTGTGCCCAGGCGAGGCCGTTGGCGATCGGCATCGACGAGCCGACGATGCCGGTGGTCAGGATCGCGCCCGAGGCGGGGTGGGTGATGTGCATCGGCCCGCCCTTGCCCTTGCAGGTGCCGGTCACCTTGCCCGCCATCTCCGCCCACAGCACGTCAAGCGGTACGCCCTTGGCTAGCATGTCGTGCGTGCCGCGATAGATGGTGCAGATCTGATCGTCGTCGTTGAGATTGGCCGACACCGCCGACGGGATGCATTCCTGCCCCCGCGGGCTGTAATAGGGCATCATTAGCCGTCCGCTGCGCACGACCTTGCGCGCGGCCTCGTCGTTCTGCTGGATCAGCGACATGCGCCGGTAGATGTCGAGCTGCGTCGCGGCATCCGCCGTCGCCGCATTCGTGCCGGCCTTTATCTGGGTGGCCATCGCTGCATGTCTCCTTCGCGTCGGATTTGGACGCCTCGGCCCCGGTCTTGGCATCGGCGCGCGCAGGGCGGCAAGCGGCCCCGGGCGATTTCGCCGGGGCGATGACGTTCAGCGCGCGCTTGGCGGCGTGGCGGTGCGCCATTCCTCGCGGTTCGCAGTGATGGTCGCGGCCGCCTTTTCGTAAAACCCCGCGCCCTTGGCGAGATTGAGAAAGTTGAACTGCCCCTGATGGCGAAACTCCAGCACCTCTACCCCTTCCGGGCCGGGCTTGTAATTGTACGGGCAGCCGGCGGGCACGAAGAAGCTGTCACCCGACCCCAGATCCTCGGTCCCCAGCCGCAGCGCGCCCGCGACGATGTGATAGAGGCAGTCGCCGTCATGGCTGTGCAGCGGCAGTGGATAGCCTGCCTTGAGCCAGGCGCGCGTCAAGCTGAAGCCGGGCAGGTCGCACAGTACCTTGACTTCGTCGCCATCGAGAAGGCCGGCAGCGACCAGCGACCTCATACCCTCGCCCTGCCCGGGGGCGTAGGGGGCGAGCGTCATGCACCCGCTTTCCATCAGCCCCTTCGCGTCCGCTGCACGGAAGATGCTCATCGTCGGGTGCACCGGGGTCGGATCGGTCTGGGGATCGGCGTCGCGCATGCCTTGGCCTCCTCTGCATTGCTTCGCCTTTGCTCAGCGCGGGACAACGCCAAGTCAACGCCGGCACAGTAAATCCGCGCCCGCGATGTCGGCTCAAGTGACAGCGCGCGCCGATCTTCCTATCACGCTGCCACAGGAGGGCCCCGAGTGATGACGCGTGCAGGACAGGACGCCGGCAAGACCCTGAAAACGACGCCGAGCATTCCGTTCCGCATATCGTGGATCGCGCGGCTGCAGACGCAGCGGTTCGACGTGCGTGCCAAGGATGTCGGCCTGACGCGTGCGCAGTGGCGCGTCATCGCCACGATCGCGTTCGATGAAGGCGCAATGCAGAGCGATGTCGCCTCGCGCCTCGAGGTCGCCAACGTCACCGCCGGACGGATCATCGATCGGCTGGAGGAGATGCAGCTGATCGAACGGCGCGCCGATCCGGCGGATCGGCGTGCGAACCGGCTTTATCTGACCGCGGCGGCCGGGCCGGTGCTGGAAAGGCTGACCGAGGTCGGCGCGCAGGAAGAGGCGGCGGAACTGAAGGGATTGAGCAATGCGGACCGCGCTCTGCTTACCGGCCTGCTCGACCGGATGATCGCCAACATGGTCGGCACCAACGATCGCCCAGTCGACGTCGCCATCGATTCGGAAGGGATCTGAACGAGAAAGGGCGGCGATGCGGTCGTCCGCATCGCCGCCCTTTAATGGCACGAACGCTTTCAGCGCAGCGCCTTTGCCTCCTTCTTCGACAGCGAGGTCTGTGCCTTGCCATCGACGTTGGTCACGACCGACGCGGGCAGGCGCACATAGTCGCCATCGATGATCAGGCCGATGGTCCCGTCGCTCGCAACCGAATCGATCGCGCCCAGGCGGGCGCCGGACACGTCGCGTACCACCTGGCCATGACGGAGCGGCGCGGTGGCGACCGGCGCGGCGGTGGTTTCGACGGCGAGCGCCGGCGTGGCGGCGAGCGTGAGCGCGGCGATGATAACGAAACGCAGCATGGAAACCTCCTTTGCACCCACACAATCAGGTGATGAGCATGCTCAATAATAGCAAGCTTTTATAAGGCAAGCGTGTTGGTTGCGCTGCGACATCCGCTTTCTGCACGCTTGTCCTGCGACGCCGCGCGTCGATCCCGATACCATAGGGGCGATATGTCTCTGCCGGACATTGTAGCGCATCCGGACATCGCCCATCTCAGCGGTGCGATTAGGCGAGGACTCGATGGCGCTCTATACTACCCTGCATCTGTACAATGTCCGCCCGGGCCGCGAGGCGGACTATGCGGCATGGTTCGAT
Source organism: uncultured Sphingomonas sp. (assembly GCF_937859915.1). GTDB lineage: Bacteria > Pseudomonadota > Alphaproteobacteria > Sphingomonadales > Sphingomonadaceae > Solisphingomonas. The sequence continues at coordinate 42,435 of NZ_CALMAW010000127.1, read as the reverse complement.
GGAGAGCACCGTGCGGCGTTGGCGACGCTGCGCGGCTTTCGTGATGCGGCCCGCTACGAGATCACCCCCGAACAGCTGGGTGACCACTCGCAACCCTGGCGGTTCCTCAGCGTATACGACCGCGACGTCGCCGATCCCGAGATCGACGTGCCCGCGCTCGGCCCGCTTCTCGCCGACGCGCGCGACGCGGGGCTGATCGCCGACGACGATGCGGAGCGCATCTATACCTACCGTCTCTACGCCGACTGGAAAGGCAGCCCCAACTGGCAGCGTGACCAGTCGTTGTCGGGGGTCAGCGTGTTGCTCGGCAACTACGTTGCCGGAAGGTTCGAGGAATACGACACCTGGTACGAAAACGTACATAGTGTCGAGGTTGCGAACGTTCCCGGGCACGTCGCGATGAAGCGCGGCGAACTGGCCGACGTCCAGGTCGCGCCGCGACGCTATTGTCCCGGTGACCAGTTGGTGATGACCGCGCAGCAGAGCGACGACCTGAGCTTCACGATCGGCGAATTCGTCGCGCGCGCGCTCGGCCAGTCGCCAAGCGGCATCGCGATGCAGCCGCGCTCGACCGCGGGCTCGATCGCGCGCACGGTGCATTACTTCCGGAAGGTCAGCGGCGACACGCAGTGGCCGGGCGGGATCGCCTATGGCGGCGACTGGTCGGCCTATCCCGACAAGACATTCCGCGCGGCGACGGCCTGACGCTGGCTTCATCGATATCCATATCGACACGAACAGAGGACGGACATGGCAGGCAAGACAATCGTCATCACGGGTGCGAACGGCGGGCTCGGCCGCGCGTTGGCGCAGCGCTTCGCCAACGATGGCGACACGGTGATGATGCTCGGGCGCAGCCTTGCGAAGGTGACGGAGGTCGCCGATGCGATCGGCGGCAACGCGCTGCCAATCGAATGCGACGTCACCTCGCCCGACTCGGTGCGCACCGCGTTCGTCGCGATCGCCGAAGCGCACGGCAAGATCGACGCACTGATCAACAACGCTGCGGTGTTCTATCCGGTGCAGATCGAGGAGGCGTCGGACGACGACATCATGGGCCATGTGCTGACAAACCTCGCCGGGCCGATCCTTTGCGCACGCTCCGCGATTCCGCTGATCAACCGTGGCGGACACATCATCAACCTGAGTTCGGAGTCGGTCGAGAACACGACCTTCCCGCATCTGACGCTCTATCAGTCGACCAAGGGTGGCCTCGAGCGGTTCTCGCAGCATCTGCACCGTGAAGTCGAAGGCCGCGGCATCCGGGTCACCACCGTGCGTGCCGGGCAGATGATCGGCCCGGGCTCGTCGGCCGTCGTCGATCCCGAGCGCTTCGGGCGCTTCTTTGCCGAAGCGACCAACCGCGGCCTCAAGATCATGGAACGCGGCATGAGCCGGTATGACTCGGCGACGCAGGTGTTCCGCTCGCTCGTCGACCTGCCCGTCGACGTCCATGTCGGCACCGTCGTATTCGAAGGGCGTCTGCCCGATCCCGCGCCCGATGCCATCAACGTCTAATCACGAGACCCCGACCATGACCATGCTCCCCGAAGGCCAGCTCTACATCGACGGCACGCTGCGCGGCGCCGAAGGCGGCAAGACCTATGCCGACATCAGTCCGTGGACGGGCGAGGAGATCGGCCGAGCGCCCGATGCTTCCGCCGCCGACATGGACGAGGCGATTGCCGCCGCCCGGCGCGCGTTCGACACCACCGACTGGCCCGAGGACCATGCCCGCCGCCGGGAACTGGTGCTCAAGCTGGGCAACGCGCTGAAGGCCAATCGCGAGAAGCTGGTCCAGATCGCACGGCATGAGGTCGGCTCGCCGATGGGCGCGGTGCATATGGCACAGGTCGACGGCCCGCTCGCGTTCATCGACGACCTGTTCGCGATCTTCGACGCGATCGAATGGGAACGGCCAATGGGCGAAAAGGTGGTGTGGGGCGTAAATTCGACGCGCCTGCTTATCAAGGAGGCGGCGGGTGTCGTCGGCGTCATCACGCCGTGGAACGTTCCGTTCTACATCACCGTCGGCAAGGTGATCCCGGCATTGCTCGCCGGTTGCACCGTGATCGTGAAGCCCGCACCCGATACGCCGCTGATGGGTACGATCCTAGGCGAACTCGCGGCCGAGGTGGGTTTTCCCGCCGGTGTGCTCAACGTCGTCACCGGCGAGGATCCGGTGCTGCTCGGCGAGATGCTCGTCACGGACAAGCGCGTCGACCTGATCTCGTTCACCGGCTCGACCGGCGTCGGCAAACGCATCATGGAGAAGGGCGCCGACACGCTGAAGCGCATCTTCCTCGAACTGGGAGGCAAGTCGGCGGCGATCGTGCTGGAAGATACGCCCGATTTCGCGACCGCGGTGGCGCAGTCGATCGTCTGCTTCCACGCCGGTCAAGGCTGCGCGACGATCACCCGCCTGCTCGTGCCGCGCAGCCGCTACGACGAGGCGGTCGCGGTGCTGCAGGCGACCTATGCGCATTACGACACGATGTGGGGCGATCCCGAGGATCCGACCAACGTCATGGGCCCGGTGATCTCGGCGCGTCAGCGCGACCGGATCATGAGCTATATCGAGAGCGGCAAGGCGGAGGGCGCGCGGCTGCTCCACGGCGGCAACATCCGCACCGACAAGGGCGACGGATTCTTCATCGAACCGACCTGTTTCGTCGACGTGACCAACGAGATGAAAATCGCGCGCGAGGAGATCTTCGGTCCCGTGCTCGTCGTGATCCCGTTCGAGGACGAGGAGGACGCGATCCGCATCGCCAACGACAGCGACTATGGCCTGTCGGGCGCGGTCCGCTCGGGCGACCCCGCGCGGGCGATGCGCGTCGCACGACGTATCCGCACCGGCACCGTCGGCATCAACGGCGGCGTGTCGATCGCGTCGGACCTGCCGTTCGGCGGCTACAAGCAGTCGGGCGTCGGCAAGGAATGGGGCCTCGAAGGCTTCGACGAATATCTCGAAACCAAATCGATCGCCATCGCTGCCTAAAGTGTTGAGCGCCGCCCGGGGGGGGGGCGGCGCTCACGGCGTCAGACCGTCTGGCGCATGCCGGTGTCCGACGCGGTCTCGATATGGTCGAGCAGCCGGCTGAGGCGCACCGCATCCGCGAAATCGGGAACGGTGAAGGTGTCGGCACGGATGTCGGCGGCGAAGCGGACATAGCTCTCCGCGACGTTTCGCGGCGGCCCTGAAAGGTCGGCTGCCACCGCCGGGGCGGGCGGGATCTCCACATCGCTTTCGATCGTCAGCGCACCCGCCTGGAACCCGCCGGGGTGTCCGCCGGTCAGCCGCAGCCAACCATGCTCGCCCTCCAGTTCGAACCGGAACGGCATGGTCGTCGTGCCGCCGACGACCTCAAGCACCGAGACGCAGCCGCTATCGTGGCGCCCCAGTACCGCCATGTGATCCGCGCAGGTCCGCGCGACCGTCTCCTCGGTGCCGCTGATCCGCATGTCCGGGCGCAGGATCGTGGCACGCGCGTCGACCGCGACATAGCGCCCGACCACCGCCTCGATCGCCGCGAGCGTATGGCCGCCCGCGATCGTCTCGAGCGTCGCGCCGTTCCGCTTGTCCTGCAGATAGGCGTAGAAGGCGGGCGATTCCGCGCCCCAGCCCGCGGTCGGCGACAGCACGCGCAACGATCGCAGTTTGCCAAGCGCGCCGCTCTGCACGATCGCCGCCGCCTGGCGTACCGCGGGGGCGGACCGGGCCTGCAGGCCGATCGTCGCGTGGATGCCGGGTGTCACCGCGGCGGCCATCTCTTCCGCTTGCGCAACATCACGACCCAGCGGCCATTCGCAATAGACATGCTTGCCCGCCGCAAGCGCGGCGAGCACGACCGCGCGGTGCTCGGGTACCTTCACCGCGACGATCACCAGGTCGATGCCGGGATCGCGTGCGAGCGCCAGCGAATCGCCATAGGCGCGCTCAGCACCGGACGCCAATTTCGCGGCATCGGCGATCTCTTGCGTCCGCGCGGAGACGGCAGCGAGCGTATAGTCGGTGGACAGGTGCCTCAGTGCCGGGACATGTGCGTCGCGCGCCCATCCGCGCTCGGGGTTGGCGCCGACGATGCCGGCGCGGATCAGTGATTCACCGGTCATATCGATAATCCCCCGATGGCAGCGAAACGATGGTGCACATTGGTTCCTTCGGACGCGACCGGATGGCGCAGCGTGCGGCCGGGGCGGCGTGGACCGCAAGCGATTGACGCCCGATCCCCCCGCTTATCGTGGCCACGATGACGCCGGCTCGTCATGTGTGGCGCGCAAGCATCGTGATAGGATCGCGCGGCAAGCGCGGACCCGGTCGCGAACCGCAAGGACGCCGATGAAGGGAGTTCGGGATGCCAGATATGTCGCCAGTCGAGACGCTGATCGCGCTCGAGGAGATCAAGCTGCTGAAGGCGCGGCGCGACCGTGCGGTCGACAGCAAGGACTGGGACACCTACCTCGCGCTGCACGCGCCCGACCACCAGTCGCACAATGACGGTTTCGATCATTGGAAGACGGCGGCGGAGATGATCGCCAACGTGAAGCGCCTGCTCGCGCATACCAAGGCGACCGTGCATCATTCGCACACGCCCGAGATCTCGTTCGACTCCGCCACCCGCGCGAACGGCATCTGGGCGATGGAGGACAACATCTTCTGGATGCAGGGCGACGAGGAGCATTGGCTTCAGGGCTTCGGTTTCTATCATGAGACCTATGAAAAGCGGGACGGCACGTGGCTGTTCACCAGCCGGCGGTTGAAGCGCACGCATGTCCACATGTCGCCCGGCGCGGTGCCGCCATCGGCGCGGCCAGAGACGGATTGAACCGGGTGGGCGAGGACGTCGTGGCCGATCTTGCATCGACGCTGGAAGACGAACTGGGGATCGACGGTGCGGCGCTTCGCGCGCGATATCGGCTGGAGCGCGACCGGCGGCTGCGCACGGACGGCGTCGCGCAGTTCGTGCCGACCACGGGATCCTTCGCGGTGCTCGCCGACGATCCGTGGGTCGAGCCCGGCTTCACCCGCGAGGCGGTGCGCGACGAGGTGAACGTGCTGGTGATCGGCGGCGGCCTAGGGGCGATCCTCGCGGGCGCCGAACTGCGGCGCGCGGGCGTCGACCACATCCGCTTCGTCGAGCGTGCGGGCGGGTTCGGCGGGGTATGGTACTGGAACCGCTATCCCGGCGCGGCGTGCGACACACAGGCGATCCTGTACTTGCCGATGCTCGAGGAACTCGGGATCCTGCCGCCGCGCAAGTTCGCGTCGCAGCCCGAGATCCTGGCGCATCTTGAGCGCATCGCCGCGCGCTTCGACCTGCACCGCGACACGCTGTTCCAGACCGATGTCACCGGCCTCAGCTGGGACGAAAACGCTGCGCGCTGGATCGTCGCGACCGACCGCGGAGATACGATCCGCGCGCGTTACGTCGTGATCCCGTCGGGACCGATGGACCGCCCCAAGCTGCCCGGCATCCCCGGCATCGAGCGGTTCCGCGGACACAGCTTCCACACCAGCCGCTGGGACTACGGCTATACCGGGGGCACGCAGGCGGGTGGGATGACGGGGCTCGCCGACAAGGCGGTCGGCATCATCGGCACCGGCGCGACCGCGGTTCAGGTCATCCCGCATATCGCCGCGTCTGCCCGGCACCTCTACGTCTTCCAACGCACGCCGTCGTCGATCGACGCGAAGGACGACGGTCCGCTCGACCCGCAGGCGTTCGCAGACCTCGAGCCCGGCTGGCAGCAGCGGCTGTGGGACAACTTTACCGCGCTCACGGGTGGCACCTATCTGGAGGAGGATCTGGTCCGCGACGGGTGGACCTCGATCATGGCCAATATCTGTATGCTGCTCGCCCGGTCGGCGGCGCGGGGGGAGCGCGTCGCCGATCCGCTAGCGCTTCACCAACTCGCCGACTTCATGAAGATGGAAGCCATCCGCGCACGCGTGTCGGACAGCGTCGCCGATGCCGCAGTCGCCGCTGCGCTCCAACCATGGTACGACCGGTTCTGCAAGCGGCCCTGCTTCTCGGACACCTATCTCAATACGTTCAACCGCACCAATGTGACGCTGGTCGACACCGCGGGGCAGGGCGTCGAGCGGATTACCGAGGATGCGATCGTCGTCGATGGCCGCAGCTATCCAGTCGACTGCCTGATCTACGGCACGGGGTTCGAGACGAGCGCGCCGTTCGCACGGCGACTGACTTATCCGATCGTCGGCCGCGGCGGCGTGTCGCTCGCACGGAAATGGGCGGCGGGCGCCTCGACGCTGCACGGCATGGCGACCAACGGCTTTCCTAATTTGTTCATCCTGTCGGTCACGCAGAGCGGCGTCTCGCTCAACTTCGCGCACATGATCCAGGAACAGGCGAAGCACCTGGCCTACATCCTCGGTCGCGCGGTCGGCGAGTGCGTGACGCGCGTCGAGGTGACAGAGGAGGCGGAGAACGCCTGGGTCGCCGAACTCGCCCGCGTCGCGCGGGATCAGGAGGCGTTCCAGCGTGAATGCACGCCGAGCTATTTCAACGCAGAGGGCGACCTAACGCGGATCAACCGACGCAACGGCATGTATGGCGGCGGCGCGCTCGCCTTCTACCGGATCATCGCCAACTGGCGTGCGGACGGCGGGATGCAGGGCTATGTCATAACACGGGGAGAATGATCATGGGTACGTCGTTCGCAGGCAGGGTCGCGATCGTCACCGGGGGCGCAATTGGGATCGGCGCGGCAGTCGTCGCGCGGTTGGTACGCGACGGCGCGCAGGTGCTGTCGGTGGACCTGAACCTGCCCACCGACGCGCGCGTCAATGTCGTCGATCACCGCGGCGACGTGACTTCGGTCGCGGACGCGGAGGCGATGGTCGCGGCGGCGGTCGAACGGTTCGGGCGGCTCGACCTGCTGGTCAACAACGCCGGGATCGGCGCGCTGGTGGAGACCCCCGAGATGGACCCCGAGGTGTGGAACCGTGTC
>NZ_CALMAW010000127.1:0-35447 GCF_937859915.1 uncultured Sphingomonas sp. | reverse complement strand
GCGGTGAACCTGTCGTCGATCTTCCACCTGTGCCGCGTGGCGATCCCCGCGATGCGCGAGGGTGGCGGCGGCGCGATCGTCAACGTCGCGTCGATCTCAGGGCTCGCGGGCGATTACGGCATGGGGGTGTACAACGCGACCAAGGCGGGGGCGATCAACTATACGCGCTCGCTCGCGCTCGATTGCGCGGCGGATAATATCCGCGTCAACGTGCTGTGCCCCGGGCCGATCGCCGACACCGCGATGAGCGTCGGCTCGCACGGGTCCGAGGCGGATCGCCAGGCGTGGATCGACTATCTGCCGATGAAGCGCCACGGCCGCCCCGACGAGATGGCGAACGTTGTCACGTTCCTGCTGTCGGACGAGGCGTCGTACATGACCGGCGCGGTGGTGGTCGCCGACGGCGGCGCCAGCGCGCATACCGGGCAGCCCAACGTCGTCGCGCAGCGCAAGCGCCGCCTCGCCGACGCTGCAGCATCCGCAGCGTAACGCCCGAGCGATCATCGCCCGCATCGGCTTCCGCGCATGCCCAAGCTCGGCGATAGCGGTGCACACACACACGAAGGAGCGTTCGGATGGATATCTCGCAAGGGTCGGTGCTCGTCACCGGTGGGGCCGGTGGTTTCGGCGGCGCGACCGCGCGGCGGCTGGCGAAACTGGGGGCCAGGGTCGTGCTCGCCGACGTCGCGGACGAGCGCGGGCGGGCGCTGGCGGACGAACTGGGCAACGGCGCGACCTATGTACGCACCGACATCATGAGCGAGGAGTCGATCGAGGCCGCGGTCGCTGCTGCGGTCGCGCTGGCGCCGCTGCGTGCGGTGGTGATCGCGCATGGCGGTCCGCCGCCGCCGGTCGTGGGCGGCCGGGTCGTTGCACGCGACGGCAGTCGGCTGCCGCTCGCCAACTTCACGCATCTCATCAACGTGTACCTCAACACCGCGTTCAGTGTCAGCTCGATCGCTGCCGAGGCGATGGCGAAAAGCGATCCGCTGGCCGACAAGCAGCGCGGAGTGATCGTCAACACCGCCTCGATCGCGGGCTTCGAGGGGCAGGTGGGCCAGGTCGCCTATGGCGCGGCGAAGGGCGGGATCATCTCGCTCGCGCTTAATATGGCGCGTGATCTGGCGCCGGTCGGTATCCGCTCGATGGCGATCGCGCCGGGCACCTTCCTGACGCACGCGTTCGACGGGATGGGCCGCGACAAGGCGCAGGAGACGTTTGGCCCGCTCGTTCTCAATCCCAAGCGGATGGGCGAGCCGGACGAATATGCGCTGCTCGCCGAGCAGATCATCGTGAACGATTTCCTGAATGGCACGACGATCCGCCTCGACGGCGGCCAGCGCTTCTAGCCGCGGTGCGGACCGATCACGTCGGAATCGGTCCGCTCTTTCCGTCAGACCTCGATCAGCACCGCGCCGGCCTGGCCGCCGCCGGCGCACATCGCAGCGATGCCCAGGCCACCGCCACGCCGGCGCAGGTCGTAGGCGAGCGTAGTCAGCATGCGCACGCCCGATGCGCCGATCGGATGGCCGATCGAGCAGCCCGACCCCGAGATGTTGATCGTTTCCTCGTCGAGCCCGAGCGCGCGTCCTGCACCGAGCGGGACCGAGGCGAACGCCTCGTTGATCTCCCACAACGCGATGTCGCCGAGCTTGTGCCCCGTGCGCGACAGCAGTTTGTGCACCACGGGGGGCACCGAAACACCCATCCGCGCCGGATCGATGCCCAGCGACGTCCAGCCGTGGATCGTCGCCAGCACCTGCTGTCCGCGGTCGCGTGCGATATCGTCTCGCGTGACCACCATCGCCGCCGCGGCATCGTTGAGGCCGCTCGCATTGCCCGCGGTGATCGAGAAGCCCTCGATCTCCGGATGGAGCACCGCGAGCCCCGCCATCCGCTCCATCGTTCCGCCGCGCCGGGCATGTTCGTCGACCTTGAACTCGACCTCGACTCCCTCGGCGTTGCGGACGCGCACGGGAACGATCTCACCCTCGAAATGGCCGGCCTCGATCGCCGCGATCGCGCGCGCGTGCGAGCGCAGCGCCCAGGCATCCATTTCCTCGCGCGTCAGGCCCAGTTCCTGCGCGGCGTTCCACCCGACGGTGATCGACATGTCGCGATTGGGCGCGTCGGGCCGATCGGGGTGCGTCGGCGGAATCCACCAGTCCTGCATCTCGCCGGTCGCTGCATCGCGCATCTGCATGCGGGGGAAGAACGACGATGAATTGACGCCGCCTGCGACGATGGCGTTTTCCATGCGCGCGAGGATCGTGCCCGCCGCGATGCCCACCGCGGACAGTCCGCCCGCGCAGTGACGGTTGACCGCCATGCCGGGCGTGTCGGGCATGCCGACCTCAACCGCCGCATGCCGCGCGATCGCGCCGCCGCCGGCGAGCGATTCGGCGAACACGACGTCGTCGATGTCAGCGGGCGCGAACCCCGACCGTTCGACCGCGGCCCGCAGCACCGTTGCCGCTAGCGTTTCGGGCGGGGTGTTGGCGAGCGATCCCTTGCGGGCGGTGCCGACGGCGGTGCGGACGGCGCTGACGATCACGGCGGACATGGCGAAACTCCGAAAAAGCGACTGATACCAATGTGGCATGGGCCTATCGGGACGGTAAGCGTCCCGATGCTTTCATCGCGGGGGCGGCGCTACCGACGGCGGCCCAGGGCTCCGTGACGAAAGCCGTCGATCGTCAGCGCCATGATCGAGGCCTCTGCCTCCAGCAGACGCAACACGAACGCGTCCGATGCGCCGGCATGCAATGCGACCGGCGCAAAGCCGATATTGGCGTCCGTCGTGATCGTCGCCATGCGCTCGACCATGGTCAGTAGGACGATCGCGTGTTCGCTCCCGGTGGTTTCGACCTGCCTCGCATCGATGCCGATCTGATGTGCGAAGCATTCGATCGCCGGGTTCGACATCGCACGCCGGTTCGCCAGTAGGCGCGGATCGCCGGCATCGGCGAAACTGTTGCGCAAGTGCAGGATCCGCGAATGCTTCGCCCAGAACCGGTAATGCGCCTCAAGGAAAGTGAGGCATTCGTCGTGGAGGATGTCATCGGACCAGCGATGACAATGCTGTTCGATCAGCAATCGTGCTTCGCGGGTAATCGGATCGAGCGCCGCCAGCAGCAATTCGCTCAGATCCGAGAAATACAGGTATAACGTCGTCATCCCCACGCCCGCCTCGCGCGCGATCGCGGTCAGCGTAGGTTGTACGTCGGGCGACGTCGCCAGCAACTGATGCAGCGCGGCAACCACCCGTTCGCGCGTGTCGCGACCCTTCCGACCCAGTCGCTGGCCCAGCAGATTGTGACTCTGGCGATCGGAGGTGTCGATCAGGGCTGTCTGGGGCATGACGGTTGGCTCTGTTTGGGTTGGGGTCGGATCGTTCGCACGCGTGCCGCGCCGCGGCAACGGCTTGCGGGCTTGCGGAGGGGCGGTGCGCGCATCGAAGGAGCCCGGTTCAGCGCGACCGGGCATGGGCGACAATCCGGCGCCGATCGATCTTGCCCGACGCGGTGCGCGGCAGCGCCTCGTTCAGCAGAAGGACCGCGCGCGGGACTTTGTAGATCGCCAAATGTTCGCGACAATGCGCCCTCACGTCGTCGGCGGTGAGGTCCGCACCCGTCTCGATCACCGCCTCGACTACCATCCGCTCTCCCAGGCGCGCGTCGGGCAGGCCATAGGCGATCGATTCGCGGACCGATGGATGGGCGGAGACGACGCGCTCCACCTCGGCACAATAGATGTTCTCCCCGCCCGAGATCACCATGTTCTTCTTGCGGTCGACGATAGTGAAGAGCCCGTCGGCATCCACGATCCCGACATCGCCGGTCGCGAGCCAGCCGTCCTGCAACGCCTCGCGCGTGGCATCCGCGTTACTGAGATACTCGGTCATCACAGCTGCACTCGCGACCCACAGCTCGCCCGGCTCTCCGATGTCGGCGGCGCTGCCGTCGTCCCGGCGGACGATGACATCGACGCTCGGTACCGCCCAGCCGCACGATTGCGGATTGTCGACATAGGTCCGTCCGCTGATCGAGCAGGCCCAGCCCGAATCCTCCGACTGCCCATAGGTGTTGACGATCAGGCAATGCGGCGTCCGCCGTTTGATCTCGGCAACCAGGTCGGGCGCGAGCGGCGCGCCGCCATTGACCATGAATCGGATGCGCGACAGCATTTCGGGTGTCGCGCGCGGCGATCGGAACATGTCCCACAGCATCGCGGGCACGAACGACAGCCGGGCCAGCCCGGTCGTCTCGAGCATGTCGAACGCCACGTCGACGTTCCATTTGCCCAGGATGTGGATCGTGCCGCCGGTGTGGATCGTGCGCACGATCGGCAGCACGCCGGTCATGTGGAACATCGGCGCGAGGATCACGGTCGGCGAACTCATCGAGCGCTGCGCGTCGGGCAGGGCGATGCCCGTCTCCTCCTCGTAGCGCAGGTCCTGCATCGTGCCGACCATCTTCGACAATGCGGCCGCGTGGGCGATCGCGCCATGGCTGAGCAGTGCGCCTTTGGGAAAGCCGGTGGTGCCCGAGGTGAAGAGTATCACCGCGCCGTCCGCCGGGCCGACCGCGATCGGTTCGAGCGGTGCTACCCCGGCACAGGCCGTGGCGAAGTCGATATCGCGCTCGGGTCGCAGCGTCGTCTCGCCGAGCACGATCCGATCGAACGCCGGATCTGCCTCGCGTTCGGCTATCGCTGCGGCGCGGGGCGCGTCGGTCACCAGCAGCCTCGCGCCGGTTAGCGCGATCGCGTGCAGCATCTCGTCGGCGACACCGCGGCTGTTGACGAGCGCCGCGCACGCTCCGGCCGCGGTGATCGCGACGAAGGCCACGACGAACTCGGGCCGGTTCTCCATCGCGAGCGCGACCATGTCGCCGCGCCCGACCCCATAGCGATCGCGCAGCACCGCGGCGAGCGCACCCGCGCGTGCGAAGACGTCGGCGTAACTGAACCGTCCCTCACCGCTGACGACAACATCGCCTATCGTATCCGCAGCCGCACGGTAGATCGCCGATAGTGTACGCGGTGCACCCGCGAACACCCGCCGCGGCCGACCGCCGACCTTTTCCTCGACCAGGTCGAACGGCTTGCCCGGCCCGATCAACCGCTCGGCGAGCGGATCGCGGAGAATGGCCCGACCGCTCATCGGCGGCTTGCCGGCGGAATGATCCGCAGCACCTTCGCCGCATTGTCGCGCAGGAACTTAGGCCAGACGTCGTCGCGAAACGGCACGTCGTCCATCTCGCGGAAGATGCGGTCCAGCTCCAGCCCCATCGGGTAATAGCCCGCGTAGATCACCTTGTCCGCGCCGCGCTTGTTGGCGAACTCGACGATCTTGTCGGGCCAGTATTTGGGCGCGAACGCACTGGTCGAATAATAGAGGTTCGGCCATTTCATCAGCAGCTTGATCGCCAGATCCTCCCACGGCTCCGCACCGTGGCGCATGACGAACTTCAGCTCGGGCAGGTCGTAGCAGACCTCGTCGATATGCCCGACATATTGCGGCATGAACGGCACGCGCGGCCCCGGCACGCCGGTGGTGCAGAAGGCGGCGATGTCGAGTTCGATGCACTTGGCGTAGATCGGATACCAGCGCCGGTCGTTGATCGGCACCGTGGGCTTCAGCCCCGAGGGGAACATCGTGATGCCGCGGATGTCGAACTCGTCATGCAGCCGCTGGATCGTGCGCACCGCGTCCATGCCGAGGTTCGCGTCGATCGGCTTGACGCCCACGAAACGGTCGGGGTGACAACGCAGCGCGGTCTCGGCGCGCTCGTCGGTCAGGTGGATCACCCCAACGCCGACATTGTGCTTGTCCATTGCCGCCAGCGTCTCGTCGATCGTCGACATCGGATCGACATCGGCGGCGAGGTCGTCGGGCGTGTCCTTGAACATGTACTCGGCCGGATGCTTGTCCCAGCCCAGCTTCGCGCCGGGCACCGTGCTCGCGCGGTGCGTCTCGACGTCGCGAAAGCCGATCAGCGTGTCGATGGCGGATATATCGCGCGGTCGCGGCAAAGCGATCCTCCTGTGGGTTTGATCGGCAGACGAACTGCCACTGTCGCAAGCGATGCGTCAGTGGCGAAGGCTTGTAAATCGAGCACCATCGTTCGGACGATGTCGCGCCGGTCGACGCACGTGCCATCGCCGTGACGCTATTCGCGGACGCGGGTGGCGCCGTCCGGGACGCTGCGCCAGATACCTTGCCGACATGAAAATCATGAGCGATCGACTGGAGGCGGCGTCGGGAGCCGACGTGCTGCGCGCATGGCGCGGGCGGCTACGCGCGCCGGTGATCGGCGCGCCGTTGTTTCTCGTGTCCAATCCCGCGCTGGTCGTCGCGCAGTGCATCGCGGGGATCATCGGCACGCTTCCCTCGCTCAACGCGCGTCCGTCCGCGCAATTCGCCGAATGGCTGGTGGAGATCGCGGAGGCGCTCGCTGCCTGGGACCGGGCCCATCCCGACAGGCCGTCGGCGCCGTTCGGCGTCAATCTGATCGTACACCGCAGCAATGGTCGGCTCGACGACGATCTGGCGTTGTGCGTGCAGCACCGCGTGCCGCTCGTCATCAGCTCGATGGGCGCACGTCCGGACGTTAACGCCGCGATCCAGGCGTATGGCGGCGTCACACTGCACGACGTGATCTCGCAGGCGCATGCACGCAAGGCGATCGAAAAGGGCGCGACTGGGCTGATCGCGGTCGCCGCGGGTGCGGGCGGACATGCCGGGCGACTGTCACCCTTCGCTCTGCTCGACGAGATTCGCGTTTGGTTCGACGGACCGGTGGCATTGTCAGGCGCGATCGGCTCGGGCAACGCGGTGGCGGGTGCGATCGCGGCGGGGGCGGACTTGGCGTATGTCGGCTCCGCCTTCATCGCGACCGAGGAGTCAAACGCGTCGGCGGCGCACAAGCAGGGCGTGATCGACGCCTCGGCGGAGGACATCGTCTATACGCCCGCGTTCAGCGGCACGCCCGCCAATTACCTGCGCAGATCGATCTTGGCGGCGGGGCTCGATCCCGACGACCTGCCGACCGGGCGGCGCGCGCCCGAGGTCGGCGGGCAGGATAAGGCTGCGCGTACTTGGAGCGACATCTGGGGGTGCGGGCAGGGAATCGGCGGCGTCGCCGCGGTCGAGCCGGCGGCGATGGTGATCGGCCGGCTCGTCGAGGACTATCACACGGCGATGCGACGTGCGGGCGTGCGCGCGACCGAAGGAGTGGATGCGTGAATTTCGACTTCACCGACGACCAAAAGAGCCTGAAGGAGGAGGCGCGGCGCTTCCTGACCGACGCGTCGCCGCTCTCCGCGGCGCGCGGCGTACTGGAGGGCGAGGGTGACGGCTACGACGCGCGGCTCTGGGCGCGGATCGTCGAGCAAGGCTGGTGCGGCGCCGCGATCCCGGAGACCTACGGCGGCTACGCAATGGGCTATGTGGAGTTGTGTGCGCTTGCCGAGGAACTGGGGCGCGCAATCTCGCCGGTGCCGTTCGCCTCGAGCGTCTACCAGTTTGCGGAAAGCCTGATGCTGGGCGGCAGCGAGGCGCAAAAACAGGCGCTACTACCCGGTGTCGTGACCGGCGAGATGGTCGGCACGGTCGCCACGACCGAGGGACCGGGCGAGATCGCGGCGGGGCGGATCAACGCGCGGGTAGCGAACGGGCGGCTGTCGGGGACCAAGCTTCCGGTCGTCGACGGGCTTGCCGCAACGCACGCGGTCGTACTGGCGCAGGGTGACGATGGTCCCGGCCTGTATATCGCGGATCTCGTGAGCGATGGCGTGATGCGCGAGGCGGTCGCGACGATCGATCCGAGCCGCGGCGCGGCCCGGCTGACGTTTGACGACGTGCCGGTCGAGCCGCTGGGCGCGGGCGACGGGATCGCGCTGCTCGCGCGCATCGAGGAACGCGCAGCCGTCATGATCGCGTTCGAGCAGATCGGTGGCGCGGACCGCTGCTTAGAGATGGCGCGCGATTATGCGCTGGAGCGTTACGCGTTCGGGCGCCAGATCGGCAGCTATCAGGCGATCAAACACAAGCTGGCTGACGTGTTCACGCGCAACGCGGTCGCGCGATCGAACGCCTATTACGCCGCATGGGCGCTCTCGACCGATTCGGGCGAACTCCCCGTCGCGGCGGCGGCGGCGCGCGTGGCGGCGTCGTCGGCCTATTGGCTGGCGTCGAAGGAGGCGATCCAGGTATTCGGCGGCATCGGCGTGACGTGGGAGGCGGACAATCACCTGTTCTACCGTCGCGCGCGTCACCTGCAACTCGTGCTCGGTTCGCCGTCGACGTGGAAGCGCCGGCTGGTCGACCGGCTCGAAGGGCGTCTTGCGGCGGGAGAATTGGCATGAATTTCGACGATAGCCCGGAAGAGGCCGCCTACCGGCTAAAGGTGCGCGCCTGGATCGCGGCGAACAAGCCCGACCTGTCGGTGCTCGGCCCCGAGGATCGCGTGTGGACTGAGCCGCACAAGGATCTCGCGACGCGATGGCAGGTGATCAAGGCCGCCAGTGGTTACGCGTGCATCGGCTGGCCGACGGCATGGGGCGGTTCGGGCGGCACCGCGATCGAGGAGGCGATCTTCAACCAGGAGGAGCAGACGGCGGGTCTGCGCTTCTCCTATTTCGTCACCGGGCTGCACATGCTGCTGCCTGCCGTGCTGAAGTTCAACGACGACGACGCCTCGCGCGCGCTGGTGCCGCCCGCAGTGCGCGGCGACACGATCTGGTGCCAGCTGTTCTCCGAACCGGCCGGCGGGTCCGACTCGGCGGGGCTGCGCACCCGCGCCGTCGAGGATGGCGACGACTGGATTGTCACCGGCCAGAAGGTTTGGAACTCGGGCGCGCAGATCGCCGATTACGGCATGGTCGTCACGCGGACCGATCCGACCGTTCCCAAGCACAAGGGCCTCACCGCCTTCTGGTTGCGGATGGACACGCCCGGCGTCGAGGTCCGCCCGATCAAGATGATGTCGGGCGACGCCGAATTGAACGAGGTGTTCCTGTCCGACGTCCGCATCTCCGATTCGCAGCGCGTCGGTGCGGTGGGCGACGGATGGGCGGTCATCATCTTCACGCTGATGAACGAGCGCGCTGCATTGGGTTCGGGCAGCGGGCTGTCGTGGCGCGAACTGATCGCGATGGCGCGCAACACACCGGCGGGCGAGGGCAGCGCGATGGACGATCCTGCGTTCCGCGAGTGGCTGGCGGACTATTACGTCGATGCCGAGGCGATCCGGTTGCAGACGTTCCGCAACCTCTCGGCGCTGTCGAAGGGCGAGGCGCCGGGGCCGGAAGGGTCGGCGGGAAAGCTCCTGTGGGCGAACGGCGCGCAGGATCTGTCGAGCCGCGCGGTCGACCTGCAGGATCGCTTCGGGCTAATCGACGACCCCGAACTGGCGGTCGCGAACGGCGCGTTCCACCACCGGCTGCTGTGGGCTCCGGGGCTCAGGCTCGGCGGTGGCACCGACGAGATCATGAAGAACATCATCGCCGAGCGCGTGCTGGGGCTGCCCGGTGAACCGCGCGTCGACAAGACCGTGCCCTTCAAGGATATCCCATCGGGGCGCTGAATCGTGTATAACGGCCCGATAGGGCCGACGGAGGCAGATATGGACGAGCAGGTGATCGAGGCGCAGCGGGGCTATGACGCATTGCCGCTGCCGTTCGGGTGGTTCGCGGTGGCGATGTCGGACGAGATCGCGCCCGGCACCTTGAAAACGTGTAAGTATTTCGGGACGGAAGTGGTCGTGTGGCGCGGCGAGGACGGCGTGCTCAACGCGGTCGATCCCTATTGCCCGCATCTGGGCGCGCATCTTGGCCTGGGCGAAGTGATCGGCAACGATATCCGTTGCCCGTTCCATCACTGGAGCTTCAACGGCGAGGGCGGGGTGACGGACATCCCGTACAGCGATTCGATCCCCTTGAAGCTCAAGCGCGGCTGTTTGCCGACCTGGCCGATCGAGGAGTCGCTGGGCATCGTCTATGTCTGGTATCATCCGCGTCGTGCCGCGCCCAAATGGGACGTGGCGACCGCGGACGAGATCACGCAGGAGGGCTGGGTCTGCGCCGAGAAGCATGACTGGGTCGTGAAGACGCATGTGCAGGAGATCACTGAAAACGGGCAGGACTATGCGCACTTCCGCGCGGTCCACGGCACGTCGGGCCCGCCCGCGACAGAGTTCAAGATGGAAGGCTGGGCGCGTCGCAACGTCGTGGTGTCGGAGATGACGACGCCGCGCGGGCCGATGACCGGCAAGATCGATACCTGGGCGCAAGGGCCCGGCCAGTCGATCACGCGCTTCACCGACATCACGCAAGTGACGATGATGCAGCAGATCACCGCGGTCGACGGGCACACCACACACGTGCGCTGGCAGCTCTATCATCCGCCTGGCATCAGCGAAGGCAAGATGCGCGTGACGGTCGCACGGATGCGCGACCTAGTTAAGCAGGTAAACCAGGACATCCCGATCTGGGAGACCAAGCGCTTCCAACTGCATCCGCTGCTCGTTAAGAACGATGGTCCGATCCTAGCCTATCGACGCGCATACCAGCGCTTCTACCAGTTCGAGGATGACGAGCCGACCTTGGTTGCCGCGGAATAGGTGACTGACGCCTGGCAGATCGTGCTTCTGTCAGTCGAGGCCGGCGCGCAGACGATCGGCCGTGATTGCCCATGGGGCAGAATACGTGGACACCTGCATTGAGCGAGCGCTACGCTCCAGGCGCGCATTTCGGCGGTATGCATGATAATCGTTACGCGCGTGGGCGGGCATTGGCGCCTGGGTGGCTACGGCCCGGTCCTCAAATTGATGGCCAATCGTGCGTGTGGCGAACGCGGATCGACCGCTCTATCTCGCCATGCTGGTCGCGAACCTGTGAACGCCGCGGCATACAGGTTGTGTTGCGGCATAAAACTGTTCCACGCCCTGTGCTGCGACGTCCGCTCCGCAGCGGCCGGCGTCAGAATCTCGACGTCCTACTGATGTGGCGCGCGTCGTATGGGATGAGAAGCGTTGCGGAACGGTTGACACGGATCAGGCGGGTACGCGGTTTTTAAAGCGGTGGCGTACCGGCGACGCCTTAGCATCACCGACGAGGGTCGACTCGGTCCAGGGCGGCTTTCCTGTAGATTCAATCATGTCGATCCGCGCAAGTCAAGACGGCGGTTGGGCTTGCGATGTGGCGAAGGGGCTGATCGCGGGCGGCTGGTGGCCGACAAATCCGGACACGTTGACGCAGTTGGTCGGCGCCAGCTCAACCGGCGGGCCGCAGACGATGTTCGAGCTCGTTGGCGCATTACGCGCAGATGCCGCCGGTGATACTCTTCGGCGATAGGCCGACCTAAGGCCCGGCGAGCGCATAGTCGTCGAGCCGCGGATGTGCCATCGCTTCGGCGAAATGGGCGTAGCTCCAAGGCCAGACCTGCGGTTCGCCGGTTGCGCCGAGATACCAGCTGTCGCAGCCGGTCGCAAAGACCGTCCTGCGTGCGGCCTCACGCCGTCGCCGTTCATAGGCGGCAAGCGCGGCGTCGGTGGGCGCCACGGCGTGCGCTTCGCCACAGCGGATCAGGTCGACGAGCTGCGCGATATAGTCCCACTGCTTCTCCGCGATGTCGATCAGCGAGAAATTGCCCACCGGCCCGGTCGGGCCGTTGATCAGGAAGAAATTGGGAAAGTGCGGGATCGCGACTGCATAGTAGGCGGTCGGATCAGTGCGCCAGACCGTGTCGAGATCGATGCCTTGTTCACCCAGCACCTGAGCGGGCCGCACGAACCGGTCGGCATGAAAGCCGGTCGCGAGTACTAGGATGTCGAGCGAGTGGAAGATGCCGTCCTGCAGGCGCACGCCGTCCGCCTCGATCCGTGCGATGCTGCCCGTTACAACGAACACGCTCGGCCGCTGCACCTCGGTATAATAGCCTGGCGAAAAGACCATGCGTTTACACGCCGCGCGATAGTCGGGGCGCAGTTTCGCGCGCAGCACCGGGTCGGTCACGCTGTCCTCAAGGTTCCGCTCGACGATACCCTGGATCTCCGCGAGCTCGGTCGATTCGGCGTCGATGATCGCGGATGTGAAGCGCGCCCGCCGCGCTTGTGCCTCGGGGCCGCTGCGCACCGCTTCGATCCGCATAGGATCGTCGTGGAACGCGCGGCGATCTTCGTCGGTGTATCGTATGTCGGGAACGGGCATGATCCATTGTGGCGTGCGCTGGAACTGCACCAGCCGCGCCGCGCGACTAGCTAGCGCGGAAACGATCTGCACCCCGGTCGAACCATTGCCGATCACGCCGATCCGCTTGCCGTCGAGCGGCACCGTATGATCCCAGCGCGCGCTGTGGAAACAAGCGCCGGAGAAGTCGGCAAGCCCTGGGATATCGGGATATTTGGGGTGATGCAGTACGCCGGTCGCCGCGATCACCACGTCGGCGCGATCCTGATGTCCCTTCGCGTCGACAACCCGCCAGTCCTGCCCAGTCCATTCGCAGCGCGCGACCTCGGCGCCGAAGCGGATATGGTCGTGCAGCCCGTGCGCGCGCGCGATCCGCTCGAAATAGGCGCGGATCTCCGGACCGGGGGCGAAATAGGCGCTCCAGTCCGGGTTGGGTGCAAACGAATAGGTGTAGGAGTGCGCGGGCACGTCGCAGGTAAGTCCTGGATAGGTGTTGTCGCGCCAGGTGCCACCGACCGCATCGCCCTTTTCGTAGATGGTGAAGTCGGTTTCGCCGCGTTCGAGCAGCCGGATGCCCGCGAGCAGGCCCGCCATGCCCGCGCCGATGATGATGTGCCGGGGCGATATGTCCGGTCTAGACGCGGTGTTCGGCTGCACTGGAGGCTTCCCGATGATAGGTTGGATCGCGCTATTCAAAAGGAGCGGCGATGGACAAGCTTGCAGGACGGAAGATCGTCATTACCGGCGCTGCGGGCGGCATGGGGTACGCCATCGCCGACCTGTTCGTGCGGCACGGCGCGGCAGCAGCGCTGCTCGACCGCAACACGGCGCGCGTCGAGGCGGCGGCGGCAGCGATCGGCGGCATCGGGATCGGCTGCGACGTGACGGATCGCCCCGCAGTGGGAACCGCGATCGCGCAGGCGGAGGCGGCGATGGGCGGGATCGACGGCATCGTCAACGCCGCCGGCATCCTCGACATCACGCCGATCGACGAGCTCGATCCGGCGAGCTGGGACCGGATGATCGCGGTCAACCTCACGGGTCCGTTCAACGTCATGAAGGCCGCGCTGCTCGCACTGCGCCGCGCGGAGGCGGCGACGATCGTCACCATCGCCTCGGTCAGCGCGCTGATGCCGATGGCGGGGACGGTCGGCTATTCGGCGAGCAAGGCGGGCGTCGCCATGATGACCAAGGCGCTCGCCTTCGATCTCGGGCCGCGGATCCGCGCCAACACGATCTGTCCGGGTGTGATACGCACCGAGATGACGCGGTATCTGTGGGAGAACCCCGAGCATGCCGAGCGCGCCGCATCGCGCGTCGCGCTGCGGCGGTTGGGCGAGGTGGGCGACGTCGCCGCCGCCGCGCTGTTCCTGACCAGCGCGGATTCCCGCTTCACGACAGGGACCGAGATCCCCGTCGATGGCGGCTTCTCCTGGCGCTGAGCTGTTCAGCGTGCCGCCTCTGGTGCCTGCTCGAAGATCATCGTCTTGGCCTCCAGATAGGGGTGGAGCCCCTCAACGCCACCCTCGCGCCCAATCCCCGACTGTTTGAAGCCGCCGAACGCGATGCCGAAGTCGTTCTTGAACCCATTATGTCCCATCGTGCCCGCGCGCAGCCTCCGTCCGACCGCATAGGCACGCTCGGGATCGTCTGTGAACACGCTGCTGTTGAGGCCATAGATCGTGTCGTTGGCGATCGCGATCGCCTCTTCCTCGTCGCGCGCGGGGATCACGCTCAGGACGGGTCCGAAGATCTCCTCACGCGCGATGGTCGAATTATTGTCGACGTTGGCGAATATGGTGGGCTCGATATAGTAACCGCGGTTGAGGTGGGCCGGACGCCCGCCGCCGACCGCGAGCCGCGTGCCCTCCGATCTTGCCTGGCCGATCAACGATTCCACGCGGTCGCGCTGCCGCGCCATCGCGAGCGGCCCCATCTGGCTCGCGGCGTCGTAGGGATCGCCAATCGTGATGCCCGAAAAGGCGGTCGCGAGCGCATCGACCAGATCGTCGTGGCGCTTCTCGCCGACGATGATGCGGGTGAGCGACGAGCAGATCTGCCCCGTCATGGCGGGCGCGATCCGCGCGATCGTCGCCGCCGCCTTGCCGATGTCGTAATCGTCGAGGATCACCGCGGGCGACTTGCCGCCCAGCTCCAGGGTCACGCGTGCGATCCGCTCGCCGCAGATCGACGCAATCCTGCGTCCCGCGGCGGTCGATCCGGTGAAGCTCACCTTGTCAACACGCGCGTCGCGCACCAGCAGTTCCGACACGTCGCGGTCGGCGGTCAGCACGTTGACGACGCCTGCGGGCAGCCCCACTTCCTCGCAGATCTCCGCGAGGAAATAGGGAGAAGAGGGCGCCTCGGGGGAGGCCTTCACGATCACCGTGCAGCCTGCGATCAGCGCGGCGGCGACCTTGTACGCCATCAGCGAATGCGGGGCGTTCCACGGGATGATCGCGGCGACCACGCCGACGGGCTCGCGCACCAGCAGCGCGGGAAGCCCGGTGTTGCTCGTGTGCTTCTCTTCCCAGGCGAATGTGTCCCCGAGCCCGGCATAATAGCGAAACACGCCCGCGACGCCTTTGGCGGAATGGATCGACATCGACCGCAGCACGCCCGATTCCGACGACCAGGTATCCGCCAGCGTCTCGCCACGCGTGTCCCAGGCGTCGGCGATCCGGTTCAGGTATGCCCCGCGCTCGGCCGGCGTCATGCGCGGCCAAAGGCCCTCGTCGAACGCACGGCGTGCGGCGGCTACGGCGCGGTCGATATCGGGCGCCTGCGCCTCGGCGACGGTCAGGAACACCTCCTCGGTGGCGCTGTCGACCACGTCGATCGTCGTGGCGGCGGAGGGCTCCGCCCAGCCGCCGTCGATGAAGAAGTTGCGCGGATGGCGGACGTGGGCGGCGCGGGGGGCGTTGGTGGCCATGATATCCTCTCGATCTAGTTGAAGACGATGACGCTGCGCGCCGTCTCACCCGCGATGAGCTGTTCGTAGCCGCGGTTTATGTCCTCGAGCACGATGCGCTGCGAGATAAGTGGGTCGAGCGTCAGCCGCCCGTCGAGATAGAGCTGCGCATAAGTCGGGATGACGCGCTGGAACGGCACGGAGCCCATATTCGAGCCGATGATCCGGATCTCGCGGCCCAGCAGCATCAACGCGGGCACGCTCAGTTCCGCACTCATCTCGGTAATGCCGACAATCATCAGCGTGCCGCGCTTGCGCAGCATCATGAAGCCCTGGCGCTGGAGCGCGGGTAGCCCCACCACCTCGAACGCGTAGTCCGCGCCGCCGCCGGTCGCCTCGATCACGCGCTCCACCACGCCTTCGCCGCCCAGGATCGTGTCGGTTGCGCCGAACACCTGTGCAAGCGCGAGCTTTGCCGGATTGAGATCGACCGCCACGATCTGCGCGGCGCCCGCCAGCCGTGCGCCCTGCACGACGTTGAGCCCCACCCCGCCGCAGCCGAGCACGACCACCTTGCTGCCGGGCTTCACCTCGGCGCCCGCGGTCACCGATCCGATCCCCGTTAGCACTGCGCATCCGAGCACCGCAGCGACGTCGAGCGGCATCGCCTTAGGCAGCTTCACCACCCCGCTACGGTGCACGACCATCTCCTCGGCGAACGCGCCCAGATTGCAAAATTGCTGCACGGGCAGGCCGTTCTGCCGGATCGGCGAGTTGAGTTGTGGCTGCGCGCGTACCGGCTTGTCGCTGCACAGATGGTTAAGGCCGTCCTGGCACTCGCTGCAATGTCCGCAGAAGATCGACGTGCAGGTGACGACGTGGTCGCCATGCGTCAGTCCGCGCACGTCGCTGCCGACCGCCTCGACGACGCCTGACGCCTCGTGCCCCAGCACGATGGGGAAGTCCGAGCCGAGGTCGCCCGAAATCACGTGATAGTCGCTGTGGCACAGGCCGCTCGCGGCGACGCGAATGCGCACTTCATCGGCGCGCGGGCCGTCCAGCTCAACCGTCTCGATGCTTAGCGGCTCGCGCGCGGCGCGCAGGATGGCAGCTTTCATAATCGTTCCTCGGGCACCCGGACGCGGGAGAAGGCGAAGCCGGCATAGCCGTCGCGGACAATCGCCTCGACCCTGTCGACGTACCGATCGAGTCCGCCGATATACATCAGGAAAACGCGCGGCTTGCCCGGGACGTTCGCGCCCATGTACCAGCTTTCGGCCTTGGTATAGAGCGTCTTGTCCGCCATGTCGGCGACCTCCTGGGCCCAGGAGGTCTGCGCATCCGCGCGTGCTTCGATCCGGTCGAACCCGCGGTGTTCGGCATGCGCGATGCAGTCGGCGATCCAGTCGACATGATGCTCGATGGTCTGCAGCATGTTGGCCAGCACCGAAGGGCTCGAGGGTCCGTTGACGGTGAAAAGGTTTGGAAACCCCGCGACCATCAGCCCGAGATAGCTTTGCGGCCCGTCCGCCCAGGCGTCGCGCAGGGCCACGCCGTTCGCGCCGGCGATGCCGAGAGCGAGCAGCGGCCCGGTCACCGCATCGAACCCGGTTGCGAACACGATCAGGTCGAGCGGGTGGTCCGCGTCGCTCGTGCGGATGCCGGACGCGGTGATACGCTCGATCGGCGACGCGCGCAGATCGACGAGCGTAACGTCGTCGCGGTTGAAGGTCGCGTAGTAGCCGGTGTCGAGGCACAGCCGCTTGGTGCCGAACGGAAAGGTTTTCGGCAGCAGCTTGTCGGCGGTCGCGGGATCCTTCACGATTTTGCGGATCTTGGCATGGACGAAGGCGGCGCCGGCGGCATTCGATTTCGGATGCGTCGTCAGATCGTTGAACACCGCTTGCAGGCTGAACGTGCCGAACCCCCAGGCCTTCTCGAACTGCGCTTGGCGTTCCTCGGGCGTCACCGACATCGCCGAGACCCCCGTGTTGATCCGCGCCGGCACGCCGCCCTTGGTCTGGCGGTTGGCGCGGTGGTGCGCGGTATAGTCGGCACGGACATGCGCCTCGTAGGCCGGGTCGACCGGGCCGTTGAGCGCGGGGACGCTGTAGTTGGGAGTGCGCTGGAACACCGTCAGGTGCGCAGCTTGTTGGGCAAGGATCGGGATGACCTGGATGCCCGACGAGCCGGTACCGATCACGCCGACGCGCTTGCCCGCCACATCGACCGGTTCGTGCGGCCAGGCGCTGGTCTGCAGCCAGCGGCCGGCGAAATTCTCGAGTCCCGGAATCTCGGGTGGTTTGGGTAGCGACAGACCGCCCACCGCCGCGATCAGGTAGCGGCAGCGTATCGTCTCGCCACGATCGCTGCGGATCGTCCAGGTCGCGGTCGCATCGTCATAGCTGCAGGCGGTGACGCGTGTGGCGAAGGCGATGTCGCGGCGCAGGTCGAAGCGGTCGGCGACATGCTCGGCATAGCGCAGGATCTCGGGCTGCGTCGCGAACCGCTCGCTCCAGCGCCAGTCATCAAGCAGTTCGGGCGAGAAGGAATAGCTGTAATCGAGGCTCTCGACGTCGCAGCGCGCGCCGGGATAACGGTTCCAGTACCAAGTCCCGCCGACGTCGGGCGCGGCCTCGAACCCGAACGCGGTCAGCCCGATGCCGCGCAGCTTGTAGTGCGCATAAAGCCCGGCGAACCCGGCGCCGATGACCAGGACGTCGACCTGCGGGGGCACTTTCAGGAGGCTCATGCGCGTACTTCTCTGGGGCGGATGGCGGTGAAAGCCGCGCGCAGCTCGTCGACGAACAGCGCAGGCTGTTCAAACGCCGCGAAGTGCCCGCCGCGCGCCGGCTCGCCCCAGTGGATGATGTTGGGGAACTTGCGCGCTGCCCAGCGCCGCGACGGGCGGATGATCTCGTGCGGGAAGATGTTGCACGCGACGGGCAGGTCGAGCGTCCCGCTCGAGAATTGTGCCAAGCTCTCCCAATACAGCCGCGCCGAGGAGGCGGCGGTGGCGGGGAGCCAGTAGAGCATGATGGCGTCGAGCACGCGGTCGCAGTCGAGCACGCTGGCCGGGTCGCTCCACACGAGGATCTTTTCGTAGATCCACGCCGCCTGCCCCGCAGGCGAGTCGGTCAGGGCATAGCCGAGCGTTTGTGGGCGCGTGCTCTGCAACCCCGAATAGCCCTGGCCGTCAGTCGTGAAACGATCGATGTCGGCGAGCGCGCGCGCCTCCTGCTCGGTCGGGTCTTCCCGGTCCTCGGGTAGGCGCGGCACAACGACGAAATTGAGGTGGATCGCGGCGAGTTCGGGCGAGCGTAGCGCCGCCATCGCGGTGGTGACGCCCGCGCCCCAATCGCCGCCCTGCGCGACGAACCAGTCATAGCCAAGCCGCCGCATCAGTTCGACCCACGCGCGCGCGATCCGCGGCAGCGACCAGCCGGCGTCCGCCGGCCGATCCGAGAAGCCATAGCCCGGCAGGCTCGGCGCAACGACATGAAACGCCTGGCGCGGGTCGCCGCCATGCGCCGCCGGATCGCTCAAGGGGCCGATCACGTCGAGGAGCTCGACGACCGAGCCGGGCCAGCCATGCGTCAGGATCAGCGGCAGCGCATCGGGCTCGGGCGAGCGCACGTGCAGGAAATGGATGCCCAGCCCATCGATCTCGGTGCGATACTGGCCAAGTGCGTTCAGCCGCGTCTCGCACCGCCGCCAGTCGTACATGTCGCGCCAATAGGCGCATAGCGCCTGCACGTCGGCGAGCGGCACGCCCTGGCTGCGATCGTCCACCGTCTCGCGCTCGGGCCAGCGCGTGCGTGCCAGCCGCTCGCGCAGATCGTCAAGCACCGTCTGGGCGATGTCGAGCCGGAAGGGCGTGATCGTGGTCATCGCGCAGGGTATCGGTCACACATCCTTGGGTCCGCCGCTTCGGTGGAGCCAAGGGAATGCGGCATGCGGCGGATCGGTTCAATGCCGGACTTGCAGAACGGTCACGACGCCGCCGCAGCGATGTTTTTG
Source organism: uncultured Sphingomonas sp. (assembly GCF_937859915.1). Lineage (GTDB taxonomy): Bacteria > Pseudomonadota > Alphaproteobacteria > Sphingomonadales > Sphingomonadaceae > Solisphingomonas. Next base: position 16,324 of record NZ_CALMAW010000127.1, on the reverse strand, counting down.
GAAAGGGACGCTTTATGAGCCGCCATCTGATTGATCCCGAGCTCGCTGCCGGGCGACAGGAACCCTTGTCCGGCGATCTCACCGCGGAAACGCTGCCCGCCTACCGCGCGATGCTGATCGCGATCGTAGCGGCGATCCCGAAGCCGACCTCGGAGGCGATGCGCGCCGTGGGCGTCGACGACCGGCGGGTTCCCGGCCCCGACGGCGCGCCTGATGTGCGCGTGCTGATCTATACGCCCGGCAATCGCGGTGCGGCGGCACTGCCGGCGATCCTCCATATCCACGGCGGCGGGTTCGTCAGCGGGAGTGCCGACATGAGCGACCCGAACAGCCGCGCGTACGCCGCCGAAATGGATTGCGTCGTCGTCTCGGTCGACTATCGTCTCGCGCCCGAGACGCCGTTTCCCGGCCCCGTCGAGGATTGCCACGCCGCATTGCTGTGGTTGCAGGGTGCGGCCCCCGAACTCGGCGTCGATCCAGCACGAATCGTGGTCGCGGGCGAGAGCGCGGGCGCGGGGCTGGTCGCCGGCATGGTGCTGCTGGCGCGCGACCGCGGCACGGCGATGCCCGCCTTTCAGTATCTTGCCGAACCGATGCTCGACGATCGCAGCGTCGACAGTGATCACCCGCATGTCGGCCAGGTCGGCTGGACGCGTGCGCACAACCGATTCGGCTGGGCGTCGATGTTAAGCGACCGAAAGGGTGCGGTGTCGCCCTATGCCTCGCCCGCCCGCGCGGACGACCTGTCCGGCCTGCCGCCGACCTATATCCATGTCGGCGCGATCGATCTGTTCCTGGAGGAATCGCTCGATTACGCGCGCCGCCTGACCCGTGCGGGAGTGCCGGTCGAGCTGCACGTTTGGCCCGGCGCGTTCCACGCGTTCGGGACGATCGACGCGCATGTCACGCGTGAGGCACGGCGGGTGTCGCGAACCGCGCTGCGGCGCGCGCTGCACGGGGCGGCGGCGTGACGGCGCGAGGGGGCGACCGCGTCGTCAAGATCGGCGCGGCGACCGCCTTCTACAACGACAGCCGGATGGGCATCGCGCAGCTGCTCGCGAAGGGTGGCGACCTCGATTACATCATCTTCGACTTTCTCGCGGAATCGGTGATGGGCGGGCTCGGGCGCGGAATAGCGACGAGCACGGGGCAGGGGTTCGCGACGGACTTCGTCGACGGCTATATCCTGCCGCATCTCCAGACGCTGCTCGACCGCGGCATCCGCGTCGTCGCCAATGCCGGGGGGCTGGCGCCGACGGCGTGCGCGCAGGCGCTGCGCGATGCGGCGGCGGCGCAGGGGCTGTCGCCGCGTATCGGCGTGGTCGAGGGCGACGACCTCACCGGACGTGTCGGGCGTATAGTCGGGCGGGACACGCGAGACATGTTCGACGGTGGATCGATCGCGGATCGAATAGCCGATGCCGACCGTATCGACAGCCTTGTGGCCTATACCGGCGCCTTCCCGATCGCCGCGGCGCTCGCCGCGGGCGCAGACATCGTCGTCACCGGCCGTGTGGTCGACAGCGCACTCGCGCTCGGACCTCTAATCCACGAATTCGGCTGGGGCCCGGACGATTTCGACCTGCTCGCGGCGGGCACGCTCGCGGGACATCTACTGGAATGTTCGGCGCAGGTGACGGGGGGCACCTTTACCGACTGGCGCGACGTGCCCGACTGGGCGGGGATCGGCATGCCGATCGGCGAATGCCGCGCCGACGGCAGCCTGGTCGTCACCAAGCCCGACGAGACGGGCGGGCTGGTCTCGATCGGCACCGTGTCCGAACAGCTCCTCTACGAGGTCAGCGACCCGCAGCGTTATTATGTCGCCGACGTGATATGCGATTTCACCGACGTCCGGCTTCGCCATCTCGCGCCCGATCGGGTCGAGGTGACCGGCGCGCGCGGTCTCGGCCGAACGGACACGTACAAGGCGAGCCTCACTTGGGACGAAGGCTGGCGCGCCACCGCGCTGATCCCGGTGATCGGGCTGGAAGCGGACGAAAAGGCGAAGCGGATGGGCGAGGCGCTGTTCGCACGCGGTGACGCGATGCTGCGCGCAAGCCAGCGCCCGCCGTTCACGCGCACGCGCTGCGACGTGATCGGCGGGCGCGGCGGCCCGGCCGATCCCGCGATCTGCCGACTGATCGCCGACCATCCCGATCGCGCGGGCGCCGAATTGCTGGCGCGCGAACAGGGCTCGGCGATCAGCCACATGGCGGTCGGCACCACGATGGGCATGGCGGCGTCGGTCCGCCCCGTACAGCGCATCGCGGGGTTCCTGTTGCCCAAGGCGTTCGTGATGCAGCACGTGACGCTCGACGGCGCGCATGTGCCATTCACGGCGGTAACGGGCGGTCGTGACGAGGCGTCGCGCGCGGCACCCGCGCCTGCGCTGCCGGGGCTTCCAGACGATATCGATCCGGCGTTCACGGTGCCGCTGATCCGGCTCGCCTGGGCGCGCAGCGGCGACAAGGGCAACCTCTTCAACGTCGCGGTGATCGCGCGCGAGCCGCGTTTCCTGCCCTATGTCGCCGCCGCGTTGACGCCAGAGTGGGTAGGCGCGCATTATGGCGGCCTGATCGGGAACGGCACGCCGCTGTCGGTCGAGCGGTTCGCGGTACCGGGCTTGTCGGCGATCAACTTCGTCGTCGCCGATTCGATGGATGGCGGCGTGCTCGCCTCCACCGCGATCGATCCGATCGCCAAGGGGATGGCGCAGCTGCTGCTCGACTTACCGATCGCAGTTTCGCTCGACCTCCACCGTCATCTTCATGATATTCAAAACGACCGGTACCTTAACGCTGCTAAGGCGGAGTCGAGATATGAGCGGTGAAGCGAGGACTTGCGGCGGTTGCTTCAAACCCTCGCCGCGTAAATCGACAATGGTGCGGCCCGTGTTCCCACCAACATCTTGAACGAGGAACTGATCTGAACTGCGGTCGCCGCCGCCCGTGAAGCACACCCGCGTCTTGGCGCGCGAGGGGAGCCGCCCGTCGCTTGCCGGCTTCGCACATCCTACCGCCCTCTATCTTATCAGCGCGTTCAGCGTCAGCACCTCTTGCCGATTGCCTTGCGGGGTAATCGTCAACACCAATTCGATCGCGGGGCTCGAAGGCCAGCACGGGTAGGTCGCCTGTGCTGCGGCTAAGGGTGGCATCATTCTAATGTTGGGGATCTGGCGCTGGTCGTTATCGGCACCCTGGCGGACACGCCCGGCACGTTCCTGACTCATGCGTTCGATGCCTCGGGAGCGGGAAAGGCGCAGGAGACGTTCGGGCCGCGGGTACTTGATCCCGGGGCGCATCGGCGATCTCGCTGAACACGCACTGCTGCCAGAGAGATCATCGGCGACAAACTAGTGAACGATACCACGATCCGCCTCGACGGCGGACAATGCTTTTTGCGGACACATAACCTTCCAATATCGTCCGCACACAGACTGCCGCAGACGACAGACGACACGACGTGGAGTTCCATATGCGACATCGGCGGCGCGATGATGGGGAGAAGGGTCTGGTCTTGGTGTACAGCCTATGGCCATTGTCCACCCGCGCCATTGCGCAGCCCGCGTTCAAGGAGGACCCATGATCGAATTGATTCCCCTGTGTACCGCCACGATGGAGGCGTCGCCCGCGCTGCTCGTCGGCACCGGCCCCGCGGGTAGCCGGTCGATCGGCGCGCTGACCAGCGTCACGCTGGAGGGCGATCGGCTGCGCGGGACGCTCGCGGGGCCCGCTGCGGCGGACTATGCGGTGCGGACCGGGTCGATCGCGGTGATCGATGTCCGCCTGACGATCCGTACGCACGACGATGCGCTGATCTACATGACCTATGGCGGAAGGCTCGACCTGTCGGACATGGCGGCCGGGATCACCGTGATTGTCGCGCCGACGTTCGAGACGGGCGACGAACGCTATGCATGGCTCAACAAGGTGCAGGCGGTCGGCAAGGCGACGCTGACACTGACCGGCGGGGGCGCGGCGCGGCTGTCTTACGAATTCTACGAGGCACGGTGATCGACCTTTCGGCATCGATCGCCGCCTACCTGGCGGCACATACGCCTGGCGCTAGCGACATGGCCGTGGACGATCTGTCGCGCATACACGGCGGTAGCAGCCAGGAGGTATACCGGTTCACCGCGCGCTGGACCGACGCCAATGGCGATGGGGTCGAGAAGCGGCTGATCTTGCGCCGCGCGCCCCCCTCCGGGCTGATCGTCGCCGAGCGCGACCTGGAATATACCGTCTACGCCGCGCTCGCGGGCACCGGCGTGCCGGTGCCTGCGGTGCATCATCTCGAACTCGATACCGCATGGCTCGACCGACCGTTCTTCGTGATGGACTGCATGGCCGGGCGGCCGAGCAACCCGTTCGTGTCGACCGAGACGTTCGACGAGCACGCGGCGCAGGTGGCACGGGAATTCTGGCGGCATCTCGGCACGCTCGCAGCGCTCGACCCGGTCGCGCTGGGGCTGACCGACTTGCGCAACGGAGGCGAGGTGAGCGGCTTCGCGTCGCTGGAGCTGGACCACTGGGAAGCGATTCTCGATGCCGGCGAATATGTCCCCGAGCCGATCGTTCACGGCGCGATCCGCCGCTTGCGCGCCGCGCCGCCGCCCGAGCCCGCCAGCGCCGCGCTGATCCATGGCGACTATCGCTCGGGCAATTTCCTTTTCACACCCGACGGCACGATCACCGCAGTGCTCGACTGGGAGATGGCGCATGTCGGCGACCCGCTGGAAGACGTTGCTTGGGCGATCGACGGGATGTGGCCGATGACCCGACACTTGCCGCTCGACGAAGGGCTTGCCGAATGGGAAGCGGCGAGCGGGCGCGTCGTCGATCGGGCCGCGCTCGACTGGTGGCGGCTGTTCGCGCCGGTCAAGGGCTGCGCGATCTGGACGACGGCCGAGGCGAGCTTCACCGAAGGCAAGGCGCGAGAAATGGTCGTCGGCGTGTCGGCGATCCGGGCCGGGCATTTCCATCGCCGGGAAATTTTGGACATACTGCGCGATCGGGGAATATTCCATTGAGCCTGACGCTGGAAACGAGCCTGAACGGCATTGCGCACGCGCTGGAGACGCGGATCGCGCCCGTGCTCGACGATCCGTTCGCCTGCGAGGCTGCACGGTTGGCGGTGATACTGACCAGGATTTCAGCGCTGGCGGTCAATGATGCGGCGGCGATTCGCGCCGAGGAGAATGCATGGTTGCGCACGCTGTTCGCCGAGGCAACGGCGAGCGTCGACGATGATCTGGCGATACAACTTCGCGAAGCCGCGGCCTCGGTCGATCCGAGCATCCGTATTAGCGATCTCGACCGCGAGAATGCACGTCTCCGGCGCGTGCTGATCGCACTTCACGGCGCGGTGGAAGCACGTCGGGATCACGCAGCCAAAGTGATTGACGGCCGCATCTGGCAGCTACTTAGTGACATTGAGGCTGCGCGCGCCCCTGGAATCTAAACGTCGAACCGTCGTAATCAAACCGAGACGCAACATCACGTTATCGTATTCGCCGATCGTCCCATAAACAAGAATCGGATCGCCGATGCCGGATGTCTTCGAAAGGCGTGGTGATTCCTTATCGAGAGGCCACGTGTCTCGCCACGAACGCAAAGACTGCGGCGTTGAAACTGTCGTTCGCATCCCCTGCGACCATGTGATCGGCATCCGCGACGTCGACGAATTCGGTATGCGGCGCCAGTTCGAGAAAGGCGCGTACTCCCTCGCGACTGACAACCCGGCTGCGCCCGCCGCGGATCAGCAACGTCGGGACGCGTAGCTTGCGCGCGGCATCGTCGAACAGCCGGGGATCGGGGGCGGGTGAGCGCTCGTCGGCGCCGATGCGGAGGAAAGCGGGATCCCAATGCCAATGATAGCGGCCATCGTCGCGCAGCCGCAGATTGCGCAGCAAGCCCGACGGGTCGGTCGGGCGCGAGCGATGCGGCAGATAGGCAGCCACCGCGTCCGCCGCGTCGGCGAGCGAGGCGAAGCCGTCCGGCGCCGCAGTCATGAAACGACCGATTTCGGCGGCACCTTCGGGCTCGATCCGAGCGGCGACGTCGACAAGCACCAGGCCGGCAACCAGGGGCGGGGGGGCGGCTGCGACTAGAAGCGCGGCAAGCCCGCCTAGCGACGCGCCGACCAGTATCGGCGGTTTTTCAAGTGCTTCGACGACCGCACGGACATCCTCCGAAAACGTCTGGACCAAATAGTCGCCGTCGGGCGCCCACCCGCTTTCGCCGTGACCGCGCAGGTCGATCGCGATGCCGTGGTATCCACGCCGTGCGGCCTCGACGAGCGCCTTGCCCCAGCTTTGTCGGGTCTGGCCACCGCCGTGAAGGAAAAGGATCGGCGGCGCATCCGCCGAACCGACGCTATCGCCAGCGATTGCGACACCATGGCCGTCGAATGTGAGCGATCTGATCTGATCGTCTGCCATCTCAGCGATACGCCCGATAGTTGCTGGAACGGGGTGCGATCCTGCCATTCGGAAGCCGCCCAATTTGCATGTCCATGTCCTCGTCCTGATCTTTTTTTCATCGCTTCACGTCGGGGTGGCGAAGCTTTTTCCGATGGTCGATAGTGCTCCAGATCGTGCCTGCGCTGCTTATGAGGTCGGCCAGTAACGGGCGCGAACCTCTTTCTTGAACAATTTGCCCGTGTCGGTGCGGGGCAGCGCCGGATCGAAGTCGATCGACCGCGGACATTTCACGTCGGCGAGGCTTGTACGACAAAATGCTACCAGCTCGTCCGCAAGCGCATCGCCTGCGCAAGCCCAGTCGACCGGCTGCACCACTGCCTTCACCTCCTCGCCGAATTCGGGGTTGGGCACGCCGAACACCGCGACGTCGGCGACCTCGGGGTGCGTGACGAGCAGGTTCTCGACCTCCTGCGGGTAAATGTTGATCCCGCCCGAGATGATCATGAAGTCCTTGCGATCGGAAAGGAACAGATAGCCAGTGGCATCGACATGCCCGACATCGCCCATCGTCGACCAGTCGTCATGCTGCGGATGCCGAGACTGCGCGGTCTTGGCATCGTCATTGTGATAGCGGAACGGCTTGCCTCCGCCGAACCACACCGTACCGGTTTCGCCGACGGGCAGTTCCGCGCCCGAATCGTCGCAGATGTGCAACTCGCCGGAAATCGGCCGGCCGACCGAACCCGGCCTGGCGAGCCATTCCGCGCTGGTGATCCGGCAGGTGCCGTTGCCCTCGGTGCCAGCATAGAACTCGTCGATCACCGGCCCGAGCCAATTGATCATCGCGCGCTTGACCGGGATCGGGCAGGGCGCGGCGGCATGGATGACGTTGGTCAACGACGACAGGTTGTGGCGCGCGCGGATGTCGTCGGGCAGCTTCAGCAGGCGGATTAACATCGTCGGCACCACCTGAACTGTGGTGACGCGCCATCGCTCGATCGCGCGCAGGAACGCCTCGGGCTCGAACTTGGGAAGCAGTACGACGGTGCCGCCATGCGCCTGTACAGCGACGACGAAGCCGAGCGGCGCGCTATGATAGAGCGGGGCTGGGGCCATGTACACCGTGTCCGGCCCCAGCGCGTACATCCCGCCGAACAGCGTTGCGCCCGGATTGGCCTGGATCGGCGAGCCGAGCGCGGGCGCGGCGCGGATGCCCTTGGGGCGGCCGGTCGTGCCCGATGAATAAAGCATCCGCGTGCCGTTCTGCTCGTCGGCGATCGGCACGTCGGGCTCCGCGGCGGCAAGTGTCGTCCAATCGGGCAGGTCGTTGATCGCGCCGATGCCGACCAGCGCCGGCACCCCGGGTGTATATCGCAGCACGCGCGCGGTGTCGGCGAGCGCATCGGAGATCAGCACTGCCTTTGCGCCGCTGTCCGCGGCGATATAGGCGATCTCTTCTGTCTTGAGCCGCGTCGAGGCGGGCACCAGCGTCAGCCCGCTGCGCTGCGCCGCCCAATAGACGTCGAGCCATTCGGGGCGGTTGTTGCACAGCAGCGCGATTGTATCGCCGATCTCCAGTCCAAGCGTGCGCAACGCACGCGCGCCGCGGTTCGCCCGCGTCTCTAGATCGCGGTAGGTGATCGTCTGGCCCGTCGCAGCGACGATCAGCGCGACATGGTCGGGCCGGGCCTCGGCATGCAGACGCGGATGCATCGGCGTCAGTGCCCCGTCCAGACGGGTGCGCGCTTCTCGACGAACGCGCGGGGACCCTCGGCGAAATCGTCAGTCTGGCGCAGCGCCGCGAAACGCTCGGCGACGACCATCCGCCCCGCGAAGTCTGGCAACGCCGCGCTCGCGCGCGCGCCCTGCAACGCATATTGCACCGCCAGCGGCGAATTGACGGCGATCCGATTGGCGAGATCAATCGCCGCGGCCAACGTGGCCCCGGGCTCGACTACGCGGTTGACAAGGCCCAGATGATAGGCGCGCGGCGCGTCGATCGGATCGCCGGTCGCGATCATCTCGTTCGCGATCGCGCGCGGCAGCATCGCCGCCAGCCGGTGGACGCCGCCCGCCGCCGCGATCAGCCCGTGCTTCGCCTCTGGGAGGCCGAACCGCGCATTCTCCGACGCGATCACCATCTCGCACGCGAGTACCAACTCGAGCCCGCCGCCCAGCGCCGCACCCTCGACCGCGGCGATCCACGGCGTCGAACGGATCGCATAGGCCAGCCCCGCGAACCCGCCCGCGGCGGTCTCGATCCCGCGCCCCTTGCCGGCGCTGACCGCGGCCAGATCGGCGCCGGCGCAGAAGACGCGCGGCTCTGACGAGGTCAGCACCACCGCGCGGATCGCGCGATCCGCCTCGATGCGCCTGACGATCGCCTCCATCGCATCGGCAAGCTCGGGATTGACCGCATTGCGCTTCTCGGGACGGTTCAGCGTCACCTGCGCGACATGGTCGGACAGCACTTCGTAAAGGACCGGGCCGGTCATTCCGTCCATCGTTAGATCTCCGCTCGTTCGATCGTCGGATAGGCGGCAACGCCGCACGCGGTGCAAGCCGTGGGGGCGATATCGGTCAACCGGGCATTTCGCGGCCGGTCGTCGCTGATAGCGTCGCGCGATCAGACCCGACGAAGGATCGCCCATGCTCACTTAAGCTACGATCGGATCGAACGATCTGGACCGCTCCGTTCCGTTCTATATCGCGCTGTTCGACGGCACGGGACTCCCGAAGCTGTTCGATCATCCACGTAGCGGCACGATCTTTGGTCGCGACGGCAAGTTGGTCTTCGCGTGCTGGCGCCGTTCGACAGGGGACCTGCGACGCCGGGCAACGGAACGATGATCGCACTCGACCTTCCGACACGCGAAGCGGTGGATGCATTCCATGCCAAGGCGGTGTCGCTGGGTGCAATCGACGAGGGCGCGCCGGGCGACCGCGGCTCCTACATGAGCTATTTCCGCGATCTCGACGGCAACAAGATCTGTGCCTGCCGAATCGGCTGACACGGATCAGGCCGGTACGCGGTCCTTGAAGCGGTAGCGTACCGGCAGTGCCTTCGTGCCGCCGACGAAGGTCGACTCGGTCCAGCGCGGCTCGCCTGCGAGTTCGACGGTGTCGATCCGCGCGACGAATTCGCGCAGGAACGCTGCCAGCTCCATTCTCGCGAGATGCTGCCCAAGGCACAGGTGCGGGCCGGTGCCGAAGGCGAGATGGCGGTTGGGCTTTCGGTCGATGCGGAATGCGAAGGGATCGTCGAACACTGCCGCGTCGCGGTTCGCCGACGGGTAGGACAGAAGAAACGTGTCACCCGCCTTGTACGCGGTGCCGGCAATCTCGCCGTCTTCCACCGCGGTGCGTGCGAAGTGGCGCACGGGACTCGACCAGCGGATAATCTCGTCCACCGCTGCGGGAATCAGCAACGGGTCGGCGCGCAGCCGGGAGAACGCCTCCGGATTTTCCAGGAGCGCGAGCAGCCCACCGGCCAGGCTGTAGCTGGTGGTGTCGTGCCCGGCGGTGGCCAGGATCAGGAAATAGCCGAACACATCGCGATCGCTCAGCAGATCTCCGTCGACGCGCGCGTTGGCGACGACACTGCCGATCGTCTCGGTCGGTGTCACGCGCAGGTCGGCGATGCGCGGGCGGAAATAGTCGAACATCTGAATCATCGCAGAGATGCCGCCGCCGCCTTGCGAATATTCGGGATCCTGGCTGGTCAGCACCTGCTGCGTAAAGCGCAGCATCAGTGCCTCGTCCTCGCGCGGGACGCCCAAGATCGTCATGATGACGCGCAAGGGATACCACATCGCGATTTCTGCGGAGAAATCGCACGCGTTACCGCGCGCTTCCATCCGGTCGACGAACTCGACTGCGAGCGCATCGATATCGTCGCGGATGACGCCCAGCGCCTTGGACAGGAACTGGCTCTGCGCGATCGCGCGGAACACGCGGTGTTCGCGCCCGTCCATCGCGACCAGGTTGCGCATCACCTCCTGATAGCCCTTGCCGCCGGTCCGCGCCGCGGCGGCCTGTTCATAGGCGATCGGGAGAATCGCCTGGCGCGGCTGGTTGATGAAGCGGTCGGGCTGCAGCTCGATCGCGGTGATGTCCGCGTGGCGCGTCACCAGCCAGAACGGCCGGGTGAGGCCGGACTCCACCCACGGCATCGGATCGGTCCGCCGGAGCCGCGCGAGCAGTCCGTGCAGTGCTGCTTGATCGGTAAAGGTGCGGGCATCGGCGATCGCCGACACCGGAAGGTCGTTTTCCTGCATGGCATGCCCTTCGAGACTGTGCCCATAACGTGCCGACCGGGGCGCCAAGGAGCCAGAGCCCGCAAGGCGAAAGCGTCCCGGCGATACGGCTCAACTGGGATAGGGTGTAACCGCGTCGCCCTGTGGATCGGGGGTGTCGGCACGCCAGCGAACCGAACCGAACGGCCGTTCGAGCCGCCGCCGGACGCGGTCACCGGGCGCGGCACTGTTGAATGCTTCGGCACGCGCCTGCGCCTCGTCGTCGGACTGCGTGGCGCGGGTCCGCTGGCGCAGATAGTCGCCCCAGGTCGGGCAGTGATAGCGTTCGGTCCACAGCGCCGGGTCCTCGATGTCGCGCGCCAGCGACCATTCGAACCCGCCGCTGCGCAGCCGCGCGCGCCGCACTCCCTGCATCGCGTCGTAGAAGGCGCGCGCATCGGCGGGATCGACGCGGTAGTCGACCTCGATGTTGATCGGCCCGCTGCGGTTGGTGAGCGCCAGCGCGACGGCGGGGGCGTGGCCGCGCTCGCCGATGTCGACCTCGGCACCCGCGATCTTCGGCATCGGCAGCAGGACGCCCAGCAACGGCGTCAGCATGATGAGGATGCCAGAAACGGTCATCGCCGTACCGACGCCGTGCGCGGCGGCGACTTGGCCCCACAGCCACGCACCGAACGCGATGCCGCCCGTGATCGCGGTACTGAACCACGCCACTGCGCGCGCCGTCACCCAGCGCGGCGCGGAGAGCTGTACGCCGACGTTAAACAGCGCGACCAGCAGCGTCCAGGCCGCGCCTGCGAACAGCAGGGCCGCGCCGGTCAGCCACAGGTTGCGGCTTGCACCGACCACCGCGATCATCGCGCCTGCCAGCAGCGCGCAACCGCGTACGCCGACCTCGGGATCGACGCGTCCGCGGACGCGCGCGATGAACAAGGCGCCGACGACCGAGCCGACGCCGAACGTGCCGAGCAGCAGGCCGTAGGTGCTGGCGCCGCCGCCGAGCAGGTCCTTGGCGATCAGCGGCGTCAGTGCGGATATCGACGCGCCGACGATCCCGCTGACCAGCGTGCGGATGAGGATGATGCGGATTGGTGGCGAATGGATCACGTAGCGCGCGCCCGAGATGATCGCGCGGTCGATCCGCTCGGGCGGCAGCCGCGACGGCGTCGGCGTGCGCCGCCACAGCGCCATCGCCACCATCAACGGCAGATAGGCGAGCGCGTTGACCCCGAACGCCGCGACCGAACCCAGCGCCGCGACGATCACGCCGCCGATCGCGGGCCCGAAGCTGCGCGCGATATTGTAGCTGATCGATCCTAGCGCGATCGCTGCGGGCAGCTGCTCGCTCGGCACCTGCTCGCCGATCGACGACTGCCAGGCGGGGCCGTAGAGTGCGACCCCGGTCCCGATCAGAAAACAGAAGGCCAGCAGAAGCCACGGCGTCAGCAGCCCCGCCAGCGCACAGGTGGTGAGCGCCGCGGCGCTGACGCAGGCGAAGGCGAGCCCGACCAGCGCCACCTTGCGGCGATCGAACATGTCGGCGATCGCGCCCGCGGGCATCGCGACCAGCATCAGTGGCAGCATGATCGCGGTCTGGACGAGCGCGACCATCGTCGGATCGCTGCTCATCCGCGTCATCGCCCATGCCGCGCCGACCCCCTGGATCAGCTGACCGAAGTTCGAGATCAGGCTGGCCGACCAGATCGTTCGGAACGTCCTGCCGCCGAGCGGCGCGAGCATCGGCGAGCGCTGTCGCGGCGGCGGCAACGGCGTCACGGGGAGTATCGCGGCCGACAACGCCGCGCCGGGCACCGTTTCCTCCATGGGCTGTGGCATCGCGATCACCTTGGACAAGCGTAGCATGCGGTGGAGCCACAGCGCGGCGCACGCGTCAAACGCAATGCCCCTGCCAAATTAGTCCGCGCTGGGACGATATCGGCATGCGATTTTGACAGATCGTGCAACGCTCGGCGCGTCTTCTCGCTTTACGTCGACAGGATTGGGCGCTAGATCAAAACCGTCAACATGTCGGTTTTAAAAAATAGGAGAGGTTCAATGAAAGTCGAAGACATGATCATCGTGAGCGTCGACGATCACATCGTCGAGCCGCCGCACATGTACGAGGCGCACATGAGCGCCCAGCACAAGCATTTCATGCCCGAGCTTCGCAAGGACAAGAACGGCGCCGATTTCTGGCTGTACGAGGGCAAGCGCACCGGCGCGATTGGCTTGAACGCCGTCGTCGGCCGCGTGAAGGAGGAATATGGCTGCGAGCCGGTTAGCCTCGATCACATGCGCAAGGGCGCGTGGGACATCGATTCGCGCATCGAGGACATGAACGCGAACGGCATCCTCGCCTCGCTCAATTTCCCGAGCGTGGTCACGTTCGACGGCTTCCTGTTCCACATGTTCGACAACAAGGAAAATGCGCGCATCGTCCTGCAGGCGTATAACGACTGGCACATCGACGAGTGGTGCGGGCTGTATCCGGGCCGCAATATCCCCAACGCGATCCTGCCCTATTGGGACATCAATGCGACGGTTGAGGAGATCAGGCGCGTCAACAAGAAGGGGTGCCACAACATCTCCTTCTCGGACAATCCCGCGCTGAAGGGGTATCCGAGCATCCACAACGAACATTGGGAGCCGCTGTGGAAGGTCTGCGCGGACCTCGACATCAACATCAACATCCATATCGGATCGGGCGCGCAGGCGCCGCACGCGTCGATGGAATCGCCGATCGATGCGTGGATCACGACCATGCCGATCTCGATCGTCAATTCGGCCGCAGACTGGCTCCACCTGAAGGCGTTGCAGCAGTACCCTCTCAAGATCTCGCTCAGCGAGGGCGGCATCGGCTGGATCCCGTACTTCCTCGAGCGCGCCGATTTCTCGTTCGAGCAGCACCACAAGTGGACGCATGCCGATTTCGGTCCAGGCCGCAAGCCGAGCGACTTGTTCCGCGAGCATTTCCTGACCTGCTTCATCGACGACGCGTTCGGGATCAAGAACCTCGATGCGATCGGAGAGGACAACGTCGCCTATGAATGCGACTATCCGCATTCGGACACGCTTTGGCCGGACGTGCCGGAAATCCTGCACAAGAGCCTGATCGGTCTGAGCGACGAGACTATCGACAAGATCACGCACAAGAACGCGCTCGACCGTTACAATTTCGATGCGTTCGGCCCGATGGGCGGTCGCGAAAACTGCAATGTCGGCGAACTGCGAAAGCTGGCGGATCACGTCAATACCGATCCGGTGTCCTATGGTGGTCCGGCGCCCCTCGCACCGGGTGAGGTCGCGCGCCGCGTCACCTCGGGCGACATCACGAAGATGTTCCGCGACGTGGCCAAGGACGACGGTAGTGTACAGGACGAAGCGGCGATGGCCGCAGTACCCGCCGAGTGAGCATCGCGATATCGTGAGGAAGGGGGCGGTCCGGCAACGGTCCGCCCTTTTTTTGGATCAGGCGGGCGCCAGCAACAGCCGCAGGATATGGGCCTCGGCGCGCTTCAGATCCTCCGCGTCGAACAGCGATCCCTCGCCCTGAATGATCGCATAGCGCGAGGCCATCCGCTCGATCGACGAATAGAGGATGACCGCGCGCGCCAGTGCGTCGCGTTCGGGCAGCGCGGGATCGCGCTGCGCCGCGCCGATCCGGGTCGCCAGCCCGCGTACGACCGGCATTGCCGCGTCGTCGCGCGCGCGCACGAATGGCGGCTGACCTATTTCGGCGCGGAAATTGCGCACATTCAGGATCGCGCGATGCTTGTCCCAATACCGGTAGAACGCTGCGATGAAGCGCTGGGCGTGCGCGTCGATTGTCACTGCTTCCCATGGCAGGTCGAGTTCGGCGACGATCTCCGCCATGTCGCCCGCCGCCTCGTTGGCGAGCGATAGCAGCACTTCGTCGACGTCGGCGAAATAGAGGTAGAAGGTCTGCGAGGCGAGCCCCGCGGCGCGCGCGACCGCGCTGGCGGTCAGCTTCTCGGCGGGGGTCTCGGCGATCAGGCCGCGCGTCGCCTCGATCAGCCGCGCGCGACTTTCCGCACCCTTGCGACCCAGCGCCTGTCCCTGCTTGTTGATCGCGACCATCGCGCGCTGCCTTTCACAGCGGAGCCGCGACGGCAAGACCGCCGAGCACCGCGACGGTGTCGCTGCCGAGCGCGCGAACCGATCCGCGCGGGCTCCGCATCGCATAGAACGGCGCGCGGTCCGCCACGGCGAGCGCCTGCCAGCCGGCCAGATCGTCGTCGGCGTCGGCCAGTGCGCAGGCATGCGCGACCACGCTCGCCAGGGCGATATCGACGATCCGCCCGCCGCCGCCGAGCCAGCTCGCCCAGCCGGCGAGTGCTGCGGTGATGCCGGTCAGCGGATCGGCGATCGCGTCACCCGCGAACAAAGGTTCGCCCCAGCTACGCCGCATCGCCGCCGACAGTCCGCCAGCCACGCCTGCATCGTCGCCGAATCCGATCCAGTCCGCCGCGTCGCCGTCGCGGCCATGCGCGGTGATCGAAATCCAGGTCGCTCCGCGCGCCGCCTCCGCCGCGGCATCGATCCCTAACTGCCGAAACGCGCGCGGGCGGGAGCCTTCGATGACGATATCGGCATGACGGATCAACGCGCGCAGCACCGCGATGTCCTCCGATCGCGCGAAATCGAGCGCAACGCTACGCTTGCCCGCGTTGAGCAACGCGAAGACCGTCGGATCGCCGCCCCGCGCGCCGTCGGGTCGCGTGCGGCGCTCGACCTTGACGACGTCCGCGCCGCAATCGCGCAACAGCGCGCCGGCCAACGGGCCCGCCCACAGGCTTGCCAGTTCGATCACCAGCGGCGGGCCATCCGTGGAGCGGGGGGCGGCGCACCGGGCGGATCCGAAGGGTGAAGCACGAGTAAGGGCGGCACGATCGGCTGCGATAGCCAATCCGAGCAGCCGTCCGCGTGCGACGAGCGCGTCGACCGGCCAAGTGCGGGCGAGCCGTGCGACATCGGCCCAATGCGCCGCGTCGGCTTTGAAGAGTGCGGGCAGCAGCGACCAGTCGTCGCCCCGCGGCAGGTTCAGCGCGACGCCACCGTCACGACAGACGATCAGCCGGCAACTGCCGTTGGCGGAGATCGTGCCCTGCCGCTCGAGCCCGAGCAGCCGGGCGCGTTCGCCGAGCAGGAGGGCGCCCGACGCGGGGAGGGGGGCATCCGGTGCTAGCGCGCGCAGCGCGGCCAGCGCGCCGTCCGCCGCTTCGGTCAGGGGTACCGGACAGGCCGAAGCGGATCCATCGGCGCGTCCCGTCACCGCCATCAGCCCCGCGCGCCGCCACGCGAGCGCTGGATGATCCGCGCGCGCGGCGACCCGCATCGGCATGCCGAGCGCGTTCAGCAGTCCGATTCCGTGCGCGTCGGCGACCGACCGGACAGTCGTGCGTGCAGGATCGGTTGCCTCTTTCATCGCGCAGGAGTGTAGAGGGAGGCGATGGACAGGAACAAGCTATCGCGGTCGTACGCCAACGAGCGCGACGATACCCGCGACTGGCTGTGGTTCGATGCGCGTGCGCCGCGCGATCTGGCGGACGTGCCAGCGCCGCCGGTCCCGCTGATCGCGGTCGGGCCGCGCGACGACGCCGCGCCGACCGACGCCGACCTCGTC
>NZ_CALMAW010000126.1 GCF_937859915.1 uncultured Sphingomonas sp. | reverse complement strand
CTCCCAATGGGCGCGGGCGATCGCCGCCGAGCCGGGCAGCGACGCGGCGGCACAGGCGCGCGCGCTGCTCGTCAAGACCGGCGGCCTGCCGACCGCGACGCCGGCGGCGGGGCGCTGAGCCGCCTATTGTGTCGAGCGACACGCTTTAGCCGTCATCCCGGACCTGATCCGGATCCAGGACCGCAACCATTGCCGCTTCTGTCGCAGGACGCCGGATCACGTCCGGCATGACGAAGATGGGGAGGTTAGGCACGATCCCGGGCGACGCCCCATTCCCATCCTTGCCCGGCGATCCTAGATAGCCGCGATGAAATATCTCCACACCATGATCCGCGTCTCCGATCCCGCCGAGACGATCCGCTTCCTCGAGCTGCTCGGCCTGCGCGAGGTCAAGCGGATGGACAGCGAGGCCGGCCGCTTCACGCTGATCTATCTCGCCGCCCCCGGCGACGAGGACGCGCAGGTCGAGCTCACCCACAATTGGGACGAGACGAGCTACGAGGGCGGCCGCAATTTCGGGCATCTCGCCTATCGCGTCGACGACATCTATGCGCTGTGCCAGACGCTGATGGACGCCGGCGTGACGATCAACCGCCCGCCGCGCGACGGCCACATGGCGTTCGTCCGCACGCCCGACAATATCTCGATCGAGCTGCTCCAGGGCGGCGACCGCCTGCCGCCTGCCGAGCCTTGGGCGTCGATGCCCAACACCGGCAGCTGGTAGGTCGTATGTCGCTAGCGCCAAAGATGCTGGAGATCGTCGCCGTCCCCGCGCTCAGCGACAATTATATCTGGCTGGTCCATGATCCGGTCAGCACCGAGACCGTGGTCGTCGATCCCGGCGAGGCGACGCCCGCGCTGGCCGCCGCCGCCGAGCGCGGCTGGACGATCACGCAGGTGTGGAACACGCACTGGCATCCCGACCATGTCGGCGGCAACGCCGCGATCCGCGAGGCCACCGGCGCGCGGATCAGCGGCCCCGCCGCCGAGGCCGACAAGATCAAGACGCTCGACGTGATGCTGTCCGAGGGTGAGCAGGTCCGCATCGGCACGATCGCGGGCGACATCCTTGCGGTCGGCGCGCACACTGCGGGGCACATCGCCATCCACCTGCCCGATGCGCAGACCGTGTTCACCGGCGACACGCTGTTCGCGATGGGCTGCGGCCGGCTGTTCGAGGGCACGCCCGCCGACATGTTCGCGGCGATGGCCAAGCTCGCCGCGCTGCCCGGCGAGACGCGGGTCTATTGCGGCCACGAATATACCGTCTCCAACGGCCGCTACGCGGTTGTCGCCGAGCCCGCCAACGGCGATGCCAGGGCCGCACTGTTCGAGGCGGAGCGGCGGCGCGGCGGGGGGCGCCCGACGCTGCCGACGACGATCGCCGCCGAGCGTGCGACCAATCCGTTCATGCGCGCCGCGTCCGCCGAACAGCTCGGCCAGCGCCGCGCCGCCAAGGACAGTTTCGCCGGATAGGATGGCGCCGCGAAGCGTTGTCGCGACGAGAAGGAGTCGGATGATGCGGATCGGTATAGCGCTTGTGACGATGGCGATCCTGGCGACGGGCACGGCGTATGCGAAGGGCGCCCCCAATCCGGACAAACTGCTTGCCGGGCGCGTCGCGGGCGAGCCGGTGCCCTGCATCAGCCAGACGCGGATCATCGACACGCAGACCTTTGACGACGGCTCGATCTATTATCGCATGGCGGGGTCGGCGGACTATCTCAACCGTCCGCATGAGTGCGCCGCGCTCAAGGCAGACCGCGCTTATGCGACGCGGACGCCGAGTACATCGCTATGCGCCGGCGACATCCTCGAAATCTTCGATTCCGCGTCGCGCATCCCTTATGGCAGCTGCAGCTTCAACAGCTTCGTGCCCTATGCGAAGGTGCATAAGCCTTAGGTGGTCCCCGTCAGCCGGATTCCGCCATCGTCACCTGCCTCGCGCCGGCGTGACGATAACCGATCTCGTCCTTAATAGCCCGCCGCCTTGTAGAGCGCGTCGAGGCGCACGCCGTAGGCGGCGCGGATCACATGGCGACGGATCTTCAGCGACGGGGTCAACTGCTCGTTCTCGATCGCAAAGGGTGCGTCGGCGACGAGCACGCGGCGTACCTTCTCGATATTGGACAGATCAGCATTGACCCGGTCCACCGCCGCCTGGATAGCCCGACCGAAGGCGGGGTCGTCCGCCAGCGCCGCGTCGTCGGCCAGACCCTGCGCTGCGGCCCACGCGCCGCGCCATTCGGGGTCCGGCACGACCAACCCGACCAGATAGGGCCGCCGGTCGCCCGCTACCATCGCCTGCAGGATCTCGGGCTGGAGCGTCAGCATGCCCTCGATCCGCTGGGGCGCGACATTATCCCCCTTGTCGTTGACGATGATGTCCTTCTTGCGATCGGTGATGACCAGCCGGCCGGCGCCGTCGAGATGCCCAATGTCGCCGGTGCTCAGCCACCCATCCGCGGACAGCACGCGTGCTGTCTCCTCGGGATTGCGCCAATAGCCGTGCATGACGAGCTCGCCTTGCACCTCGATCTCGCCGTCCTCGGCGATGCGCAGCGCGACGCCGTGCAGCGGCGGGCCGACGCCGTCGAGCGTGATGCCGCCCTTGGGCCGGTTGCACGAGATCACCGGCCCCGCCTCGGTCTGGCCATAGCCCTGCAGGATCATCACCCCAAGCGAGGCGAAGAAGCGTCCGACCTGCGGATTGAGCGGCGCCCCGCCCGACACCATCGCCTTCAATCGCCCGCCGAAGCGTCCGCGCACCTTCTTGCGGATCGTCGCCGAGAGCAGCAGGTCCATCGGCCGCTGCCAGAGCCGCGGTCGCTCGGGCATGGTATTGGCTTGCTCGAGCAGCCAGGCGGGCAGTGCGCCCTGTTTGACGATCGCCTTGGCGATGCGCGTGCGCAGCACCTCGAACAGTCGCGGCACGACGACCATGATCGTCGGCCGCACCTCCTCGATATTGGCGGCGAGCTTTTCAAGCCCTTCGGCATAATAGATCTGGCCGCCGAGCCCGATCGGCAGATGCTGCCCGCCGCTATGCTCATAGGCGTGGCTGAGCGGCAGGAAGGAGAGGAAAATCTCTTCGCCCCACCCGAAATCCTCCGAGATAATCCGTGCGCAACCCGCGACATTGTGCAGAATCGCACCATGATGCTGGCGCACGCCGCGCGGCGCGCCGCCGGTGCCCGAGGTGTAGATCAGGCAGGCGAGCGAATCACGATCGACGGACCGCGCCGCTTCGGCGCAGGCAGCGACGTCGTCGTCCCCATCAGCGGCCGGCGTCGCGAGCGCGTCGAAGGTCGCGAAGGCGAAGCTGCCGGCCTGGCCGATCCGCATCGCGTCGATGCCGATCACCAACCGGCATTGCCCCGCGCGTAAGATCGCCGAAATCAGCGTCGTCGCGAGCTTCGCCGTCGAGACGATCGCCGCGCGCGCACCGCTATTCTCGAGGATATGTTCGTGATCGCGCGCGGTGTTGCTGGTGTAGGCGGGGACGGTGACGCAGCCTGCCGCCATGATCGCGAGATCGGCGATGCACCATTCGGGGCGGTTCTCGGCGACCAGCAGCACGCGGTCGCCCGGTTCCAGCCCCCGTCGCCGGAGCGACGCCGCCAATGCCGCCACCCGCGCCGCCACCTCGCGCCAGCTGATCGCGACCCAGCGGCCCTCCTGTTTGCGCCACAGGAAGGGCGCCTCGCCCTTCTCGGCGGCGCGGACGAAGAACATCGTCACCAGATTGGGGAAATGTTCGAGCTGTCGCATGGCCTCTCCTGTCGGTCTCCGCACGACCGGCCGCTTTTGCGCCATCGCGTCCATCGCGCCAAGCCAACATATGATTGCCGGCCGTGGATCCGCTGCTAGGCTCGACCGACCGGCGCTTGTGGAGGCAATGATGCGGCTGATCGGCATGTTGGACTCGCCCTATGTCCGGCGCGTCGCGATTTCGCTGCACTGGTTCGGCCTGCCCTTCGCGCACGAACCGTTGTCGGTGTTCGGCGACTATGATGCGTTCGCGGCGATCAGCCCGGTGGTCAAGGCGCCGACGCTGGTCACCGACGACGGCGTCGTACTGATCGAGTCGTCGCTGATCCTGGCGCATCTCGAACGCAGTGCGGACCCGGCGCGTCGGCTCGAGCCGGCCGATCTCGCCGCGCATGCGCGCAACCAGCATCTCGTCGGGCTTGGCCTCGCGGCGTGCGACAAGGCCGTGCAGATCGTCTACGAGCGCCGGCTCCGCCCGGCCGAGAAGCAGCACGAACCGTGGGTCGAGCGCGTCACCGGCCAGCTCGCCGCCGCCTGCCGACTGATCGACGCGGCGGCGGGGGAGCGCGATGGCTGGCTGCTGGACGACCGGCCGATGCAGGCGGACGTCACCGCGGCGGTCGCGTGGCGCTTCGTCGCGGAGATGCTGCCCGGCACGATCGACCCCGCGACGCATCCTGCCTTCGCAGCGCTTGCCGCACGCGCCGAGGCGCTGCCGGAGTTCGTCGTCGCGCCGTTCGGCTGACGCGTCGCGCGCTCAGGCGCCGACCGCCTGCGCGACGCTGGCAAATCCGTCGCGTTCGAGCAGCGGCACCAGTTCGCGCGCGATCCGCCTCGCCAGCCCCGGCCCTTCATAGACCAGCGCCGAATAGAGCTGGACCAGGCTCGCCCCCGCGCGGATCCGCGCATAGGCGTCGGCGGCGGACGCGATGCCACCCGCGGCGATCAACGGGATCGCGCTGCCGGTCGCGTGGCGGACGTCGCGCAGGCGCTGGAGCGCAAGCGGGCGCAGCGGCGCGCCCGACAGGCCGCCTTGCTCGCCGGAATGTGCCGAGGACAGCGGCGGGCGCGAGATCGTCGTGTTGGCGACGATCAGCGCATCGAGCCGGCGATCGACGACCACGCGCGCGAGCGCATCGATGTCCTTCGGATCCAGATCGGGCGCGATTTTGAGAAAGATCGGCGGACCGCCCGGCCCCCGCGCCTCGATTACCGCGGCGAGCAGCTCGTCGAGCGCCGCCGCCTCCTGCAACGCGCGCAGACCCGGCGTGTTGGGCGAAGAGATGTTGATCGCGAGATAGTCCGCGACCGGCGCCATTGCTACGACGCCCCTGGCATAATCGGCGACACGGTCGACCGACTCCTTGTTCGCACCGACATTGATTCCGACGATCCCGCGCCGCTCACGTGCCGCCAGACGCGCGAAGGCGGCGGCCTGCCCGCCATTGTTGAACCCCATGCGATTGATCACCGCGCGATCCTCGGCGAGCCGGAACAGCCGCGGTTGCGGGTTGCCCGCCTGTGCGAGCGGGGTCAGCGTTCCGACCTCGACGAAGCCGAAGCCCAAACCCAACATCGCATCGGGCACGCGCGCATCCTTGTCGTACCCGGCGGCCAGCCCGACCGGCGACGGAAAGTCGAGCCCCGCGACCTGCGTCGCTAGCCGCGGATCGAAGCGCGGCGCCGTGCGCTTCGGCGCCCGTTCCAGTGCGGCAATCGACAGACCATGCGCGCGCTCGGCATCGAGGCGGAAGATGAGCGGGCGGAGAAGGGGGTAGAGCGCCATAGCGCGGCGCTACCGCGACCGCGCCGCTCTGTCATCTCCCTCGACCGTTCGTCCCGAGCGACGTCGAGGGACCGGGGTGAAGCGGACGGCATGGGCATGGTGCCTCGACGTCGCTCGGCACGAACGGGATTGGACCGGCTTGACCCTTGACCCGGTCGCCTCGCGGGACCACATGGCAATCCGGATCAAATCGGTCCGATTTGAGAATGGATCGCAGATGCGCCTGGTGTTGCGGTGAGATTGTCGAGCCTTGCCGATTATGCCGTCGTGATGATGGCGGCGGCGGCGCGCCATGCGCCGGCGACCAAGCTGTCGGCGACATTGCTCTCGGCCGAGACCGGCGTGCCGCTGCCGACCGCGCAGAAGCTGATGGGCAAGCTTGCCGGCGCCGGGTTGCTCGCCTCGACCCGCGGTGCCGCCGGCGGCTTCGTGCTGGCCCGCGAGTCGCAGGCGATCAGCCTCGCCGACATTGTCGAGGCGGTCGAGGGGCCGATCGCGCTGACCACCTGCGTCGACGATCTCCGCCACGACTGCGCGCTCGAACAGGCGTGCCGGGTCAAGCCGCATTGGGGCGTGGTCAACGACGCCGTGCGCGGCGCCTTTTCCGCGGTCAGCCTGTCGTCGCTGACCGAGCCCTCCCCGGCGCCCGTCGAGCACGCCGAGATCACCTCCATGAGTATCGCGTAATGGCCACCCAGAATCTCGAAGCGATCGCCGCCGCCGAGAAGCTCTCCACCTATGAATGGGGATTTTCGAGCGACATCGAGCAGGAGTTCGCACCCAAGGGTCTGAGCGAAGACACGGTGCGCTTCATCTCGGCGAAGAAGGGCGAGCCTGCCTGGATGCTCGACTGGCGCCTCAAGGCGTACCGGCTGTGGCTGACGATGGAGGCGCCCGACTGGGCCAAGCTCAACGTTCCCCCGATCGATTATCAAGACGCCTTCTATTACGCCGCGCCCAAGGCCAAGCCCAAGCTCGGCAGCCTCGACGAGGTCGATCCCGAGATTCTGCGCACCTACGAAAAGCTCGGCATCCCGATCAAGGAGCAGAAGCTGCTCGCGGGCGTCGTCGAGGATACCGACGCGATGCCGCAGGGCCGGCGCATCGCGGTCGATGCTGTGTTTGACTCGGTCTCGGTCGCGACCACTTTCCGCGCCGAACTCGAGCGCGCGGGAGTGATCTTCCGCTCGATCTCGGAGGCGATCAAGGAATATCCCGATCTCGTCCGCAAATGGCTGGGCAAGGTCGTTCCCCAGCACGACAATTATTTCGCGACGCTCAACGCCGCGGTCTTCTCGGACGGCACCTTCGTCTACATCCCCGAGGGCGTACGCTGCCCGATGGAGCTGTCGACCTATTTCCGCATCAACGCCGAGAACACCGGCCAGTTCGAGCGCACGCTGATCATCGCCGACAAGGGCAGCCACGTCTCCTATCTCGAAGGCTGCACCGCCCCGCAGCGCGACGAGAACCAGCTGCACGCGGCCGTGGTCGAGCTGGTCGCGCTCGACGATGCCGAGATCAAATATTCGACCGTGCAGAACTGGTATCCCGGCGACGCCGAGGGCAAGGGCGGCATCTACAATTTCGTCACCAAGCGCGCGCTCTGCCAGGGCAAGAACAGCAAGGTGAGCTGGACGCAGGTCGAGACCGGCTCCGCGATCACCTGGAAATATCCAAGCTGCGTGCTTGCCGGGGAAAACAGCGTCGGCGAATTCTATTCGGTCGCGGTCACTACCAACCGCCAGCAGGCCGACACCGGCTCCAAGATGATCCACCTCGGCAAGAACAGCCGCTCGACGATCGTGTCGAAGGGGATTTCGGCGGGCCGCTCGGACAACACCTATCGCGGGCTGGTCCGCGTCGGGCCCACCGCCGAGAATGTCCGCAACTTCACCCAGTGCGACTCGCTGCTGCTCGGCGACCAGTGCGGCGCACACACCGTGCCCTATATCGAGGTCGGCAATCCGTCGGCGCAGATCGAGCATGAGGCGACCACCTCTAAGATCAGCGACGATCAGCTCTTCTACGCGATGCAGCGCGGGCTCGACGCCGAGGCCGCGGTGGCGCTGATCGTCAACGGCTTCGCGCGCGAGGTGCTCAAGCAGCTCCCGATGGAGTTCGCGGTCGAGGCGCAGAAGCTGCTGGGGATTTCGCTCGAGGGGAGCGTGGGGTGACGCTGGCTCCGCAGGACGAGGCAAGGCGCCTGAACTCCCCTCCCCTTCAGGGGAGGGGCCGGGGGTGGGGCGTCTCCGCAAACGCCATCGCTGGCTTGCATGGGCACGCACGATCCATGCGCGCGAACCCGACCGAGCCGGAGACGCGTTTGTGGGCACAGCTCTCGCGCTCGCAGCTCGGCGGCTTCAAATTCCGGCGACAGGCGACGATCGAGCACGTCATCGTGGACTTTCTTTGTCCCGCAACCGGGCTGATCGTCGAGGTCGACGGCGATACGCATGTCGATGCGGAAGCCGACACTCGGCGCGATGCCGCGCTTGAAACGCTCGGCTATCGCGTAATCCGCGTCGGGAACAGCGACGTCATGCGCAACATCGAAGGCGTGCTGCAGCATCTGCTCGCCACGCTTCAAGCCATGCCCCTGCGGCGGGCGCCCCACCCCAACCCCTCCCCTGAAGGGGAGGGGCTTTCCGGATCATCATCATGCTGAACATCACCAACCTCCACGCCGAGACCGCCGGCAAGGCGATCCTCAAGGGCATCACGCTCGCGATCAACCCGGGCGAGATCCATGCGATCATGGGCCCCAATGGCGCGGGCAAGTCGACGCTTGCCTATACGCTCGGTGGCCGGCCCGGCTATGAGGTGACCGCAGGCTCGGCGACCTTCGACGGCGCCGATCTGCTCGAGATGGAACCGCACGAGCGCGCCGCCGCCGGCCTGTTCCTGGGCTTCCAATATCCGGTCGAGATCCCCGGCGTCTCCAACCTGCAATTCCTGCGCGAGGCGCTCAACGCGCAGCGCAAGCAGCGCGGCGAAGAGCCGCTGTCGGGCGCCGAGTTCATCAAGATCGCGCGCGCCGAGGCGACCAGCCTCGGGCTCGATCACGAGATGCTCAAGCGTCCGGTCAATGTCGGCTTCTCGGGCGGCGAGAAGAAGCGCAACGAGATGGTGCAGATGGGGATCATCGCGCCCAAGCTCGCGATCCTCGACGAGACCGATTCCGGGCTCGACATCGATGCGCTGAAAGCGGTTGGCCACGGCATCAACACGATCATGCGCAAGCCCGACAAGGCGGTGCTGCTGATCACGCACTATCAGCGGCTGCTCGACTATGTGAAGCCCGACTTCGTCCACGTCCTCGCCGACGGCCGCATCGTCCGCTCGGGCGGCGCCGAACTCGCGCACGAGCTCGAGCGCGAAGGCTATGTCGGTATCGACGGGGTCGCGGCGTGACGGCGTCCACCATCCTCCCCGCGCGCAGCGGGGGGAGGGGGACCGCTCGCGCAGCGAATGGTGGAGGGGTGTCGCTGCACGCGATTCGCCCGGCCGCCTGCCCCCTCCACCACCGCCTTCGGCGGCGGTCCCCCTCCCCATCTGCGATGGGGAGGATGTTCGGATGACGCTCCTCGCCCTCCCCTCCGCGCGCGACGAAGCGTGGCGCTGGTCCGACCTCGCAGCACTTCCCGCGCTCGCCGATGCGCGGCCGAGCGGCCAGCCACGGTCGGTCGACGACCTGTGGATCGACATTTCCGGCCCGCGCATCCTGTTCGTCGACGGCGCCTATGACGCGAGCCGCTCGAACCCCGGCCCCGTCCGCATCGGCCAAGCCGACGCCGATGCATCGAAGCACGCGCTCGGTCGGCTCGCGGGCTCGACCGGCTGGTCGCTCTCGCTCGGCCGCGACGCCGCGAGCGACACCATCCAGATCGTCCATGTCGCGACCGGCGGCGCCAACCACCTCGCCGCCGAAATCATGCTCGACGAAGACGCCACCGCCGCGATCGTCGAGAGCTTCGCGGGCGAAGGCTGGACCAACCGCGCCACGGCCATCCGGCTCGCGCGCTCGGCCAGGCTGATGGTCGCGCGCCGCTTCGTACAGGACGCGGGCTTCCAGTCGCACGCCGACACTGCCGATATCGCGCAAGGCGCCAGCCTCGCCACTATCTCGCTGGTCGCGGGTGCGGCCGACAGCCGGCTCGACGGCCATCTGACGATCACCGGCATCGAGGCCTATGCCGAAGCCGGCGGGGCTCTGCTCGGTCGCGCCCGGCAGCGCCACGACGCGGCGTTCGTCGTCCGCCATGCCGCCGCGAACGGACAGAGCCGGCAAATCTGGCGCGCCGTCGCCGACGAGCAGGCGATCGCGTCCGCCGCCGCCCGCGTCGAGGTCGCGCGTCATGCGCAGAAGACCGACGGCGAGCAATCGCTGCGCGGACTGCTGCTGACGCGCACCGCCGCGGTCAACCTCAAGCCCGAACTCGAGATCTTCGCCGACGACGTCAAATGCGGCCATGGCGCGACGGTCGGCGAGCTCGACCGGCAGGCGCTCTTCTATCTGGCGAGCCGCGGCATCCCGCCGCTGCCGGCGCGCGCGATGCTGACCCGGGCGTTCGTCGCCGACGCCTTCGCGCGGATCGGCAATGACGCGGTGCGCGAGGCGTTTGCGGAGACTGCGGACAGGTGGCTTGATGTTTGAACGCAACCAGAACCCCTCTCCCCCGAGGGGAGAGGGCAATGAGCGTGCTCGTTTCCGATCGCCCGCTCGATCTCGTCGCCGACTTCCCCGCCATCCCGGCGGGCTGGGCCTATCTCGACACCGCCGCGACCGCGCAGAAGCCGCGTCCCGTGCTCGACGCGATAGCGACCGCCTACGGCGAGACCTACGCCACCGTGCATCGCGGCGTGTACCAGCGCTCGGCCGACATGACCCTCGCTTATGAGGCCGCGCGCCGGCGAATCGCGCGCTTCGTCGGTGCGGCGTCCGACAGCGAAATCGTGTTCGTGCGCGGCGCGACCGAGGCGATCAACCTCGTCGCGCAGAGCTGGGGGCTCACCCATCTCAAGCCCGGCGACCGCATCCTGCTCTCGACGCTCGAGCATCACAGCAACATCGTGCCGTGGCAGCTGCTCCGCGACCGCACCGGCATCGTCATCGACGTCTGCCCGCTGACCGACGATGGCCGCATCGACCTCGACGCCGCCGAGCGGATGCTGACGCGCGAGCATAAGCTCGTGGCGCTCGCGCATGTCTCGAACGTGCTCGGCTCGGCGCTCGACGTGAAGCGCGCCGCCGATCTGGCGCACGCGGTCGGTGCCAAGCTCCTCGTCGACGGCTGCCAGGCGGTGGCGCGGCTGCCGGTCGACGTCGCGGCGCTGGGCTGCGACTTCTACGCCTTCTCGGGCCACAAGCTCTACGGCCCGACCGGGATCGGCGTGCTGTGGGCGAAGGCCGAGATCCTCGATTCGATGCCGCCCTGGCAGGGCGGCGGATCGATGATCGACAAGGTCAGCTTCGAGCGCACCACCTATCTGCCGGCGCCATCGCGCTTCGAGGCGGGAACGCCGCACATCGTCGGCGTGATCGGCCTCCATGCCGCGATCGACTATGTCGAGGGCATCGGTCTGCCAGCGATCCATGCGCACGAAACCGCACTGGTCGCCGAGACGCGCGCGGCGCTCGCGGAGCTCAACTCGGTGCGGCTGTTCGGCCCCGCCGAGTCGGCCGGCATCGTCAGCTTCGCGATCGAGGGGGTGCATCCCCACGACGTCGGCACCATATTGGACGAGAGCCGGGTCGCGATCCGCGCCGGGCATCATTGCGCGCAGCCGCTGATGGCGGCGCTGGGCGTCGAGGCGACCGCGCGCGCGAGCTTCGGTGTGTATAACGGCCCGGCCGATGTCGCCGCGCTGGTCGAGGGTATCGCACGTGTTACGCGCATTTTTGGATAGGATCAGCCGGGTGAGCGGAAACGGGATCATGGTCGAACCAGACGCAACGGAGCTGCCGGCGAAACCCGCGCGGCCACGGCTCGACGACGCCGAGGTCCGCGCCGACATGCGCGCGGACGCCGCGGAGCCGGCCGGGCGCGAGAAGGATTATCTCGAGGGATTCTTGGCGCAGAAGCCCGCGCCGCTGTCGGGCGAGGAGCCGGGCGGCGAACTGTACGAGGCGGTGATCGACGCGCTCAAGGACATTTACGATCCCGAGATCCCGGTGAACATCTACGACCTCGGCCTGGTCTATAATGTCGAGATCGCATCGGCGCATGCCGTTGTGACGATGACGCTGACCACGCCCAACTGCCCGGTCGCCGAGTCGATGCCGGGCGAGATCGAGATGCGCGTCGGCGCGGTCCCCGGGGTCGCGTCCGCCGAGGTCAATCTCGTCTGGGAACCGGCCTGGGATCCGCAGAAAATGTCCGACGAGGCCAAGCTCGAACTGGGGATGTTGTGATGACGACCACGACGACCATCCGCCGCCCGCGTCCCGCCGCGCTCAACCTGACGCCGTCGGCGGAGGCGCGCATTGCCGCGCTGATGGCGCGCGCGCCCGAGGGCGCGGTGGGCGTCAAGCTGTCGACGCCGCGGCGCGGCTGTTCGGGTCTGGCCTATTCGGTCGATTACGTCACCGAGGCGGATCCGATGGACGAGCGGATCGAGACTCCGGGCGGCGTGCTGTTCGTCGACGGCGGCTCGATCCTCTATCTGATCGGCTCGACGATGGAGTGGGTCGAGGACGACTTCACCGCCGGCTTCGTCTTCGCCAACCCCAATGCCAAGGGCAGCTGCGGGTGCGGCGAGAGCTTCATGGTGTAAGCCACCAATAAGCCGTTCGTCCCGAGCGAAGTCGAGCGACCGATGTCGGGCCATGGGCTTGGAGCGGTGCCTTCGACTTCGCTCGGCACGAACGGAGCAGGCGGTTGCCCCGATAAGCGCGCCCCGCTAACGCCCACCGCGATGCTGCCCGCCTTCGCCCACATCCGCGCCTGGATCTTCGATCTCGACAACACGCTGTACCCCGCGTCCGCCGACCTGTTCGGGCTGATGGATGTGCGGATGACCGCCTATGTCGGCCGAACGCTGGGGATCGATGACCCCGTCGAGGCGCGGCGCATCCAGAAGAGCTATTTCCAGCAGCATGGCACGACGCTGGCCGGCCTGATGGCGAGCCACGCGATCGACCCGCATAATTATCTCGCCGACGTCCACGACATCGATCTGGGCGTCCTCGCCGAGGATCGCCGGCTGGCCGCGCTGATTGCGCGGCTGCCGGGCCGCAAGCTGGTCTTCACCAATGGCGATCGTGCCTATGCCGAGCGCGTGCTGGCGAAGCTCGGCCTCGGCGAGAGCTTCGAGGCGATCCACGACATCCACGCCTGCGGCTATCTGCCCAAGCCGGAGGCCGCAAGCTACGCGTCGATGATCGCGGCGTTCGGCATCGATCCGCGGACAAGCGTCTTCGTCGAGGACATGGCTCGCAATCTCGCCCCCGCCAAGGCGCTGGGGATGACCACGGTGTGGATCGACAACGGCTCCGAACAGGGTCACGACGCCGACCGATCGTTCGTCGATCATACCATCACCGATCTCGCCGACTGGCTCCACTCGCTCTTCGGAGACGCCGCATGACCGCCGACCTCGCCGCCACCATCGACGCCGCCTGGGAGCAGCGCGACCAGCTCAGCCACCACAGCACCGGGCCGGCACGCGAGGCGGTCGAGATCGCGATCCGCCATCTCGACGAAGGCACGCTGCGCATCGCCGACAAGGGCGCGGACGGCGACTGGCAGGTCAACCAGTGGCTCAAGAAGGCGGTGCTGCTGTCCTTCCGGCTGCGCAACAACGAACTCGTCCCCTACGGCTCGGGCGGCGCGGCGGCGTTCGACAAGGTCCAGTCCAAATTCGATTATTGGACCGCCGAGACGTTCCACGCCGCGGGCTTCCGCGTCGTCCCCGGCGCGATCGTCCGCCGCGGCGCGTTCATCGGCAAGGGCGCGGTGCTGATGCCGAGCTTCGTCAACATCGGCGCGCATGTCGGCGAGGGTACGATGGTCGACACCTGGGCGACGGTCGGCTCGTGCGCGCAGATCGGCAAGAACGTCCATCTCTCGGGCGGCACCGGGATTGGCGGCGTGCTCGAGCCGCTGCAGGCGAACCCGGTGGTGATCGAGGACGGCTGCTTCATCGGCGCGCGCTCCGAGGTCGCCGAGGGCGTGATCGTGCGCGAGGGCGCGGTGCTGTCGATGGGCGTCTATCTCGGCGCCTCGACCAAGATCGTCGACCGGGCGACCGGCGAGGTGTTCATCGGCGAGGTGCCCGCCTATTCGGTGGTCGTCCCCGGCGCGCTGCCCGGCAAGCCGCTGCCCGACGGCACGCCCGGCCCGTCGCTCTACTGCGCCGTCATCGTCAAGCGCGTCGATGCGCAGACCCGCGCCAAGACCGCGATCAACGAATTGCTGCGCGACTGATGCGCGGGTTGGCCCTCGCACTGCTGCTCGCGCTCGCACCGGTCGCGGTCCGGGCCGAGCTGCCGACCGTGGCGGCGAAGGTGGTGCGGACCTATCCGCACGATCCCCGCGCGTTCACCGAGGGCCTGTTCTGGCATGGAGGCACGCTCTACGAGAGCACCGGCGAGCCCGGCCGTTCGTTCATCCGCAAGGTCGATCTGGCGACGGGCCATGTGCTGGCGCAGGCGACGATCGCGGCGCCGACCTTCGGCGAGGGGATCGTGCCGTGGCACGACCAGATCGTCAGCCTCACCTGGCAGGATCACAAGGGCTGGCGCTGGTCGCTCGATGGCTTGAAGCGGCTGTCCGAATGGCACTATCCGGGCGAGGGCTGGGCGCTGACCAGCGACGGCCACAGCCTGATCATGTCCGACGGCACGCCCGCGCTGCGCTTCCTCGATCCCGACACGCTCACGGAGCGCCACCGGCTGACGGTCACCGCCGAGGGCAAGCCTGTCGCCAATCTCAACGAACTCGAATGGGTCGACGGCGAGATTTTGGCGAACATCTGGCAGACCGATTTCATCGCACGGATCGATCCGAAGTCGGGCCATGTCGTCGGCTGGATCGACGTCGGCGCGCTGCATCGCCAGATTGGCTATGCCGACAGCGACGCGGTGCCCAACGGCATCGCCTGGGATGCCGCCAAGCGCCGGCTGTTCGTGACCGGCAAGGACTGGCCGACGCTGTTCGAGATCGTCCCGCCGAAGCGGCGGTGATCGCGCTTACCACTTCCGTTCGTCCCGAGTAGGGGCTGAGCGAAGTCGAAGACCCGTATCGAAGGACGGTGGCCTGGCGGGACGGTCCTTCGATACGCCATTTCGACTTCGCTCAATGGCTACTCAGGACGAACGGTGTTGGGGCTTCCCTACCCCACCTCGCCGAGCAGCTTCGCCGCATCGGGGCCGCTCCAGTCCATCCCGCCGGTGGTGCGCAGCACCTCCTTGCCCTTGGCGTCGTAAAGGATCGTTGTCGGCAGTTCCGACGCCCCGGTCGCCTGGAGCAGGCGGTTCTTGGCGTCGGTATAGGCGGTGAGCGCGGTCAGGCCGTGGCTCTTCCAGAACGGGCCGACCTGCGCGTCGCCGCCCATGTCCATGCTGATCGCGACGACCGCCATCTTGCCCGTCTCGCGGCCGGCGAGCGCGTCCAGGGTCGGCAGTTCCTTGACGCAGGGCGCGCACCAGGTCGCCCAGAAATTGACCAGCAGCGGATGGCCGCGGAAGCTGGCGAGCGTCGCCGGCGCGCCGCCCGGCTGCGCGAACGGCATCGCCGGCATCGCCTCGCCCTTGTGGCTGCGATCGACCTTGCCGCCCTCGGGTGCGGCGGGCGCCGCCGGCACTGGAACGGTCGGCGCGGCAGCGGCGGTCGCGGCATTGTCCGCGCCTTGCTCGTTGGACGGCTTGGCCTTATCGCAGCCGCCGAGCGAGAGCGCGGCGACGAGCGGGAGACAGGCGATCAGCGACGGGCGGGACAACGAGCGCAAGGACGGCTCCAATCAGATGTGGGGCGGGCGCTTCGCCGAAGGCCCGGCCGCGGTGATGCGCGAGATCAATGCCTCGATCCCGTTCGACAAGAGGTTGTGGCGGCAGGACATAGCGGGCTCGAAGGCGCATGTCGCCATGCTTGGCGCGCAGGGCATCATCGCGCAGGCGGATGCCGAGACGATCTCCCGCGGGCTCGACGGCGTCTCCACCGACTATGCAGCGAACGGCGTCACCGACGACCTCGCGCTCGAAGACATCCACATGGCGACCGAGAGCAAGCTCGCCGCGGCGATCGGCCCGGTCGCGGGCCGCCTCCACACCGCGCGCTCGCGCAACGACCAGGTCGCGACCGACTTCCGCCTGTGGGTGCGCGACGCGATCGACGCGGTCGATGCGGGTCTCGCCGCGCTCCAGCAGGCGTTGGTCGCGCGCGCCGACGAGCATGCCGACAGCGTGATGCCCGGCTTCACGCATCTGCAGGCCGCCCAGCCGGTGACGCTCGGCCACCATCTGATGGCCTATTACGAGATGATCCGCCGCGATCGCTCGCGTTTTTCGGACGCGCGGGCGCGGATGAACGAGTGTCCCTTGGGCGCCGCGGCGCTCGCCGGCACCGGCTTCTCGATCGATCGGACGGCGACGGCGCAGGCGCTCGGCTTCGACCGGCCGACCGCCAATTCGCTCGACTCGGTCTCGGACCGCGACTTCGCGATCGATTACCTCACCAGCGCCGCGCAGACCGCGCTGCATCTCTCGCGGCTCGCCGAGGAGATCGTGCTGTGGGCGTCGCAGCCCTTCGGCTTCGTCAGCCTGCCCGACCAATGGTCGACCGGCTCGTCGATCATGCCGCAAAAGCGCAATCCAGACGCCGCCGAGCTGGTGCGCGGGCATAGCGGGCGGATCATCGGCTGCCTGACATCGCTGATGATCACGATGAAGGGCCTGCCGCTCGCCTATTCGAAGGACATGCAGGACGACAAGCCGCCGGTGTTCGAGGCGCACGACCTGCTCGCGCTGTCGATCGCGGCGATGACGGGCATGGTCGAGACGCTGACCTTCCGCACGGCACGTATGCGGGCAGCGGCCGAAGCCGGCTTTGCGACCGCGACCGATCTCGCCGACCGGCTGGTCCGCGTCGCCGGCGTGCCGTTCCGCGAGGCGCATCACATCACCGGCGCGGTGGTCAAGGCAGCGGAAGCGAAGGGCGTTGCCCTCTCCGATCTCACGCTCGATGAACTGCAGGCGATCGATCCGCGCATCGACTCGGGCGTACAGGCTGCGCTATCGGTCGACGCGTCGGTCGCGGCGCGGACCAGCCTGGGCGGCACCGCGCCGGTCCGCGTGCGCGAGGCGATCGCCGCGGCGCGCACGGCTTTGGGGGAGGCTTGATGAGGACAATCGCGATCGTCGCCTGCCTCGGGCTCGTGCTGCTCGGCGGCTGCGGCAAGAAGACGATGCTCAAGCCGGCGGCCAACATGCCGCTGCCGGTCAAGCCTGCGACCTCCGCCAAGCAGCCCAGCGTCGCCGACCTGCTCACCGTCGGTCCGCAGGCGCGGCCGGTGCGGCAGGACGAGCTGGTGATCAAGTCGGCGCCGCTCGCGCCCGACCGTTTCGACCTGCCGCCCCCCGGCTGACCGGATTTTTGCATGGACCATTTCGAGATACGCGACGGCGCGATGCACGCCGAACGGGTGCCGCTGGACGCGATCGCCGATGCGGTCGGCACGCCAGTCTACGTCTATTCGGCCGCGACCATCCGTCGCCACGTCAGCGTGTTCCGCGACGCGCTCGCCGGGCTCGAGCAGGACGGACAGCCGCCGCTGGTCGCCTTCGCGGTCAAGGCCAACCCCAATGCCGCGGTGCTGTCGGTGCTCGCCGGCATGGGCTGCGGCGCCGACGTCGTCTCGGGCGGTGAGCTGCGGCGTGCGCTGGCGGCGGCCATCCCGGCCGAGCGGATCGTCTTCTCGGGGGTCGGCAAGGTCGCCGACGAGATGGCGCTCGCGCTCGAGGCGGGCATCGGCCAGTTCAATCTCGAATCCGAGGAGGAAGCGGTCACGCTGTCCGAGGTCGCGACCCGCCTTGGCCTGACCGCGCGCGCGGCCTTCCGCGTCAATCCGGACGTCGATGCCGGCACCCACGCCAAGATCTCGACCGGGCGCTCGGAGAACAAGTTCGGCATCGCCTATACGCTCGCGCCCGACGCCTATGCGCGGGCGGCGGCGCTTTCGGGCCTCGCGATCCAGGGGGTCGCGGTGCACATCGGCAGCCAGCTTACCGATCTCGCCCCGCTCGCCGCCGCCTTCGCGCGGATCGGCGGACTGATCGCCGATTTGCGCGCCGCCGGCCACGACATCCGCACCGCGGATCTCGGCGGCGGGCTCGGCATCCCCTACGAACCGTCCAAGCCGATCCCGCCGTCGCCTGCCGCTTATGGCGCGATGGTCGCCCAGGCGACCGCGGGCTGGAAGGTGCGGCTGATCTTCGAGCCGGGCCGGCTGATCGTCGGCAATGCCGGCGTGCTGCTCGCCAGCGTGATCCGGGTGAAGCCGGGCAGCGTCGCGCCGTTCGTGGTGGTGGACGCCGCGATGAACGACCTGATGCGCCCCGCGCTCTACGACGCCTGGCACGACATTCGCGCGGTGCGCGCCGACGGCGAGCGCTTCGTCGCCAACGTCGTCGGCCCGGTCTGCGAGACCGGCGACACCTTCGCGATGCACCGCGAGATGGACCGGGTCGCGGCCGGCGACCGCGTCGCCTTCATGACCGCCGGCGCCTATGCCGCGACGATGGCGAGCACCTATAACAGCCGCGCGCTCACCCCCGAGGTGATGGTGTCGGGCGATCGCTGGGCGATCGTGCGCGCGCGCCAGGATATCGCGGCACTGATTGCCGCGGATAGCGTACCGAGTTGGGCTCATGACGATATGAAGGACGAGTGATGGTCGCCAAGCTGCGCAAGGCCGTATTCCCGGTGGGGGGCCTCGGCACCCGCTTCCTGCCCGCCACCAAGGCGATGCCCAAGGAGATGCTGCCGATCGTCGACAAGCCGCTGATCCAATATGCGGTCGAGGAGGCGCTCGAGGCCGGCATCGAGCAGATGATTTTCGTCACCGGTCGCGGCAAGCACGCGATCGAGGACCATTTCGACATCGCCTTCGAGCTCGAGGCGACGATGAAGGGCCGCGGCAAGTCGCTGACCGTGCTCGACGGCACGCTCTTGAAGCCCGGCAGTATCGCCTATTGCCGCCAGCAGGAGCCGATGGGGCTCGGCCATGCGGTGTGGTGCGCGCGCGACATCATCGGCGACGAGCCGTTCGCGGTGCTGCTCGCCGACGATTTCATGGTCGGCAAGCCCGGCTGCCTCAAGCAGATGGTCGAAGCCTATGAGCAGGTCGGTGGCAATCTGATCTGTGCGCAGGAAGTCGCCGAGAGCCGCACCGATCAATATGGCATCATCACTCCGGGGACGCGCAACGGTACGCTGACCGAGGTCAAGGGTCTGGTCGAGAAGCCCAAGCCCAGCGATGCGCCCTCCAATCTGGCGATCGTCGGGCGCTACATCCTCCAGCCGGACGTGATGCGCGTGCTCGAGCGGCAGGAAAAGGGAGCCGGCGGCGAAATCCAGCTGACCGACGCGATGGCGCGGATGATCGGCGACCAGCCCTTCCACGGCGTCACCTTCGACGGCGTGCGCCACGATTGCGGCGACAAGGCGGGCTTCATCCAGGCCAATATCGCGATCGCGCTCGGCCGTGACGACGTCGGCCCGTCGGTCAAGGCGTTCATCGAGTCGCTATGATCCTTCCCGCGCGACGCGGGGGGAGGGGGGGGACCGTCGGTGTTGCCGATGGTGGAGGGGAGAGGCTGCGAACGGCTCGCCCGATGCGATATCCCTCCACCACCGCCTTCGGCGGCGGTCCCCCTCCCCGGGCAGGCTCGGAGAGGATGTAGAGGAATGCACAGCCTCCCGGTCTTCCTCCGCCTGCGCGGCCGACCCGTCATCCTGGTGGGCGACGGCGACTCGGCGGACGCCAAACGGCGGCTGCTCGTCCGCGCCGGTGCCACGATCGTCGACGAAACCGGCGGTGCGGCACTCGCCATCGTCGCGATCGAGGACGAGGCCGAGGCTCAGGCGGCGGTCGCCCGGCTCAAGGCGCGCGGCATTTTGGTCAATGCGGTCGACCGCCCTGCCCTGTGCGACTTCACCCTGCCCGCGATCATCGATCGCGATCCGCTGCTGATCGCGATCGGCACCGGCGGCGCCTCGGCCGGCCTTGCCAAGGCACTGCGCCAGCGGCTGGAGTCGCTGCTGCCGGCGGGGCTCGGACGTCTCGCGGACTCGCTCAACGCCGCCCGCACCACGATTCGGGCGCGCTTTCCCGACGCGGCCGACCGGCGCCGCGCGATCGATGCCGCGCTCGATCCCGGCGGCCCGCTCGACCCGCTGGCCGAGACCGACGCAGATACGGTGGCGCAGTGGCTTGCGCGCGACGGCAGCGCCCTGCCGCCCCGGCTGATCGAGATCCGGCTCCGCTCGCCCGATCCCGACCAGCTCACGCTCGCCGAGGCGCGCTGGCTCGCGCAGGCCGACACGGTGGTCCACGCGCCCGGCGTCCCGACCGTGATCCTCGACCGGGCGCGTGCCGATGCCGCCCGCCACCCGGCGCCGCTGCCCGCCATTCTCGGGCCCGGTCTGACTATATTCATCTCCGGTGAGGTTTATCGCTAACTCAAGCGTCTAGTCACAGCGGGGCATGCAGCCGGCCGCGACGGAGTTCCCATGCCAGCCCAGGCCCATATCAACCGCATCGGCACCGCCCTGCCGCCGTTCGAGGCGCATGCCGCCTTCCTCAACTGGGCGCAGAGCCGCATCGCCGATCGCCGCGACGGCGCGCTGTTCAAGCGGATGGCGTCGCGTTCGGGGATCGAGAAGCGCTGGACCGTGCTCCCGCCCGCCGCCGACGGCGACCAGACCTCGCCGGGCGCCTTCTATCAGAGCACCGATCCCGCAGCCCCGATGCCGCCGACCTCGGCGCGGATGGCGATCTATGCCGAGGCCGCGCCCGATCTTTGCGTCGCCGCGGTCGAGGCGCTCGGCCGGCCCGAGGGCATCACCCACATCGTGCTGGCGAGCTGCACCGGTTTCATCGCGCCTGGCATCGACCAGATCGTCGCACGCCGGCTCGGCCTGCCGGCAACGGTCGAACGCGTGCTGATCGGCTTCATGGGCTGCTATGCCGCGGTCTCGGCGCTGCGCACAGCGCACCATATCGTCCGCTCGGAGCCCACGGCGCGCGTGCTCGTCATCACCGTCGAGCTGTGCACGCTTCACCTCCAGCCCGACATCGCGCTCGAGCCGATCCTCGCGATGCTGCTGTTCGGCGACGGTGCGGCGGCTGCGCTGGTCACCGCCGATCCGGTCGGCCTCGCCATCTCGGATCCGTTCGCGATGACCGTGCCCGGCAGCGAAGAGCTGATCCGCTGGACGGTCGGCGACATGGGCTTCGCGATGCACCTCTCGGGTGCGGTGCCCGCCAAGATCGGCGAGGCGATCGCCGACCCGGTGTTCCGCGCCGGGCTCGGCGACATCGCCGCGATCGACGGCTGGGCGGTGCATGCCGGCGGTCGCACCGTCCTCGATGCGGTCGAACAGGGATTTGGGCTGCCGCCCGAGGCGCTGGCCGATTCGCGCGCGGTGCTGCGCGACTGTGGCAATATGAGTTCGGCGACGCTGATGTTCGTGTTCGCGCGCATCCTCGAGGAGGCCCGACACGGCGGCAAGCCGATCGAGCAGGGCCTCGCGATCGCCTTCGGCCCGGGGCTCGCCGCGGAGGGCTTCCGCTTCCGGTCGGCGGCATGACCGACCTGTCGGTGCGCGCCATCGCCGAGGAGCAGATGGATTCGGCCGACCTGCCCGCAGACCATTATGCCGCGCTACTCGCGGACCTCGCGCGCGTAAACGGCTGGACGATGGCGGCGCGGCCGACGCTCGCCTTCCTCGATCGCGCGATCCCGCGCGGCGGGCGGCTCAAGCTGCTCGACGTCGGGTTCGGCCATGGCGACATGCTGCGCCGGATCGCGCGCTGGGCCGCCCGGCGAAACGTCACCGCGCAGCTGGTCGGGATCGACCTCAACCCGCGCTCGGCGGAGGTCGCCAGTACCGCGACCGATCCGCTGCTGCCGATCCGCTTCCGCGCGGGCGACTATGCCGATTGCGCGGGCGAAGGCTGGGACGTCGTGACGTCGAGCCTGGTCGCCCACCACATGGATCATGCCCAGCTGATCGCCTTCCTGCGCTTCATGGAGGCGGAGGCGGCGCGCGGCTGGCTGGTCAACGACCTCCACCGCCACCGGCTGCCGCATCTCGGCTTCCCCTGGCTGGCGCGCGCGATGCGCTGGCACCGGATCGTGCGCGAGGACGGCACCTTGTCGATCGCGCGATCCTATCGACCCGCCGAATGGCCGCCGATCCTGGCCGAGGCGGGCATTGCCCACGCGCAGGTCAAGCGCGTCTTCCCGTTCCGGCTGTGCGTCGAACGTCTGCGCTGATCGTCGGCGGCGGGCCGGCGGGCGCTGCGGCGGCGATCGGGCTGGCGCGCGGCGGCGTGACCCCGCTGCTGATCGAGCGCGATGCCGAGACGCGCGACGCGCTGTGCGGCGGCTTTTTGAGCTGGGCGACGCTCGCGCGGCTGGCGACGCTCGGCGTCGATCCGATCGCGCTCGGCGCGCACCGCATCGAGCGCGTCGCGCTGCTGGCGGGCAATCGACAGGCGGAGGCGCGATTGCCGGCTCCCGCCGCAGCGCTGTCCCGGCGCACGCTCGACACTGCGCTGCTGCGCCAGGCCGAGGCCGCGGGCGCCGGCATCGAGCGCGGCATCGCCGTCCGCGCGTTCGACACCGGCACGCTGCGGCTCGACGATGGCGGGACGATCGCGGGGGACAGCCTCGTCCTCGCCACCGGCAAGCATGAGTTGCGCGGTACGGCGCGGCCCAAGGCGGGCGACAACGCCGCGATCGGGCTGCGCTGGCGGCTTGGTGCCAGCCCGACTCTGACGCGGCTGCTCGCCGGCAGGATCGAGCTCCACCTGTTCCGCGGCGGCTATGCCGGGCTCAATTTGCAGGAGGACGGTGGCGCCAATCTCTGCCTCGCGGTCCGTCCGGCACGATTCGCCGCAGCCGATCATCGCCCGGATACGCTGCTCGCCCAGCTTGCGCGCGAGGCGCCCGCGCTCGCCGATCGCATCGCGGCGGCCGCGACGGTCGGCCCGGCGCAGGCGATCGCCAACGTCCCCTATGGCTGGCGCGCGACGACAGGGACGCCCGGCCTCTACCGCATCGGCGATCAGTGCGGAGTCATCCCGTCGCTCGCCGGCGAGGGCATGGCGATCGCGATCGCAAGCGGCGGTGCCGCAGCCGAGGCGATTCTGCGCGGCGAGCCTGCGCCGCTCTTTCAGCCCCGCTTCGCGCGCCGGATCCGCCGTCCGATAACGCTTGCCGCAGCGCTGTGGCACACCGCCGAACATCCCGCCGGCGCGCGCGCGCTGATCGTAGCGGTCGCCTTCGCCCCGGCGCTGGCCGGCCTCGCCGCGCGCCTCACCCGGCTCGACTGACGTCTTGACCCGCCGACGCTCTCCGCTTGTGACCGACGGCGCGACCGGCTAATCGCGAGAACATCCCATGGCCCGCCCGATCCGTCAGACGCCGCGACAGGCGCCCCCGCCGCCGCCACCCCCGCCGCCGCGCCGCACCCGGAGCGGTCTGGTGAAGGCCCTGCTGACCGCGCTCAAGATCGGTGCCGGTCTCGCCGTCGCGGGCCTGATCGCGCTGGTCATCGCGGTCGGCGTCTCGATGTCGTCGCTGCCCGACTTCGATTCGCTCAAATCCTCGCCCAACGGCCAGATGATCCGCGTCCATGCGGTCGACGGCACCGTGCTGGTCTCGATCGGGCCGAGCTACGGCCAGTGGCTGCACGCCGACCAGATCCCGCAGGTGATGAAGGACGCGATGGTCTCCGTCGAGGACCGGCGCTTCTACGAGCATCCCGGCGTCGATCCGATCGGCATCCTGCGCTCGGTCGGCGTACGCGCCAAGGCCGGTCATTGGACGCAGGGTGGCTCGACCATCACGCAGCAGCTCGCGCGCAACATCTTCCTGACCAACAACAAGAATTTCGGCCGCAAATTCCGCGAGGGCATCCTCGCGCTCGCGCTCGAGCGCAAATTCTCGAAGAGCGAAATTCTCGAACTCTATCTCAACAAGGTCTATTTCGGCGGCGGCAGCTACGGCATCGACGCGGCGTCGCGCAAATTCTTCGGCCATGGCGCCGACCATCTCAGCCTCGCCGAGGCGGCGATCATCGCCGGTCTCGTCAAGGCGCCGTCCAACTATTCACCGACCGCCGACGTCGCGGCCGCCCAGGGCCGCGCCGGGGTCGTGCTGCAGACGATGGTCGAGACCGGCCGGATCAGCCAAGCGCAGGCCGCCGCCGCCAATCCCAGCGACGTCAAGCTCGCGCCCGAGCCCAAGCAGAACAGCGTCCGCTATTTTACCGACTGGGCGCTGCCGCAGCTCTCGTCGCTGATCGACGACACCACCGACCCGCTCGACGTGTGGACGACGCTCGATCTTGGCATGCAGCGTCAGGCCGATCGCACGATCCAGCAGGACACCCCCGATGGCCTGCAGGGCGCGCTGGTCTCGATGGAGCGCGACGGCGCGGTGCGCGCGATGGTCGGCGGCAAGGACTATATCACCTCCAACTACAACCGCGCGGTGACCGCACAGCGCCAGCCCGGCTCGTCGTGGAAGCTGTTCGTCTATCTGGCGGCGATCGAGGCCGGCCACAAACCCGACGAGGGCATCGTCGACGAACCCGTTACGATCGACGGCTGGAGCCCGCGCAACGACGAGCGCCGCTTCTTCGGCCAGATCAACATCCGCACCGCCTTCGCGCTGTCGCTCAACACGGTCGCCGCCAAGCTCGGCCAGCTGCTCGGCTTCGACACCGTCGCCGACATGGCGCGACGCTTCGGCATCACCACGCCGATCAACACCCATCCCTCGATGGTGCTCGGCACCTCCGACGTCCATCTGATCGACATGACGCGCGCCTTCGCCGAGGTCGACAACAAGGGCGTGATGGTCGTCCCCTATGCGATCACCAAGGTCGTCGGGCCCGAGAGCAAGCTGCTCTACGAGCATGCCGCGCCCGAGAACCGCGTGCTGGTCGCCCCTTGGGTGGCGGCCGAGATGACCGACCTGCTGCAGACCGCGGTCAATACCGGCACCGGCCGGGGCGCGCAGATCGGTCGCCCGGTCGCGGGCAAGACCGGCACGACCTCGACCGGCCGCGACGGCTGGTTCCTCGGCTTCTCGTCCGGGCTGACCACGGGCGTGTGGATGGGACGCGACGACGCCAAGCCCAATCCCGGCCTCTATGGCGGCCGCGCCCCGGCGCGCGCCTTTGCGGATTATATGAAGGTCGCGGTCGCCGCGCGGCCGGTCGAGCAGTTCGACACCGCGGTGACGCTGCCGCAGCTCGAGCCCGACGACGAGGCCTATTATGGCCAGCCCGATCAGGGCGTCCCGCAGATCGATGCCGACGGCAACCCGATCATCCCCAGCCACGGTGCCGACGGCGACGTCGGCCAGGCCGACGACAGCGGTGCCGCGCCGCCGCCGGTCACGCTGGCGCCGCGCCGGCCGCGGATGCCCACCACCTCGGACGACGACGACTGGCGCGGCCCGCCGCCACCGCCGGTGCCGCAACAGGGTCCACAGGCGCAAGGCCAACGGCTCGACCAGCATTGGATCGACGGCGTGCTCGGGCGGAAGGCTGCGCCGGCGCATGGCGGCGACGGCAACGACGGGAATTAGCGGCGCTATTCTCGTTCGGGAGAAGCGTGTCGACGCATCGATCTTTTGCTGGCCGGTCGATCCGGACAACGGCCCCCCTTCGTCATTCCCGCGAAGGCGGGAATCCATAGACGCGCCGTCTGACCATCGGGCG
This sequence comes from uncultured Sphingomonas sp., assembly GCF_937859915.1. Lineage (GTDB taxonomy): Bacteria > Pseudomonadota > Alphaproteobacteria > Sphingomonadales > Sphingomonadaceae > Solisphingomonas. The sequence goes on along the minus strand of NZ_CALMAW010000126.1, from coordinate 1,699 downwards.
CTGCGTGTATGGATCCCGGACCAAGTCCGGGATGACGAGTAATGGAGGCTATGCTCCGCCCTCCTCCGCCCCCACCCAATAGAGACTTGCGCCATGCTCGCGCAGCCAGCGCCGCGCCGGCTCCGGGTCGGTGCCGAGCAGCTGGGCCTCGGCCGCCCGGAAGGCCGCCGAGTGATCCATGTGCAGCCGGTGCGCGACCTCGTGCGCGACGGTCGAGCTAAGCACGAAGGGGGGTGCGAGGATCAGCCGCCAGGCATAGCGGATGTCGCCGCGCGACGAGCAGCTGCCCCAGCGCGCGCGCGGATCGCCGATCGCGACTCGCGCGACGCTGACTCCCGCGGTCGCCGCCACCGCCCGCGTCTCCTCGTCGAGCTGGCGCAGTGCCTCGCGCTTGAGCCAGGCGACGACGCGCCGCGACAGCCCCTCGATTGGACCACCCAGCACCAGCCGGTCGCCGTCGCGCCGCACCGTACGCGAGCGGTCGGCGGACCAGTCGATCTGCAACGCCGTGCCGCGATAGGGCACGGTGCCCCCGGGCTCGATCGGTCGCGGCACGGGAATCAGGCTCAGCTGCTGCTCGATCCACGCGCGTTGGGTCTCGGCCCATTCGCGGCCCGCGCGCTCCGATCCGCGCCGCGGCAAAGTAAGCTTGACGCTGCCGTCGCGTGGATCGACCGCGAGCCGCATCCGTCGCGCGCTGGCGATGCGGCGGACGATCAGCGGCCGGAGGCGGTCGCCGTGCGCGAAGAGAAGCTCAGAGCTCACGCTCGACGATATGGTTTTCGAGGTCGCCGGCCTCATCCTCGGAGACCGTCCAGCCGCGCACTGAAATGCCGGCGCGGTGCACCGATTCGGGATCGCCCGAGATCAGATGATGCCAGTCGCGCAACGGCTGCCGTTCGGCGATCAGCCGGTATGCGCAGGTCGTCGGCAGCCAGTCGATCGTCGCCAGCGCGCGCGGGGTCAGTCGCACGCATTCGGGGACATAGGCGTGACGGTGCTTGTAATCCTTGCACAGCCCGGTGCGGCGATCGAGCAGCTTGCAGGCGACGTTGGTCGGGTAGATCTCGCCGGTCGCATCGTCTTCGAGCTTGTGCAGGCAGCATTTGCCGCAGCCGTCGCACAGCGACTCCCATTGCTCGCGGTTCATCGCCTCGAGCGGCGTGGTTTCCCAAAAGCGATCGACCGGGATATTGCCGGGGATGGCCATCAATGCACCCACTGCGCGAAGGTGTCGGTGACCGCCTTGGCGCCCTGGTCGGTCGGGATCAGCGCGATCGGTTGGCCGTCGGGACCGAACAGGATCGCCTGGCTCGAATGGTCCATCAGATAGCCGGTGCCGCCCTTGGTCGCGGGTTCCTTCTTGTAATAGACGCCGTAGGCCCTGGCGGCGGCGGCGATCGCGGCCGGGCTGCCGGTCAGACCTTCGAGCTCGGGCCCGAACGCGCCGACATATTGCTTGAGCACCACCGGCGTGTCGCGCTCGGGATCGATCGTGATGAAGATCGGCGCGAGCCTGGCGGACAGTACGGGGTTGCCGGCGGTGAAGGCGTGCAGCCCCTGCATCAGCGCCTGCAGCGTCGTCGGGCAGACGTCGGGGCAGAAGCTGTAGCCGAAATAGACCGCACGGTAGCGGCCCGCGAAATCCTTGTCGGTGACCGGCTTGCCGTCCTGGCTGATCAGCGCGAACGGGCCGCCG
>NZ_CALMAW010000125.1:10038-20156 GCF_937859915.1 uncultured Sphingomonas sp. | reverse complement strand
GCGCTGGGCGCCGCCGCGCCGCCGCCGGTGGCGCTCGGCCACGACGTCGTCGCGGTCGGCGCCGAACCGGACGCCGGTGCGCACGGCCGCGTCAAGCTGGCGACCGGTGCGCAGACCGGGCTGTTCGTGCTGCTGGTGCTGCTCGCGGGCATGTCGCTGTCGACCTTCATCGAGGAGAAGTCGAACAAGGTGATCGAGGTGCTCGCCGCCGCCGTGCCGGTCGACGCGATCTTCCTCGGCAAGCTGGTCAGCATGTTGGCGATCGCGCTGACCTTCGTGCTGGTGTGGGGCGCGATCCTCGCGACCGGGCTGCTCGTGCTGGCGCCGCAGCTGCTTGCGCATGTCGCGGCGCCCGCGGTCGGCTGGTCGGTCTTCTGCCTGCTCGTCGTCGCCTATTTCATCGGCAATTATCTGCTGCTCGGCGCGGTGTTCCTGGGGATCGGGTCGCAGGCCGGATCCCCGCGCGAGATCCAGGTGATGGCGCTGCCGGTGACGATGTTCCAGCTGCTGCTCTACGGCTTCGCCTCGGCGGGGGTCGCCAGCCCCGACGGCTGGCTTGCCTGGGGCGCGTCGATCTTCCCGTGGAGCTCGCCGCTGGCGATGCTCGCGCGCGCCGCCGAACTGCCCGCGCTGTGGCCGCATCTGCTCGCGCTCGCCTGGCAGACGCTATGGCTGGTCGTCGCGCTGCGCTTCTCGGCGGGGCTGTTCCGCTCGGCGGTGCTCAAGTCGGGCGACGGGCGGCCCTGGTGGAAGCGCGGGTTCGCGGCGCAATAGGTCGTGTGGCGGCGTCCATCCTTCTTCTTATTCGTCATCCCGGACTTGATCCGGGATCCATAGACGCGGCGCTCGACGAACGGACGCAGCGTGTATGGATTCCCGCCTTCGCGGGAATGACGGAGTGGTGCGGTCCTACAGATCCGGCAGCGCCTGCTCGGCCTCGCCCCAGCCCTTGAGGTCGCGCGAGCTTGCGCGGCGCAGCAGTTCGTCGGCATCCGCCACCGAATAGGGCTTGGCGGTGTCGAGCGTCGCGAGTTCGTCCCAGCTGATCGGTGCCGCCACGCTCGCGGTATCGCGCGCCCGCGCCGAATAGGGCAGCACCGCGGTCGCCCCGCGCTCGTTGCGCAGCCAGTCGAGGAAGATGCGGCCCTTGCGCTCGGTCTTGCGCATGTTGGCGGTGAAGCGCTCGGGATGCGCGCTGGCGACCGCGCGCGAGAAACGCGAGGCGAAATCCTTGACCTTGGGCCAGTCCGCCGACCCGTCGAGCGGGACGACGACGTGCACGCCCTTGCCGCCCGACGCGAGCGGGAAGCTGACCAGCCCCATCTCGCCGAGCAGGTCGCGCAGCTGGACCGCGCCGTGGCGCACATCCTCGAAGTTTAGCCCCTCGTCGGGATCGAGATCGAACACCATGCGATCGGGATGCTCGACGTCGCGCGCGGGGGCGCCCCAGCCGTGGAACTCGATCGTCCCCATCTGGACGCAGGCCATGATCGCGCTGCCCTCGTCGACGACGAGATACTCCTCCATATGCCCGTCCTTCTCGCGGATCGGCACGCGACCGACCTTGTCGCCGAAGCTGCCGGCGTCGTGCTTCTGGAAGAAACAGGCCTTGCCGCGCCCCGACGGGCAACGGACGAGGCTGATCGGCCGGTCGCCGAGCCAGCGCAGCATCGGCTCGGCGATCGCGGCATAATAGGCCGCAAGCTGGCCCTTGGTGGTGCCGTCGCCGGGGAAGATGACGCGATCGGGATGGGTGATCGCGATGCCGAACGGCTTGCCGTCGTCGGCGGGCCTGGCCTTTGCAGGCTTGGAGGTCTTCGCCGCCTTGGCCGGGGTCTCGGCGGGCTGCTCGATCACGACCTCCTTGGGCGCCTTGTCCTCGCGCAGGCCGAGAAAACTTGCATGGCGCAGCACATTGTCGCCGGTGAATTCGGCGAAGGCGACCTCGGCGATCAGCTTGGGCGCCACCCAGGTGACCCCGCGCGCCGCGACGCGGGGCACCTCGGCGGCGGCGGTCTTTCGCGTCAGCGGCTTGAGCTTGGCCATCAGCAACTCGCGCGTCGCCGCGTCGAAGCCCGTGCCCACGCGCCCGGCATAGCGGAAGCCGCTGCCCTCGCTGACCCCGACCGCGAGGCTGCGCAGGTCGCGCCCGGCCTTGTCGCTCTCGATGAAGCCGAGGATCACGAACTCCTGGCGACGCGTGCATTTGGTCTTGAGCCAGCTCTTCGAGCGGGTGCCGCGATAGGGCGCGTCGGCGCGCTTGGAGACGATGCCCTCATAGCCCTCGCCGCACAGCGCTGCGAACAGCTTCTCGCCGCCGGTGGCGAGATGCTCGGCATAGTGGATCGGCGGCGCGACGCCGTCGAGCAGCGCGGCGAGCCGGTCCTTGCGCGCGACATTGGGAAGGGCGGTGAGATCCTCGCCATCCTGGGCGAGCAGGTCGAAGGCGAAATAGTGGAGCGCGCCGCCGCCCTTGAGCGCGGCCTGCAGGGCAGAGAAGCTCGGGCGGCCCTGCGCGTCGAGCGCGACCACCTCGCCGTCGATCAGCGCCGAGCCCAGCCCGAGCTTGGCGACCGCCGCGACGACCGGGGCGAAGCGGTCGGTCCAGTCGAGGCCGTGGCGGGTATAGGCCCTGACCCGCTCGCCGGAGACCGCGAGCAGCGCGCGATAGCCGTCATATTTGACCTCGTGCAGCCAGCCTGTGCCGGCGGGGACATGATCGACGAGGGTGGCAAGCTGGACGTCGCGGAAGGCGGGGAGGGGGGCGTTGGCGCTAACCTTGCCGCGCTTCCGTTTGCCCCCACCACCGTTCGTGCCGAGCGAAGTCGAGGTACGGGCTTTGGACGCCGCGCCTGCCTCAGGTCCCTCGACTTCGCTCGGGACGAACGGTTCTTTCTTGGCAGCCGCCTTCTTCCCCGGCGCATTGGCCGCCTTGGGATCGGCCTTCGCCTTCTTGGCGTCCGAATGCCACACCGGGTCGTCGCCGTCGGCGATCTGCGCCATGGTGCGACCGGTGGTGACGCTGGTCAGCGCCAGATCGACCAGCGCGCCCGACGCGCCGGCCTCGGCATCCTCGACCTTGCGCAGCAGCCAGTTCTCGCGCTTCTCGCCGGGACGCGGCTTCATCCGCACCAGCAGCCATTCGCCCTTCATCCGCGCGCCGTGCAGGATGATGTGGACATGGCCCTCCTCGATCGTCTTGGTCGGGTCCTTGCCGCCGACCGCCTCCCACTCGCCTTCGTCCCACAGCATCACCGTCCCGCCGCCATATTCGCCCGCCGGGATCGTCCCCTCGAAGGTCGCGTAGGACATCGGATGATCCTCGGTGCGCACCGCGAGGCGCTTGTCGTCGGGATTGGGGCTGGGGCCGCGCGTCACCGCCCAGCTTTTGAGCACGCCGTCCATCTCGAGCCGGAAATCCCAGTGCAGCCGGGTCGCGTCATGCTTCTGGACCATGAACAAATGGCCGGTCTCGGTGCCGCGCTCGCCCTTGGGCTCGCGCGTCTTCTGGAAGTCGCGCTTGGCGTTGTAGGTGGCGAGCGGATCGGCAGCGCGCGTCGGCATGGGCTTAGCCTTCCGGGAAAGAGCGAGTCCTCAATCCGGTAGCCGCGCGCGAGTTCCGTCAGTCGTTGTCGGGGCCGTCCTCGTCGTCATGCGCGCTGTCGTCGTCGGAGCGCGGCACCGGTAGACGTGGCGTGGTCGTGATCCTGACCCCGTCCTGGCCGATGTCGAGCCCGAAGCGGGTGTTGCCGAAGATCGCGTCGAGCCCGGTCGACAGCGCGTCGGGGTCGACCGTCTTGGGGACCTTCTGGCCGAGCGGGGTGGCGCCGATCGCCTGCGCCATGAAGCTCCGCCAGATGTGCGCGGGCAGGCCGCCGCCGGCCATGCCGGGCAGCGGCTGGTTGTCGTCGCGGCCGATCCACACCGCGGTGACCAGGCCGCCCGCGAAGCCGACGAAGATCGCGTCGCGATTGTCCTGCGTCGTGCCGGTCTTGCCGAACACCTGCGTGCTGAGCGCCGCGCCGCGGCCGGTGCCCTTCTTGACCGTGGAGGAGAGAAGATCGAGCAGCATCGCATGCTGGCGCTGGTCGATGCCGTGGTGATGCCAGTCCCACAACCGGTCGAGCCAGCCCGGCGGCGGATCGGGCAGCCCGTGCGGCACCACCGGATAGGCGCTCGCGGCGATCGCGGCATAGGCGCGGGTGAGCTCGAGCAGCGTCACCCCCGAGGTGCCGAGCGCGAGGCTGGGATCGGCGCTCAGGGGGCTGGTGATGCCGAGATCGCGCGCGGCGCGCACCACCGCCTCGGGCCCGACCTTCTGCGCGAGGCGGACCGCGACGACGTTGCTCGAGCGCGCGAAGGCGTCGCGCAGCGTCAGCGACGCCTGGTAGTGGCGGTCGGCATTGGCGGGCGACCAGCCGTTGAGCGTGAGCGGGGTGTCGGCGATGCGGTCGTCGGGGGTCATGCCGGCACGCAGCGCCGCCAGATAGACGAACAGCTTGAAGGTCGATCCGGGCTGGCGGCGCGCCTGCGTCGCGCGGTTGAAGCTGCTCGCGCCATAATCCTTGCCGCCGACCATCGCGACGACGCGGCCGTCGGGCTTCATCGCCACAAGGGCCACCTGCATGTTCCCGCCGACCTGCGCGGTCGCGGCATCGGCGGCGCGCTGGAGCCGGCTGTCGAGCGTGGTCTGCACGCTCTGCTCGGTATAGCCGCCGCCGGCGCGGTCGCGCGCGGCGGGGAGCACCCAGTCGGCGAACCAGCTGCTGCCGATAGCGGCGGGGACCGGGCGCAGGTGCAGCACGGCGGGTTGGACGGCGCGCGCGGTGGCGGAATCGAGGAAGCCCGCATCGGCCATCGCCGCGACGACCAGCGCCTGGCGCGCCTGCGCGCCGGCGAGGTTGGTGCTCGGCGCGAGCTTCGACGGCGCCTTCATCAGCCCGGCGAGCAGCGCCGATTCACCGACGCTCAGCTGCTCGGGCGGCTTGCCGAAATAATGATGCGCGGCGGCGCGCAGCCCATAGACATTGTCGCCGAAATAGACGTTCGACAGGTAGCGCGAGAGGATCTGCTGCTTGGTCAGCCACGCCTCGAGCCAGAAAGCGACCATCACCTCGCGCAGCTTGCGTCCCGCGGTGCGGTCGGCGTTGAGGAAGACCAGCTTCGAGAGCTGCTGCGTGATCGTGCTGCCGCCCTCGCGCACCCCGCCGGCGCGCAGATTGTGCCACGCCGCACGCGCGATCCCGCGCGGGTCGATCGCGCCATGATGGAGGAAGCGCCGGTCCTCGATCGCGACGAACGCCTGCCAGACATGCGGCGGCAGGCGGGTGACGTCGACGGGCCGGTCGACGATCGCGCCCTGGCGCGCGAATATGCGGCCGTCGGCGGCGGTCAGCGTGATGCTCGGCGGCGCGATCGGCTGCAGCGACTTGGAGAGCGGCGCGGTCACCGCCAGCCACGCCACCGCCGCCATCAGCAGCGCGAGTGCGCCCGCGATGATCCAGCGCGCCAGTTTCCAGCGGTTCCGGCGCCGGGGTGCGGCCGGGGCGACCGCCGCTGTGATGACCGGGTCGCGCGGCGGCTCGTACCAGGCGGCGTCAGGCTCGCCGGACTCGGAGAACGGATTGTGCATCGACTGTATTATTAGGACAATACGCTCACCGAAACTAGTCGCCTTTCGGCGATCGATCGCGACGGCGTTGCGGGTGGGCTGGCGCGCCGCCATGCCTCTCCCCCATATAGATGACGTTCGACCAGAGAGGTGCCTTATGCTCGATCCCAATCCGCTCGGCCTCGCCGATCCCGATCTCTTCCGCCAGGCCGGACTGATCGACGGCGAGTGGCTGCAGGCCGATGGCGGCGGCACGATCGCGGTAACCGACCCGTCGACGGGCGAGACGATCGGCCATGTCCCGAACATGGGTACGGCCGAGACCAAGCGCGCGATCGCCGCCGCCGACGTCGCGTTCAAGGGCTGGCGCGCGCTCACCGCCGGGGAGCGCGCCAAGCCGCTGCGCAAGCTGTTCGAGCTGATGATCGCGCATCAGGACGATCTCGCGAAGATCATGACCGCCGAGCAGGGCAAGCCGCTCGCCGAGGCCAAGGGCGAGATCGTCTATGCGGCGAGCTTCATCGAGTGGTTCGCGGAAGAGGGCAAGCGCGTCTATGGCGACGTGATCCCGCCCAACAATGCCGGCCGCCGGATCCTGGTGATGAAGCAGCCGATCGGCGTGTTCGCCGCGATCACGCCGTGGAATTTCCCCGCCGCGATGCTCACCCGCAAAATGGGTCCGGGCTGGGCGGCGGGCTGCGCGGGCGTCGTCCGGCCGGCGAGCAACACGCCCTTCTCGGCGCTGGCGCTGGGCGTGCTCGCCGGGCGAGCGGGCCTGCCCAAGGGCGTATGCAACATCATCACCGGCGCCTCCGCGCCGATCGGCGAGGAGCTGTGCGCCAATCCGACCGTGCGCAAGCTCTCCTTCACCGGCAGCACCGGAGTCGGCGCGCTGCTGCTCGCGCAGTGCGCGCCGACGATCAAGAAGACCTCGATGGAACTCGGCGGCAACGCCCCCTTCATCGTGTTCGACGACGCCGATCTCGACAAAGCGGTCGACGGCGCGATCGCGGCCAAATATCGCAATGCCGGGCAGACCTGCGTCTGCGCCAACCGGCTGCTGGTGCAGTCGGGCATCCATGACCGTTTCGCGGAGGCGCTCGCCGCCCGGGTCGCGGCGATGACCGTCGGCGACGGGCGCGAGGCGGGGGTCACCGTCGGCCCGATGATCGACGTGAAAGCGGTCGAGAAGGTCGAGGAGCATGTCGCCGACGCGCTCGCCAAGGGCGCGCGGCTGATCATCGGCGGCCATCGCCACGCCAAGGGCGGCAGCTTCTACGAGCCGACCATTCTGGCAGACGTGCCGCGCGACGCCTTGTGCTTCCACGAGGAGACCTTCGGTCCGATCGCGCCGCTGTTCCGCTTCGACACCGAGGAACAGGCGATCGAGCTCGCCAACGACAGCGAATTCGGGCTCGCCGCCTATTTCTACACGCGCGACATCAGCCGCGCCTTCCGCGTCGCCGAGGCGCTCGAGACCGGGATCGTCGGCATCAACGAGGGGCTGATCTCGACCGAGGTGGCGCCGTTCGGCGGGATCAAGTCGTCGGGCCTGGGCCGCGAGGGCTCGAAATACGGCATCGATGACTATCTCGAGATCAAATATATCGGGATCGGCGGTATCGCGGGGTAGGGCCAGCGCCACCGCGCTGCTTATCCGTCATCCCGGACTTTGATCCGGGATCCAGGGCTTCGGGCGCGTCGATTGCAGCTCTGGATGCCGGATCGCGTCCGGCATGACGAATAGGTTGGACGAGGCCGCTTTCCGCTTTTCCTAAAGCCGGTATGCTCCTTTCTCTCTCGAAACGATAGGAGAGAGCGATGCCGCTACGTTTCGCGGAGCCGACCGAAGACGCATATCGTTTCCCGCTGACGATCGGCCATCTGCTCGATGCGGCGCTGGTCACCTCGGGCGAACAGGAGATCGTCTACCGCGACCAGCTGCGCTTTTCCTATCGCGAGCTCAAGCAGCGGATCGGCCGACTCGCGACGCTGCTCACCGATCTCGGGGCCGAGGAGGGCATGACGATCGGGGTGATGGACTGGGACAGCCACCGCTATCTCGAGGCCTATTTCGCGGTGCCGATGATGGGTGCGGTATTGCAGACGGTGAACGTCCGCCTGTCGCCCGCGCAGGTCGCTTACACGCTCAACCATGCGTCTGCCGAGATCCTGCTCGTCCACCACGACTTCTTCCCGCTGATCGACGCGATCCTGCCCTCCTGCCCCAAGGTGAAGGCGGTGGTCGCGATCATGGACGGCGCCGAGGGCGATCTGCCCGCCTACGCCAAGGGCGAATATGAGGCGCTGAGCGCCGCCGCGTCGCCCGACTTTCCGTTCCGCGACTTCGACGAGAATGCGGTGGCGACGACCTTCTATACGACCGGGACCACCGGCAACCCCAAGGGCGTCTGCTTCACCCACCGCCAGCTCGTGCTGCACACGCTCGCCTGCAACGCGCCGTTCGGCAGCACCGCGCAACCCGGGCTCGGCGTCGACGACGTCTATATGCCGCTCACCCCGATGTTCCACGTCCACGCCTGGGGCATCCCCTATGTCGCGACGATGCTCGGCATCAAGCAGGTCTATCCGGGCCGCTACGAGCCCGACCTGATCCTCGACCTGCGCGAGCGCGAGGGGGTGAGCTTCTCGCACTGCGTGCCGACGATCCTGCAGATGGTGCTCGCCGCCGCCGACAAGCGCGGATCGGATCTGTCAGGCTGGCTGATGACGATCGGGGGCGCCGCGCTCACCCAGGCGCTGTGGCGCGAGGGGACCAAGCGCGGGATGACGATCGTCGCGGGCTACGGCATGTCCGAGACCGCGCCGACGCTCGCGCTGTGCCGCCGGCGCTTCGGGGCGGACGGTAGCGAGGAGTCCGACATGGCGGCGCTGACGATGACCGGGGTGCCGGTGCCATTGGTCTCGATCCGCATCGTCGACGAGCAGATGCGCGACGTCCCCGCCGACGGCAAGACGCGCGGCGAGATCGTCACGCGCGCGCCGTGGCTGACGCCCTGCTACACCGGCGACCCCGACAATTCGAAGCTGCTGTGGAAGGGCGGCTGGCTGCACACGCAGGACGTCGCGACGATTGACGCCGAAGGCTATATCCAGATCAAGGATCGCCTGAAGGACGTGATCAAGACCGGCGGCGAGTGGATCTGCTCGCTCACGCTCGAGGATCTGATCGCGGGCACCGAGGGTGTCGCCGAGGTCGCGGTGATCGGCGTGCCCGACGCGCGCTGGAGCGAGCGGCCGATCGCGGTGGTGGTCGCCGCGGCCGGTGCCACGCCGACGCTCGCGACGGTCAACGCGCCGTTGCAGGCCGCGGTCGACGACGGCACGATCAGCCGCTTCGCGCTGCTCGACCGGATCGAGACGGTCGACGCGCTGCCCAAGACCAGCGTCGGCAAGATCGACAAGAAATTGTTGCGCGCGCAGTTCGCGGCGGCGCCGGCGAGCGAGGCCGTCGCGGACGCGGTGGCGTGAGCCGGGCGCCGCTGCGCCCGCGCTCGGCCTACCGGCACTGGACCCCGATCACGACGCGCTGGCACGACAATGACGCCTACGGCCATGTCAACAACACGGTCTATTATGGCTGGTTCGATACCGCGGTGAACGCCTGGCTGGTCGAGGCCGGGCTGCTCGACATTGCGGCAGGCGAACCGATCGGCCTCGTCGTCGAGACCGGGTGCCGCTACGCCGCGCCGCTCGCCTTCCCGCAGCCGGTCGAGCTGGGCCTCGCGCTGGCGCGGCTCGGCGGGTCGAGCGTCACCTATCATCTCGGCGTGTTTGCGACGGGTGCGGCGCAAGCGGCCGCAGAGGGGCATTTCACCCATGTCTATGTCGCGCGCGACGGACGGCGGCCGGTCGCGCTGCCCGAGGCGTGGCGGGCGAGGATGCAGACGCTGGCATAGGCGCCACCGTTCCCCGGCGAAGGCCGGGGCCCAGGCCCGCAATGTGGGAGCGGACGCGGCGGACGATCGTCTGCGTGGGCCCTGGGCCCCGGCGTGCGCCGGGGAACCGTTCGCGAGGCTCGCGCGGCAAATCCTGAGCGCTGACGTTCCCCGGCGAAGGCCGGGGCCCAGGCCCGTACGTTGGGGCGGGCGCGGCGGACGATCGTCTGCATGGGGCCTGGGCCCCGGCGTGCGCCGGGGGACCGTTCGCGAGGCTCGCGCGGCAGATCCTGAGCGCGGAGGTTCCCCGGCGAAGGCCGGGGCCCAGGGCCGTATGTTGAGACGGGCGCGGCGCTCGCGCACGGGCGCGGGGCCTGGGCCCCGGCGTGCGCCGGGGAACCGTTTACGAGGCCCGCGTGGCAAATCCCGAGCGCTGACGTTCCCCGGCGAAGGCCGGAGCGCAGGGCCGTACTGTGGGACGGGCGCGGCGCTCGCGCACGGGCGTGGGGCCCGGGCGTCGAGCCGTCGCCGGGGATCGGCCGGAATCAATCGGCCTACAATCCCTCGCCGCCGACCCATTGCGCGTTCGACAGCCGGCGCGCCACCGA
>NZ_CALMAW010000125.1:0-9938 GCF_937859915.1 uncultured Sphingomonas sp. | reverse complement strand
CCTACAATCCCTCGCCGCCGACCCATTGCGCGTTCGACAGCCGGCGCGCCACCGACCAGGCCTGGCGGCGGATGTCGGGGACCGCGACGATTTCCCAGAAGGCGCCGCGCGTCATCGGGCCGACCGCGAGCAGACGGTCCGAGGCCACCCCGTCCGCGCCGATCGTCTGCGAATCCTGGGTGACGTCGATGCCGATGCGCAACGGATCGGCGCGCAGCAGTCCGCGCGTCACCAGCGCGCGCAGCAGCGGCTCCTGCGTCGCGGTAAGGTCACCCTGCGGTCCGGTGCCGTTGACGATGCGGCGGACACGCAGCGTCTCGATCGCGTCGCCGTGGCGGGGCCGGTAGCGCACGCGAATATGCGCGCCGTCGCGCTCGGCATCGATCAGCTTCGCCGCGCCGACCTGCAGCCGCCCCGCTTCACGCATTGTCTCGATCCGCTGTCGCACCGACGGCGCCAGCCGGTGGCGGTGGACGTCCCACCAGGCGCGCAGGTGGCGCAGGAAGCGGTGCCGCTCGGGCAACGCCATCGCGCCCCAGATGCTTTGCGTATAGGGACGCAGCTCGTCGACCGCGGCGCGCCAGTCGATCTCGCCGGCGCGCGTGCGCAGCGCCTGCAGGAGCCCGATCGCGGTCGGCTCCGGCCGCTCGGCGCGTTGCGTCTTGGGCACGCCGTCGGCATGCGCGTGCGGCAGCAGCCCGCGCCGCGACAGCGCGACGATGCGGCCCGAAAAGCCCTGCGCGTCGAGCAGCAGCGCGATGTCGACCATCGTCAGCCCGGTGCCGAGCACGAGCACGACGTCGTCGGGGGTCAGGCCCGCGGCGATGTCGGCGCTCCACGGGTCGGCGGCATAGCAGCCGTCGGCGAGCGATGCGGGATCGATCCCCGCCGGGGTGTGCGGCGGCAGGTTGCCGGGCGCCAGCACGACCGTGTCGGCGGCGATCATCTCGCCGTTCGCCAGCGTGACGCGCATATCGGTCGCCTGCGGATCGACGTCGATCGCCTCGGCCTGCACCACGCGCAACCGGCCCGGTGCGCGCGCGATCGTCTCGGCGAGCAGCGCGTCGAGATAGTCGCCATAGACGAGCCGCGGCGCGAATCCCTTGATCCGGCCGCCGTGCGTCGTCTCGAGCCAGCGCGCGAAATGGCCGGGATCGTCGGGCAGCGCGCTCATATTGTCGGCGCGGACGTTGAGCAGATGGTCGGGGTGCGCGGCGGCATAGGCGACACCGCGCGCGGTGTGCGGGCGGCGCTCGATCAGCGTCGCGCGCGGGCCGTCGTGGCGCAGCAGATTGACCGCGAGCAGCGTGCCCGAGAAGCCGCCCCCGATGATCGCCACATGATCGTGCCGCATGCCGTCTCCCGATCCGTTCGCGCGTCGATGGGCGATCAGGCGGGAGGCGTCAAATCCCAGGGCGGTCGCGGCGCGAAACGATCGGCGAGATGGCCGACGAACGCGGTCACCGCCGCGGGCAGCGGGTCGCGCGCGTGGACCGCATAGATGCCGACGTCGGTCGCGCCCTGCCAGTCGGGCAGGATGCGGACCAGCGCGCCCGCGGCGAGTTCGGCACCGACATCCCAGGTCGAGCGGAGCGCGATGCCGACGCCGGCGAGCGCGAGCGCGCGCACCACCTCGCTCGAATTGGTGGCGACCTGGCTCGCGACCGCGACGCTCTTGCGCACGCCCCGGCGCTCGAGCCGCCACGGGGTCTGCGTCGAGCCGGCGAGCAGGCGGTGGTCGGCGAGGTCGCGCAGCGTGGCGGGCGTCCCGCAGCGCGCGAGATAGGCCGGCGCGGCGCACAGGACGCGGCGATTGGGGGCGAGCAGCCGTGCGGCGAGGCGCGGCGTCTCGGGGGCGGGGGCGATGCGGATCGCGACGTCGATCCGGTCCGCGAGCAGGTCGGTGAAGCCGTCGTCGAGCCGCAGCTCGACCTGCACCGCGGGAAAGGCGTCGAGGAAAGCGGGCAAGGTGGGGGCGACATGGAGCCGCCCGAACGAGGTCGGCGCCGAGATGCGCAGCGGCCCGCTCGGCGTGGCGGCGCGGCCGGCAAGCTCCGCCTCGGCGACGGCGGCGGCGGCGAGGATCGCGCGCACCGCCTCGTAGAAGCCGCGCCCCGCCTCGGTCGGGGTCAGGCGTCGGGTGGTGCGGTGGATCAGCCGCGCGCCCAGCCGCGTTTCCATTGCCGCCAGCCGCTTCGAGGCCGCCGCCGGCGTCAGGCCGAGGTCGCGGCCTGCCGCCGACAGGCTGCCGCGCTCGATCGCGGTGGCGAACAGGCGATAATCTCGGTCCATCATTCGATCCCTCCGGGAGAAGATGCTGTGCCCGATCCTCGCCTACCGACGCAATCGGGGATCGCCTATACCGGCCGGGAAGAGGAGCCATCATGACCGACGCGACCGAAATTCACCGCATCGACATTGCGAGCGACGACGTCTCCAGGATCGACAAGGCCGGCCTGGCGGTCGCCGAGACGCTGGCGCGCTTCATCGACACGCGCGTGCTGCCCGGCACCGGGATCGAGCCCGACGCCTTCTGGTCGGGCGTGGCGGGCCTGTTCGCACGCTTCGCGCCGGAGAATGCGGTGCTGCTCGCCAAGCGCGACCGCCTGCAGGCGCAGATCGACGCCTGGCACGAGGGGCGCGCGGGCAAACCGGTCGATCCGGCGGACTATGAGGCGTTCCTGCGCGATATCGGCTATCTGGTCGCCGAGCCGGCGCCGTTCGCGGTGACGACCGACCGCGTCGACGCCGAGGTCGCGACGATGGCGGGGCCGCAGCTGGTCGTGCCGATCCTCAACGCGCGCTTCCTGCTCAACGCCGCCAATGCGCGCTGGGGCAGCCTCTATGATGCGCTGTACGGCACCGACGCGCTCGGCAGCCTGCCGCCCGCGGGTGGCTACGACACGACGCGGGGAGCGGCGGTGGTCGCCCGTGCCAAGGCCTTTCTCGACGAAGCGGTGCCGCTGGCAGACGGGCGCTGGGCCGATTTCGCGGGCGGCGAGCCCGTGCTGGCCGATCCGGCGCAGCGGGTCGGGCGCCGCGGCGACACGCTGCTGTTCCGCCACAACGGGCTGCACATCGAGCTGGTCGTCGATCCGTCGAGCGCGATCGGCCGGACCGATCCCGCGGGCATATCCGACGTCCTTCTCGAAGCCGCGCTGACCACGATCTGCGATCTCGAGGATTCGGTCGCCGCGGTCGATGCCGAGGACAAGGTCGCGGCCTATGCCAATTGGCTCGGGCTGATGAAGGGCGACCTCGTCGCCAGCTTTCAGAAGGGCGGCGAGACGCTGACGCGCACGCTCGATCCCGACCGCCGCTACACCGCCCCCGACGGCACCGACTTCACGCTGCCCGGCCGCGCGCTGCTGTTCGTGCGCAACGTCGGCCATCTGATGACGACGCCCGCGATACGGCTGCCCGATGGCCAGGAGGCGCCGGAGGGCATCCTCGACGGCATCGTCACCGCGACGATCGCGCTCCACGATCTCAATCGCGCCGGCCAGTATCAGAACAGCCGCGCGGGCTCGGTCTATATCGTCAAGCCCAAGATGCACGGGCCCGAGGAGGCCGGCTTCACCGATCGCCTGTTCGACGCGATCGAGGATCTGCTGGCGATGCCGCGCCACACGATCAAGGTGGGCGTGATGGACGAGGAGCGCCGGACCTCGGCCAATCTCGCCGCCTGCATCGCGGCGGTGAAGGGCCGGATCATGTTCATCAACACCGGCTTCCTCGATCGCACCGGCGACGAGATGCACAGCTCGATGCGGGCGGGCGCGATGATCCGCAAGGGCGAGATGAAGGCGTCGAGCTGGATCGCCGCCTATGAGGCGCGCAACGTGGGCGTCGGCCTCGCCTGCGGGATGGCGGGCAAGGCGCAGATCGGCAAGGGGATGTGGGCCGCGCCCGATCGCATGGCCGACATGCTCAACCAGAAGATCGGCCACCCGATGTCGGGCGCGTCCACCGCCTGGGTGCCGTCGCCGACCGCGGCGACGCTGCATGCGCTCCATTATCATGCGGTCGACGTCGCCGCACGCCAGTGCGCGCTTGGCGGCGAGCCGGTGCCGGCGCTGGGCGCGCTGCTGACGATCCCGCTGGCCGAGGGCCGCAACTGGTCGCCGCAGGAGATCGCCGACGAGCTCGACAATAATGCGCAGGGCATCTTGGGCTATGTCGTGCGCTGGGTCGACCAGGGCGTCGGCTGCTCGAAGGTGCCCGACATCCACGACATCGGGCTGATGGAAGACCGCGCGACGCTGCGCATCTCGTCGCAGCACATGGCCAATTGGATGCTCCACGGCGTCGCGAGCGCCGCCGAGGTCGATGCGGCGCTGACGCGGATGGCGGCCAAGGTCGATGCGCAGAACGCCGGCGATCCGGCATACATGCCGATGGCGGGGCGCGAGGCCGACAGCCTCGCTTATCAGGCGGCGCGCGCGCTGGTGTTCGAGGGGCTCGACCAGCCCAATGGCTATACCGAGCCGCTGCTGCACCGCTTCCGCCAGCGCGCGAAGGCGGGGGCATGACCGCTCCGTTCGTCCTGAGTAGCGGCTGAGTAGCCCGCAGGGCGTATCGAAGCGGCGTATCGAAGGATTGGGCACGCTGCTTCGATACGAGCCCTCGATACGCCGGCTGCGCCGGCTACTCGGACTCTACTCAGCACGAACGGACGGGGGAGGAAACGCTGCCCTCAGTGAAAGTCGCGCGACTTGGGGATGACGCGGACGTCGCGCGGGTGGCCGCCGCGCGACACCTGCGGATGGACGAAGACGTCGGCGCGCGAGACCTGGATCGGCACCTGCCCCTCCTGGCTCAGCCGGTCGAGCAGATCGGTGCGATCGACGATGCGGTTGGCCATCAGATGGATCACGCCTTCGGCGCTGCGCTGCACCTCGCCCTGCGCCTCCATCAGCCGCGCCGCCATCAGCGGGCGGCGATAGCGTTCGAACTGGCGCGCCCAGAGCAGGATGTTGACCACCCCGGTTTCGTCCTCGAGCGTCGCGAAGATCGCATTGCCCTTGCCCGGCCGCTGGCGGACCAGCACGACGCCGGCGACCTTCGCGCGCGATCCGTTTTTAGCCAGCGCGAGCTCGGCGCTGCTCAGGATGCGCTCGCGGCGCAGGGTGGCGCGCAGGAACAGCAGCGGGTGCGCCTTGAGCGACAGCCGCGTGGTCTGATAGTCGGCGGTGACCTGCTCGGCGAGCGGCATCGTGGGCAGCGCGGAATCGGGTTCGGCGGCAAGCTCGCGCGCCTGCGCGGCGGCGAACAGCGGCAGCTCGCCGCCGCCCGGCATCCGCCGCGCCGCCCAGGCCGCATCGCGGCGATCCGTGCCGATCGAATTGCACGCATCGGCGTCGGCGAGCAGCCGCAGCGCGCGCGCGGGCAATAGGGCGCGGCGGGCGAGCGCCTCGATGCTGTCGAAGGGGCCCTCGGCATCGCGCGCGGCGACGATCCTGTGGGCCCATTCCGCGCGGAAGCCGTCGATCTGGCGGAAGCCGATGCGCAGCGCGAACGTCGTGTCGCGGCGGCACGCGGCGACGTCCCAGCGCCAGCGCGGATGCGAGCGGCGGCGGGCGGCGTCGGGCTCGAGGCGGTTGTCCCACGCGCTGTGGTTGATGTCGACGGCGCGCACCTCGACGCCATGCTCCTGTGCGTCGCGCACGATCTGCGCGGGGGCGTAGAACCCCATCGGCTGCGCGTTGAGCAGCGCTGCGGCGAACACCGCCGGATAATGGCATTTGATCCACGACGAGACATAGACCAGCAGCGCGAAGGAGATGGCGTGGCTCTCGGGAAAGCCATAGCTGCCGAACCCGCGGATCTGCGCGAAGCAGCGCTGCGCGAACTCCGCCTCATAGCCCCGCCCGACCATGCCCTCGACCATCTTCTGCTCGAAATCCTCGATCCCGCCGCGGTTGCGGAAGGTCGCCATCGCGCGGCGCAGTTGGTTGGCCTGGTCGGGGGTGAAGCCCGCCGCGGTGATCGCGAGCTTCATCGCCTGTTCCTGGAACAGCGGCACCCCGAACGTATTGCCGAGCACCTCGTGCAGCTCGTTCGGATCATGCGGCGGCTTGGGCGCGGGGAAGACGATCGGCGCGCCGCCGAGCCGCAGCGCCTCACGCCGACGCAGATAGGGGTGGACCATGTCGCCCTCGATCGGGCCGGGCCGCACGATCGCGACCTGCACCGCGAGATCGTAGAAGACCCGCGGCTTGAGCCGGGGCAGCATGTTGATCTGCGCGCGGCTCTCGACCTGGAACACGCCGATGCTGTCGCCCTCGCAGAGCATGTCGTAGGTTTGCGCGTCCTCTGTCGGGATATTGGCGAGCGTCCACGCGCCGAGGCCGTGGTCTTCCATCAGCCCGAACGCCTTGCGGATGCAGGTCAGCATGCCGAGCGCGAGGATGTCGACCTTCATCAGCTTGAGCGCGTCGATGTCGTCCTTGTCCCATTCGATGAAGGTGCGGTCGTCCATCGCGGCATTGTGGATCGGCACGGTCTCGTCGAGCCGGTCCTGGGTCAGCACGAAGCCGCCGACATGCTGCGACAGATGGCGCGGCGCGTGGAGCAGCTGGTCGACGATCCATTTGAGCCGGGCGATGTCCTGGCTCGCCGGGTCGAATCCGGCGTCGGCGAAGCGGCGCGTCTCCATGCGATCGGCGAAACTGCCCCACACCGTGCTGGTCAGCCGGGTGGTGATGTCTTCGGACAGGCCGAGCGCCTTGCCCGCCTCGCGCACCGCGCTGCGTGGGCGGAAGTGGATCACGGTGGCGGCGATTCCGGCGCGCTCGCGGCCGTAGCGCTCGTAGATATGCTGGATGACCTCCTCGCGCCGCTCATGCTCGAAATCGACGTCGATGTCGGGCGGCTCGTTGCGTTCGGCCGAGACGAAGCGCGAGAACAGCAGGCTGAACTGCGCCGGATCGACCGAGGTGATGCCGAGACAATAGCAGACCGCCGAATTGGCCGCCGAGCCGCGACCCTGGCACAGGATCGGCGGATCCTTCGACCGTGCGAACTTGACCGCTTCGTAGACAGTGAGGAAATAATAGGCGTAGTTGCATTGCTTGATCAGCGCGAATTCTTCGTCGAGCGTCGCGCGTACCTTGGGGGGAATGCCGCCCGGATAGCGTTGCTCCGCCAGCCGCAGCGTCTCATGCTCCAGCCAGTCCTGTGCGTTCCACCCGTCGGGGACGGGCTCGTGCGGATATTCATAGGTGAGCTCGTCGAGCGTGAAGCCGATCCGCCCGACGATATCCGCCCAGGCCGAGACCGCGGCTGGCGCCTGGTGGAACAGCCGCGCCATCTCGCCTGTGGGCTTGAGGTGGCGCTCGGCATTGGCGAGCAGGCGGCGGCCGGCCTCGGCGATCGTCGTCCCCTCGCGGATGCAGGTGACGACGTCGTGGAGCGGGCGCTGTTCGGGGCTGGCGTAGAGCGCGTCGCAACTGGCGAGCAGCGGGATGCCGGTGCGGCCCGACAGCGCCAGCAGCCGGGCGAGCCGGCGCTCGTCGTCGCCCAGTCGCGGCATCGTCGCGGCGATCCACAGCGGGGCGACTTTGGCGAGCCGCCGCAGCAGGAATTCGTGCCGCTCGTCGGCGATCGCGATCAGCAACAGGTCTTGCGCATAGTCGATCAGGTCGGCGAGGAGGAGCTCGCACTCGCCCTTGACGGTGCGCCGGTTGCCGAGCGTCAACAGCCGCGTGAGCCGGCCCCAGCCTTTGCGGGTCGCGGGATAGGCGACGATGTCTGGCGTGCCGTCGGCGAAGGCGAGGCGCGCGCCGACGATCAGGCGGAAATCGATCGCGAGCCCGTGCGGTGCCGCTTGCTCGCGCGCGTCGCGGAGCGCGACATGGGCCTTCACCACCCCCGCCACCGTATTGCGGTCGGCGATGCCGATCGCCTTGTGCCCGAGCGCGATCGCATGGCCGACCATGTCCGAGGGATGCGCGGCGCCGCGCAGAAAGCTGTAATTGGTCGCCGCCACCAGCTCGGCGAAGCCGACGCCCTCGCTCATGCGAACAACCCGTGGATGTACCAGTCCGGCGCGGTGGTCTCCTGGCCGTAGAGGCCGTGGCGGAACAGCCAGAAGCGCCGGCCGCGGACATCCTCGACGCGAAAATAGTCGCGCGTCAGCAGCGGCTTGCTCGGACGCGACCGCGGCGGATCGGCGACCTCCTCGCCCGCCACGACGAGATCGTCGCGCGTCGGGCTGGGGCGTTGGTGCGAGGGTTCGGGATCGGGCAGGCGCTCGACGCCGACGCGCCACCATTCGGCGGCGATCCGTTCGGGGCCCTCGTAGCGCGTCACGTCATGCTGCGTGCGGCGCCAGCGGAAGCGGCGCGGCGGGCCGTCGGGCACCGCGTGGATCACCTCGATCCGCTGCGGCGGATCGAACAGATGGAGCGGGCGGAGCGGCGGCTCGCCGGGGGTGGGCGCCGTCCAGCGCGCCGGATCGGGCAGCTCGATCGCCGGCAGCGCGAAGGCCGATTGCTCGGGGATGTGCGTGTCGAGGCTCTGGAAGCGGCGGACGCGCGCACGCCCGATCCGCGTGCCGAGCCGGTCGACCAGCGCCGCCATCGCCTCCTCGCTGACCTGCCCGCCTTCGAGCTTGAGCTGGGTCGCGGCGAGCGGCTCGACGGTCGGTACCGCGAGCCGGATCATGTCGAAGCCAAAGCCCGGGTCGATCGGATCGGCGAGCGCATCGATCCGCTCGCGGAACAGCCGCGCGGGGACGGCAGGGTCGCGGGTCGGCAGCCCGGTCTCGACGCCGAGATCGCGCACCGCGCCGTCGCTGCGATAGAGCCGTGCGACGAAGCGTCGGCCGCCGCCATGCCGTTCCTCGAGCGCCAGCGCGGCCTCGCGCATCAGCGCGTCGAGGACGACGAGCGCATCTTCGGTGCGCGCGATCGGCTCGGCGAAGCGGCGCTCGAACAGCAAAGCGGGCAGCGCGCGCCGCGGCACGATGCGGCTGTCGGCGCGGCCGAGCAACCGGTCGAGCGCGTCGACCATCTCCGCGCCGAAGCGCGCGGCGAGCGGGGCGGTGGGCCGCGAGGCGAGATCGCCGATCGTCTTGAGCCCGGCGCGGCGCAACGCGACCACCGCGTCGTCGTCGAGGCGGAGGGCGACGACCGGCAGCCGGCGGAGCGCGCCGGCCTCGTCGGCGGCCGGCATCGTCTGGAAGCGCGCGAGCGCCTGCGCCGCCTCGGGCGATCCCGCCACCGCCTGGCGCAGGTGGATCCCGGCGCGCGCGAAGCGCCGCTCGATGTCGGCGGCGAGCGCGGCTTCGGACGCGAAAATGGGATCGGGTTCCCCAGCGCAGGCCGGGGTCCAGGCCCCACGCCTCGTATCAACCGGTGCGCCTGCCACGGGCTGCGGGCCTGGGCCCCGGCCAGCGCCCGGGAACGCATTCTGCTTCGCCTCCGCACGGCCAATCGCAAAACTCTCCAGACAGCCTGTGATGTCGAGCGTGATGCCGTCGGACGGATCGAGCGCGACCATCGGCGTCCAGCGGTCGCAGGCGTCGGCGAGGCGTTCGAGCCACAGCCGGTCGGCAAGCGAGTCATGCTCGACCGCGGCGAGCTCGGGGACGCGCGCGCGGGCGTCCGCCAGCGTCAGCCCGGGGGTGATCCCCAGCGCCAGCGCGGCAGCATCGAGCGCGACGATCCGCATCGCGCCGCGCTGCTTCTCGACGAAGGCGATCGGCGGCTCGGGCGCCGCGGTGCGACCCTCAGCCGACGCGCAGGCGCGGCGCTGCGCCGTCCGCCGGTCCGCGCTCAGCAGCGGCAGCCACAGCGCCAGATGCCGCCGCCCCGCAGTCTTCGGGCTCGGTGAAGCGCGCCTGCTCACGATCCCATTCCAGTCGCCAATGGCCGCCCGCGGGGCGCCCGCGCTGGCGCAGCAGCTCGACCGCGAGCACGGTATGCCCCGGCGCC
>NZ_CALMAW010000124.1 GCF_937859915.1 uncultured Sphingomonas sp. | reverse complement strand
CCGCCGCGCAGTGAGCGCGGACGCCGATGCGCTCGCCGCCGCCGCGCTGGCCGCGGGGCGGCCGGCGCTGGTCTGGCGCCGCCAGATCGCCGACACCGAGACGCCAGTCTCCGCCGCGCTCAAGCTGATCGAGCCCGGTCGCGGCGACTATTTGCTCGAGTCGGTCGAGGGCGGCCGGACGCGTGGGCGGCACTCGATGATCGGCCTCGCCCCCGACCTGGTGTTTCGCGCACACGGCCGCGAGGCGGCGATCAACGCCAACTGGCTGGTCGATCGCGAGGCGTTCGCCCCCTGCCCCGATGACAGCCTGACCAGCCTGCGCGCGCTGGTCGCGCGGTGCCGGATGGACGTGCCTGCCGGGCTGCCCAAGGCGCTCGCCTGCCTGGTCGGCTATTTCGCCTATGAGACGGTCGGGCTGGTCGAGGACCTGCCCCGACCCGCGCCCAATCCGCTCGACCTGCCCGACATGCTGTTCGTGCGCCCGACGCTGATCCTGCTGTTCGACCGGCTGACCGACGAACTCTTCTGGGTCGCGCCGATTTGGCCCGACGGCGGCGTGAGCGCCGAGCAGGCGGTCGAGCGGATCGCGACGGCGCAGGCCCGGCTGGCGGGACCGCTGCCCTCGCGTTCCCCGGCGGACGCCGGGGCCCAGGCCGGCGGTGTGGGGCCTGGACCCCGGCCTTCGCCGGGGAACACGCTCGAGCCCGTCCTTTCCCCCGGCCGCTACGCAGAGATGGTCGCCGCGGCGAAGGACTATATTGCGGCGGGCGACATCTTCCAGGTCGTGCTCGCCCAGCGCTTCACGCGCGCTTTTCCGCTGCCGCCCTTCGATCTCTACCGCGCGCTCCGGCGGGTGAACCCCTCGCCCTTCCTTTATTTCCTCGACTTGCCCGGCTTCGCGCTGATCGGTTCCTCGCCCGAAATCCTGGTCCGCGCCCGCGACGGCGAGGTGACGATCCGCCCGATCGCCGGCACCCGCCCCCGCGGCAAGACCGACGCCGAGGATGCGCTGCGCCGTGACGAGCTGCTCGCCGATCCCAAGGAGCGCGCCGAGCATCTGATGCTGCTCGATCTCGGCCGCAACGACGTCGGCCGTGTCGCCGAGCCCGGCAGCGTGCGCGTCACCGAAAGCTATACGGTAGAGCTCTACAGCCACGTCATGCACATCGTCTCGAACGTCACCGGCCGGCTCGACGCTGACAAGGACGCGATCGACGCGCTGCTCGGCGGCTTCCCGGCGGGTACCGTCTCGGGTGCGCCCAAGGTCCGCGCCTGCCAGATCATCGCCCAACTCGAGCCCGAGATGCGCGGCGCCTATGCCGGCGGCGTCGGCTATTTCTCGCCCGATGGATCGATGGACAGCTGCATCGTGCTGCGCACCGCGGTGGTCAAGGACGGCGTGATGCACGTCCAGGCCGGCGCCGGGATCGTTGCCGACAGCGATGCCGCCGCCGAGCAGCGCGAGTGCGAGGCCAAGGCCGGCGCGTTGCTCGCCGCCGCGCGCGAAGCCGAAATGCGGGCAGCCGACGACGGGATTGATCGCTAGGTTAACCGTCCCTTAGGCAGAAGCAGGCACAAGCGAGGCTCGCTCCGGGGGTCCGCTCGAATGAATCTCGCCAATACCGTCCGCAAGGCTGCTAAGCTCTCGGGCGATCTCGGCATCCGTACGCTCGATCTCCAGGCCAATATCGCCGCGCTCGCCGAGCGCGTCACCGAACAGGCCGCGACCGTCGAGCAGATCGGAGTTGATGCCGACCGGCTCGAGCGCGACCAGCAGGCGGTCTCGATCACGGCGCGCAAGGCCAAGGAAAAGGCCTCCGCCGCGCATGACGTGATCGACCATTCGACCCGCCGGCTGTCGATCGCCAATGCCGACGTCGTCGACCTGATCGACCAGGTCAGCCATATTCATGCCGGGCTCGGCAGCTTCAACGCGGCGCTCGCCAGCGTCGCGCAGGTCACCGACGCGATCAGCCGGATCACCGGCCAGACCAACCTGCTCGCGCTCAACGCGACGATCGAGGCGGCGCGCGCAGGCGACGCCGGGCGCGGCTTCGCGGTGGTCGCGCAGGAGGTCAAGAAGCTCGCGCTCGAGACCGCGGCGGCGACGCAGCAGATCGATCGCTCGGTGCGCGCGCTGACCGGCGAGGCGGGCGCGATGCTTGGCCGCGTCGAGAGCGGCGTCGACAAGGCGCGCGCGGCGCAGAGCGGCACCCGTCAGATCGAGACGATGGTCGAGGAACTGCGCCAATTGATGACCGGCCTGTCCGACGACAGCGATGCCGTGTCGGGCGCGATGGACTCGATCGTCGGCGCGGTTTCAGGCGTGCGGCTCGGCATGGGCGCGCTCGGCACGACCTCGGGGGACAATGCCACCGACCTGACCCAGCTCAGCCGCCTGCTCGCGGCGGTCAGCGACGACACCAACGTGTTGCTGCAATATATCGCCGAGAGCGAGGTCGACATCCCCGACACGCCCTATATCCAGTTTGCGACCACGATGGCGGCGGCGATCTCGTCCGCGATCGAGGCGGATGTCGCCGCGCGGCGGATCGCGCTGGAGGACGTGTTCTCGGAACATTATCGCCCGATCCCGAACAGTTACCCCGCCAAGTTCGAGCATCCGATCGTGCCGTTCATCGTGCCGCCGGCGCGTCCCCACCAGGAGGCGGCGCGCGCGCTGACCGGCTTCTTCGGCCTGTCGGTGACCGACCGCAACGCCTTCGCCGCGGTGCAGATGCCCGAACGCTCGCTGCCCGAGCGCGCCGACCGTGCGTGGAACGAGGAATATAGCCGCCAGCAGCAGATTTTCGACAGCCCCGAGACGATCGTCCAGTGCAAGACGACGCAGCCTTTCCTGATCAAGGCCTATCGTCGCCCGATCGCCGGCGGCGGGGTGATGCTACTCAAGCAGGTGATCGCGTCGATCCATATCGCCGGGCGGCATTGGGGTATCTTGCAGCTGGCTTACCAGGACCAGGGCTGATCCCTTGCGTTAGGCGCGCGCCGCGCTAAGTCGCAGACATGATCCTCGTCATCGACAATTACGACAGCTTCACCTGGAATCTGGTCCATTATCTCCAGGAATTGGGCGCGACCGTCGAGGTCGTGCGCAACGATGCGATGGGCGTCGGCCAGGCGATGAGCAGCGGCGCCGAGGCCTTTTTGATCTCGCCCGGCCCCTGCACGCCGACCGAGGCCGGCGTCAGCCTCGATCTGGTCAGCGCCTGCATCGCGGCCAAACGCCCGCTGCTCGGCGTGTGCCTCGGTCACCAGTCGATCGGACAGGCGATGGGCGGCGCGGTCGTGCGTGCGAACACGCTGATGCACGGCAAGACCAGCCGGATCAGCCATGACGGCACCGGGCTGTTCGCGGGCCTGCCCTCGCCCTTCACCGCAACGCGCTATCATTCGCTGATCGTCCGCGAGGCGGATCTGCCGGCCGGCCTGCTCGTCAACGCGCGCAGCGAGGACGGCACGATCATGGGGCTTCGCCACGAAAGCCTGCCGATCCACGGCGTCCAGTTCCATCCCGAGAGCATCGCCACCGAACATGGCCATGCCATGCTCGCCAATTTCCTGCGCATCGCGGGGCTGCCCGTGCGCGACCGGCTCGCGGCATGAGCATGCTCGCTTTGCTTCCCGATCCCGCGACCCCGCTCGAGTTCGAGACCGCCGAGGCCGCGTTCGCCGACATCCTCGACGGCCGCGTCGCCGACGACAGCGTCGCCGCGTTCATCACCGCGCTGACGCTGCGCGAGGAAACCGCGACCGAGATCGCCGCGGCGGCGCGCGCGCTCCGCGAGCGGATGATCGAGGTGCGCGCCCCCGCAGGCGCGATCGACGTCTGCGGCACCGGCGGCGACGGCGCGCACAGCCTCAACATCTCGACCGCGGTCTCGATCGTGGTCGCCGCCGCCGGCGTCCCCGTCGCCAAGCATGGCAACCGCGCCGCGTCGTCCAGGGCGGGCGCTGCCGACACGCTGGAGGCGCTCGGCCTCAATCTCGACCGTGCCGCCGCGACCGCGGAGGAGACGCTCGCCGAGCTCGGCATCGCCTTTCTGTTCGCGCAGACGCACCATCCCGCGCTCGGGCGGCTCGCCGCGGTGCGCAAGGCGATCGGGCGGCGCACGATCTTCAACATCGTCGGTCCGCTGTGCAATCCGGCGCGGGTGACGCGGCAATTGGTCGGCGTCGCGCGCACCGATTTCATCGGCACGGTCGCCGAGGCGATGCGGCTGCTCGGCACGCAGAGCGCGATGGTGGTCGCCGGCGACGAGGGGCTCGACGAGCTGTCGATCGCAGGCGGCAGCAGCATCGTGCGGATCGGCATGTGCGGGGATCGCGAGGAGCAGGTCTCGCCCGCCGACATCGGTCTCGGGCTTCACCCGCTGACCGCGATCCGGGGCGGCGACGCGGCGTTCAACGCCGCCGCGCTCGCACGGCTGCTGGACGGCGAACGCGGTCCCTATCGTGATGCGGTGCTGCTCAACGCGGCCGCCGCGCTGATCGTCGCCGACAAGGCCGATGGCTGGGACGACGGCGCGACGCTGGCGGCGGAGGCGATCGACGACGGGCGCGCCAAGCTGCTGCTCGACCGCTGGATCGCGTTCTGATGAACCAAGCTCTTTCGTTCCCCGGCGAAAGCCGGGGCCAAGGCCTCACGCTTGCACGTGGCGGTCCGTCGGTCACGGGCTCCGGGCCTGGGCCGCAGCGTTCGCCGGGGAGCGGCGCATCATGACCACCGTCCTCGACAAGATCCTCGTCGCCACCCGCGAAGAGGTCGCGCGTCGCAAGTCCGTAGCGCCGCTGTCGGCTCTCGACGCCGCGATCCGCGCGCAGGCGCCGCCGCGGGGCTTTGCCGCCGCCCTGACCGCCAAGGCTGCGACCGGCCACGCGCTGATCGCCGAGATCAAGAAGGCGAGCCCGTCGAAAGGCTTGATCCGCGCCGATTTCGATCCGCCCGCGCACGCCCGCGCCTATCAGGACGGTGGCGCCGCCTGCCTGTCGGTGCTGACCGACAAGCCCTGGTTCCAGGGCGACGAGGCGTTCCTGATCGCAGCGCGCGAAGCCTGCACGCTGCCCGCGTTGCGCAAGGATTTCATGGTCGATCCCTGGCAGGTCGCCGAGGCGCGCGCGATCGGGGCGGATGCGATCCTCATCATCGTCGCGGCGCTCGACGACGGCGCGATGGTCGAGATCGAGGCCGCGGCGAGCGACCAAGGCATGGACGTGCTGGTCGAGGTCCACGACGAGGCCGAGCTCGAGCGGGCGCTGCGGCTGAACTCGCGGCTGATCGGCGTCAACAACCGCGACCTGCGCGACTTCTCGGTTGATCTCGGGCGGACCGAGACGCTGGCCACGCGCATGCCCGCCGGCACGATGATCGTCGCGGAAAGCGGGCTTTCGACCAAGGCCGATCTCGACCGGCTCGCCGCCGCCGGCATCCACCGCTTCCTCGTCGGCGAGACGCTGATGCGGCAAACAGATGTGGCAGCGGCGACGCAATTGCTTCTCACGGGACAATGAGCTCCTGCCCGACCCCGTTCGCACTGAGCGCAATCGAAGTGCATGGCAGAGACGGAGCGTTCGAAGCACGTCCATCGACATCGCTCAGGTCGAACGGATGGGGATGAAGCGCTTGGACAAACCCGCCCTTACCCACCTCGACGCCACCGGGGCCGCGCGCATGGTCGACGTCTCCGCCAAGCCCGCCACCGCCCGCGCGGCGACCGCAACCGGTCGTATCGCCATGTCGCCCGAGGCCGCCGCCGCGATCCGTGACGGCACCGCCAAGAAGGGCGACGTCATCGCGGTCGCGCGCATCGCGGGGATCATGGCCGCCAAGCGCACCGCCGAGCTGATCCCGCTCTGCCACCCGCTGCCGATCTCCGGCGTGACGCTCGATCTCGGTGTCGAGGACGACGGCGTCGTCGCCACCGCGACCGTGCGCACCACGCACGGCACCGGCGTCGAGATGGAGGCGATGACCGCGGTCTCGGTCGCGTTGCTGACGGTCTACGACATGGCCAAGGCGGTCGATCGCGGCATGGTGATCGGCGCGATCCGCCTGCTCGCCAAGTCGGGCGGACGCTCGGGCGACTGGCACGCACCCGACGAGCGCGCGGCATGAGCCTGCTGCCCGTCACCGACGCGCAGGCGCGGCTGCTCGCGCTGGGGACGCCGCTTGCGGTCGAGCAGGCCGCGCTGATCGATGCGGTCGGGCGCTGGGCCGCGGAACCGGTCGTCGCGGTCCGCGACCAGCCCGCGCACGATCTCTCCGCGATGGACGGCTATGCGATCCGCTATGCCGAGCGCCCCGGCCCGTGGACCGTGGTCGGCGAAAGCGCCGCCGGCGGCGGACTCGACCGGCCGCTCGCCCCCTATGAGGCGGCGCGCATCTTCACCGGCGCCCCCGTCCCCGCCGGCGCGGACAGCGTGCTGATCCAGGAAGAGGCGGCGCGCGATGGCGTCCGGCTGACGATGACCGGCGAGGGCCCGCTCAGGGCTGGCGGCAACGTCCGTCCGCGCGCGACCGATTTCGCGATCGGTGCGCCTCTCGTCGCAGCCGGCCAGCGGATCAGCGCGCGGCATGTCGCGCTCGCGGGAATCGGCGGCCATGGTACGATCCCGGTCCGCGCCCGACCGCGCATCGCGCTGATCTCCACGGGCGACGAACTCGTTCCGCTGGGCGCGCCGACGCCGGGCTCGCGACTGCCCGCCTCCAACGCGGCGATGCTCGCCGCGCTGCTCGCCGGGCGTCCGGCGACCGTCTTCGACCATGGCATCGTCCGCGACGATCTCGACGCCATCGCCGACGCATTCCGGCAAGCTGCAGAAACCGCGGACGTCATCGTCACCACCGGCGGGGTCTCGGTCGGCGACCATGACCTCGTTCGTCCCGCGCTCGACAAGGCCGGCGCCACGCTCGATTTCTGGCGCGTTGCGATGCGGCCGGGCAAGCCGCTGCTTGCGGGCCGGCTGGGCGACGCGATCGTGCTCGGGCTGCCGGGCAATCCGGTGTCGAGCTATGTCACCGCCTGCCTGTTCCTGCTGCCGCTGATCGCCAGGCTGGGCGGCGCCGCGGACCCGCTGCCGGCGACGCGCACGGTCATGCTCGGCGCCCCGTTGCCGCTCAACGGTATCCGCCAGGATTATCTGCGCGCGCGGATCACGGACGGCCGCGCCTACGCTCCCGACGGGCAGGATTCGGCCGCACTGGTCGCGCTCGCGAGCGCCGACGGGCTGATCGTCCGTCCTCCGCACGCGCCCGCCGCCGCTGCCGGCGACTCGGCGGAATTGCTTACTCTGGACTGATCGGGATGCGCAAAGAGCGTTGACACGTTCCTCCAGGTTTCCTACACGTTCGCCATCCGTTCTTCGGAAGGACCGGCGATGCTGACGCGCAAGCAACATGAACTGCTCTGCTATATCCACGACAGGCTCGAGGAGACGGGGGTGTCCCCCTCGTTCGAGGAGATGAAGGACGCGCTCGATCTCAAGTCGAAGTCGGGCGTCCACCGGCTGATCCGCGCGCTCGAGGAGCGCAACTTCATCCGTCGCCTGCCCAACCGCGCGCGCGCGCTCGAAGTGGTGCGGATGCCCGAGCGCGTCATCCCGCTCAAGCCATCGGCGGCGTCCGTCACGCTGCCGCCGCGGATCGAGATTCCTATGGCCGCCAACGACAGCGTGATCGAGCTGCCGCTACACGGCCGGATCGCCGCCGGCATGCCGATCGAGGCGATGGAGGGGCAGTCGAGCCTCGCCGTTCCCGCCGCGCTGCTCGGGCCGGGCGAGCATTATGCACTGGAGGTGTCGGGCGATTCGATGATCGAGGCGGGCATCCTCGACGGCGACTATGCACTGATCCGCAGGTCCGAGACCGCGCGCGACGGCGAGATCGTCGTGGCGCTGATCGACGAGGCCGAGGCGACGCTCAAATATTTCCGCCGCGAAGGGCAGATGATCCGGCTCGACCCCGCCAATCACGCCTATTCGCCGCAACGCTACCAGTCGGGCCAGGTGCAGGTGCAGGGCAAGTTGGCAGGGCTGTTGCGGCGCTATTGAGGCGGATCGGTCGGGCGGACCGGTTGCGCCACGCCAATGCGCTTCGGTGCAGTTGGTGTGACGTCGGTGAGAAACCATCATGTACTTCTTCGCCATCCCGGACTTGATCCGCGATCCATAGACGTGGCGCTGACCGTCGGGTGCTGCGTCAATGGATGCCTACCTTCGCGAAAATGACGGGAATTTCCGGCGGCGCGGGCCATCGCATCGCGCGAGGGCGACACCGCATCGATGGGACCGGCGCGCCGCCGTCGGTTGCAAGATCATCGTGCCAGCAGACCGCGCTCACCGCGTATCGAAGCCCCTGTCCGATGTCTTGCGCCCGGCCAAAGTCAGCGGCACCGGCGCCCAAGGATGCCCCGCCTGCATCTCTCGCACCGTGATCACCGCAGGCTCGGCCCCCAGCCGGATTGCGAGTCCCCCGGTATCGGCCAGCAACGTCCGATCCGCCTTGAGCCAGCGCGGTCGGCACCAGTCGGGCAGGCGACGATCGCTCACCACGATGTCCGCGGCCGCGCAGGCCTGCGCCATGGCCGGCCGGTCGACCGGATAGGGACTGCGCGTCGCGAGCAGATGCCATGCGCGACGACCGCAGACCAACGTCGCGGCACAGGTATCGGGGCCGCACAGCGTGTCGGGCAGCTCGTCGAGCACGATCGTACCGTCCGCATCGTGGCCCGAAAGTTCGGCCAGCGTCGAGCGCATATAGTCGCCGGTCCGCTCGCGCAGCAGCGCGACCTCCCCATCCGCGCCGCGCACCGCCAGATGGCGACCGTCGCCGGTGACGAACAGGTCGGCAGGATGCGTGGCCAGCGTCAGGACGATCCCGACGGCAACCCCGGCCGTCCCGACCAGCCGGACGCGCGTGCGCCACAGCGCCAGCCACAGCGCGCCCGCCATGATCGCGGCGAAGGCGGCGCGCGACATCGTCGGCACGAAGGTCACCGCGCCGGGCAGCGCGCCGGTCGTGTGCGCGATCCACAGCAGCAGCGCGATCGCGCGCGCCGTGACCCACCAGAAGGGCGCGCCGAGGCCCAATATGTCGGCGAGGAGCGCGAGCGCCTCGGCGGGCATGATCACGAAGGTCGTGAGCGGGATCGCGACGATGTTGGCGGCCGCCCCGTAGAGCCCGGCGCGATGGAAGTGAAAGATTGCGATCGGTGCCAGCGCGGCCTCGACGACCAGCCCGGTCAGCAGCAACGAGGCGAGTTCGCGCCCCAGCTTGCGCCGCCGCCCCTCGTCGCGCTGCTCGAACGCGCGCCGTGTCCAGGGCAGTTCGTGGAACGCGACGATCGACAGGATCGCGGCGAAACTCAGCTGGAAACTCGGGCCGGCGACCGAGTCGGGCCACCCCAGCACGCAGATCGTGGCACCCGCCGCGACCAGCCGCAGCGTCATCGCCTCGCGGCCGAGCGCGATCCCCGCGAGCACGACCAGCGCGGCGATCAGCGAGCGCACCGTCGGCACCTCGGCGCCGGTCAGCAGCGTATAGGCGATGCCGCACAATGCCCCGATCCCGGCCGCGATCAGCAGCAGCGGGGCGCGCAGCGCCAGCCACGGCCACAACGCCAGCAGCCGCAGTGCGACGAACATCGTCGCGCCCACCGCGGCGGTGAGGTGCAGGCCGCTCACCGACAGCAGATGCGCGAGGCCCGAGCGGCGAAACGCGTCGTTGTCGTCGACCGTCACCGCGCCCATGTCGCCGGTGACCAGCGCGGCCGCGACCCCGCCCCCGCCGCCGGGCAGTTCAGCCAGGATATGCCGAGTCAGCGTGATCCGCGCGTCGGCGAGCCAGACCGACGGCCCGCCGCGCGCAGCCGGCACCGCGACCCGGACCGGGTCGAGCGCGCGACCGGTTGCGCCGATGCCCTGGAACCAGGCCACCGCGGAATAGTCATAGGCGCCCGGCACCGCCGCGGCGGGCGGCGGCACCAGACGCGCCCGCAGCACGATGATCGCGCCGGGCATCAGTCCGGCCGGGACATCCTCCTGCGGCACGGTGAGGCGCACCAGCGCGGGAAGCCGCGCCGTCCCGGCGGGGCGGAGCAGCAAGCGGGTGGCGTCGCGTGCAGGCAGCGGCTCGACGCGCACGATCGTCGCGGCGAAGCGCGCCACCCGCGGCCGGACAAGCGTCGTGCCCCCCGCCCGTTCGGCGCGCACCCAGATCAGCGAACAGCCAAGCAGACAGGCAAGGGCGAACAGCGCCGCCGCCCGCCCGGTGCGTCCGCCGCGACCGAAGGCGAGCCCGAGCAACGCCACCGCCGCCATCGCCGAGAGGAAGCCGCACCACGCCGTCGGCGAGGGCAGCCAGAACCACGCGCCGACCCCGGTCACCAGCCCGACCGGCAGCCACAAGGGCAATTGCCCGCGCTCGGCCTCGAGCCAGTCCTCGAGTCGCGCGGACAGCCGGCGGCGGGCGGCCGGACCGGCCTCGTCCCGGCCGGTTTGTCGCCCACCAAACGCTATGCTAGGGCCCCGCGCGACGTCCCCCATTGGGCAATCATGGAGATACCGCGCGTGGGCGCAAGCACCGACGACATTGCGACCTCATCCGCGACCGGCACCGCCGCGCCCGTCGTGACACGCTTCGCCCCCTCGCCCACCGGCTATCTCCACATCGGCGGCGCACGCACCGCGCTGTTCAATTGGCTGTTCGCGCGCCACACCGGTGGCACCTTCCTCCTGCGCATCGAGGATACCGATCGCGCGCGCTCGACCCAGCCCGCGATTGAGGCGATTCTCGATGGGATGACCTGGCTCGGCCTCGATTGGGACGGCGACGAGGTCTATCAGTTCGCGCGCGCCAGCCGCCACGCGGAGGTCGCCTTCCAGCTGCTCGAGCAGGGCCATGCCTATAAATGCTTCGCCACCGCCGAGGAGCTCGAGGCAATGCGCGCCGAGCAGCGCGCCCAAAAACTGCCGATGCGCTATGACGGCCGCTGGCGGAATCGCGATCCCAAGGAGGCGCCCGACGGCGCGCCGTTCGTGATCCGGCTCAAGGCCGAGACCGAAGGCGAGACGACGATCCACGACCTCGTCCAGGGTGCCGTCACCGTCCGCAACGCCGAACTCGACGACATGGTGCTGCTCCGCTCGGACGGCACCCCGACCTATATGCTCGCGGTGGTGGTCGACGATCACGACATGGGCGTCACCCACGTCATCCGTGGCGACGATCATCTCAACAACGCCTTCCGCCAGCTCGGTATCGTCCGCGCGATGGCATGGCCGGTGCCGATCTACGCGCACATCCCGCTGATCCACGGGCCCGACGGCGCCAAGCTCTCCAAGCGCCACGGCGCGCTCGGCGTCGAGGCCTATCGCGACGAGATGGGCATCCTGCCCGAGGCGTTGTCCAACTATCTGCTCCGGCTCGGCTGGGGGCATGGCGACGAGGAAATGATCGGCCGGGATCGCGCGATCGAGATCTTCGATCTCGCCGGGATCGGCCGCTCGCCCGCGCGCACCGATCAGAAGAAGCTCGAAAATATCAACGGCCATTATATTCGTGAAGCCGACGACGCGCGCCTGACCAGGCTGGTCGCGCCGTTCACCGCGGCCAAGATAGGGCATGACCTGACAGCGGAAGACATTGATCTTTTGCAACGCAGCATGCCCGTTTTGAAACCACGGGCCAAGGATTTGCTCGATTTGGCCGAGGGCGCGACTTTCCTTTTTCGCAGTCGCCCCCTAGATGTCGACGATCGCGCAGCCGCCCTTCTGACGGGCGATGGCGCGGTCCTGCTTGCCGCTGCGGCAACGGCGCTCGCGTCCGTCGAATGGACCAGCGAAGCGCTCGACGCAGCGGTGCGCGGCGTGGCCGAGACGGCCGGCGTCGGGCTCGGCAAGGTGGCGCAGCCGCTGAGGGCGGCGCTCACCGGGCGGACCACCTCGCCGGGCATCTTCGACGTGCTGCTGCTGTTGGGTCGGGACGAGAGCCTCGCGCGTCTCGCCGATCAGGCCGTGGTGGCGAACTGATCTTGTGAACTGATCTCAGGCGCCGTGCGGCCCGGTCCTCGGGCTCTGCCAGGCGCCCCGAATGGAGGACGAAGGAATGGCTGACGGCACCGCCACGCTTGCGCTCGGCGACAAGAGCTTCGACTATAAGCTCATGTCGGGCACGGTCGGGCCGGACGTGATCGACATCCGCAAACTCTATGCGGACACCGATGCGTTCACCTACGACCCGGGCTTCACCTCGACCGCGAGCTGCCAGTCGGGCCTCACCTATATCGACGGCGATGCAGGCATCCTGCTCCACCGCGGCTATCCGATCGACCAGCTCGCCGACCAGTCGAGCTTCATGGAGGTTGCCTATCTGCTGCTCAACGGCGAGCTGCCGTCGGCGGACGAGCTCTCGACCTTCAAGGGCACGATCACGCGCCATACGATGGTGCACGAGCAGCTCGCGCAATTCTTCCGCGGCTTCCGCCGCGACGCGCATCCGATGGCGATCATGTGCGGCGTCGTCGGCGCGCTCTCGGCCTTCTATCACGATTCGACCGACATCACCGATCCCAAGCAGCGCGAGATCGCCTCGCACCGGCTGATCGCCAAGATGCCGACGCTGGCCGCGATGGCGTATAAATATTCGCTCGGCCAGCCCTTCGTCTATCCCGACAACACGCTGAGCTACACCGGCAATTTCCTCAAGATGACCTATTCGGTCCCGGCTGAGGAATATCATGTCGATCCGCTGATCGAGGCCGCGCTCGACAAGATCTTCATCCTCCACGCCGATCACGAGCAGAATGCCTCGACCTCGACCGTCCGGCTCGCCGGTTCGTCGGGCGCCAATCCCTTCGCCTGCATGGCCGCCGGCATCGCCTGCCTGTGGGGTCCGGCGCACGGCGGCGCGAACGAGGCGGCGCTCAACATGCTGCGTGAGATCGGCACTCCCGACCGCATCCCCGAGTTCATCGCGCGCGCGAAGAACAAGGACGATCCGTTCCGGCTGATGGGCTTCGGCCACCGCGTCTACAAGAATTACGATCCGCGCGCGACCGCGATGCAGAAGACGGCGAACGAGCTGCTCGATCATCTCGGCGTCACCGATCCGGTGTTCGACGTCGCCCGCGAGCTCGAGCAGATCGCGCTCAAGGATCAGTATTTCATCGACAAGAAGCTGTTCCCGAACGTCGACTTCTATTCGGGCGTGGTGCTCTCGGCGATCGGTTTCCCGACGACGATGTTCACCGTGCTGTTCGCGCTCGCCCGCACCGTCGGCTGGGTCGCGCAGTGGAACGAGATGATCACCGATCCGGCGCAGAAGATCGGTCGCCCGCGCCAGCTCTACACCGGCCCGGTGCAGCGCGACTATGTCGAGGCGACGAAGCGCTGAGCGACTGCTGAAATCCCCTCTCCCGCTTTGCGGGAGAGGGAGATCCGATTTCAGCCCGCTGGCAGCGTGAAGACGAAGCGGGCGCCTTCGCCAGCAACGCTCTCGATGACGATGTCGCCGTGCATCGCGCGCGCCAGCCGCCGCGAGATATAGAGGCCAAGCCCGGTCCCCGGCTCGCGCGCGCCCAGCCGCTCGAACTTGTCGAACACCCGCTCCGCATCTGCCGGCGCGACGCCGCGGCCCTGGTCCGCGACCACCGCCACCGCCCGGTCGCCACGCCGCTCGACCGAGACGCGCACGGTCGACCCCGCGGGCCCGTAGCGCACCGCATTGCCGATCAGATTGACCAGCACCTGCAGGACGCGCTTGAAGTCGCCGCTCGCCGGCAGCGTCTCGGCAAGATCGGGCTGTTCGATGCGCATGTCCTTGTCGTCGGCGCGGACCGAGAGCAGGCCGGCGGCGCGCCGCGCGATGTCGGCGAGGTCGAGCGGCTCGGCCTCGACGACAAGATCGTCGCGCTCGACCGCCTCGAGATCGACAAGATCGTCGATCAACCCAAGCAGATGCCGCCCGGCATTGGCGATATCGCCTGCATAGGCGTCATAGTCGCTGCGCACCGGCCCGACATCCTGTTCGCGGATCTGCTCCGCTGTCGCGACGATGCGGTGGAGCGGTGTGCGCAGCGCGGTATCGAGGCGGCGCGCGAAGGCGGCCTTGGCGCCGTCGTCGGGCTCATTCGCGACGACGAGCGGCGGTGCCGCGAGATCGAGCGCGAAGCCGCCGCCGCGAAAGCCCGTCATGCGGCCGACCGGATCGAGCAGCGGCACGCCCGCCAGCCGGAAGCGGCGATCGCTGCCGCGACGCGTGACGATCTGGTCGTCGAACATCTCGTGCCGCGCGAAGGCGTCGAGCAATGGCGGACCGCCCTCCTCGCCGTCGTCGAGCGCGAAGATCCGAGTCAGTGCCTCGCCGAGCGCGGGCTCGACTCCGTCGGCGGCGAGCGCGGCGACACCCTCGCCCGACAGCGCGACCAGCCGCAGCGTCGCGTCGGCCGCCCAGGTCCAGTCGGCCTCGGCCCGGATGAAGTCATAGTCGCGCAGCGGGCGCGGTGCCGGGATCGGGGGCGCGGCGGGGCGGTGCTTCCAGCCGACGATCGCGAGCGCGACACCGTCGTCATCGGGTCGCGCGCGCACCCACAGATCGAGATCTTCCTCGCCGTCGGCGGCGGTCAGCGCACGCGAGACCGGGATGGCGAGCCGCCGCGCCAGCCTTGCGAGCGCTGCCAGCTGCGGCACCGCGAGCGGACCGCCGGTAGCGCCGCCTGCCCGCAGATGCAGATCGGCGAGCGCCGGATCCGCCGAGACGAGCCGGCCTGCTCGGTCGATGCGACCGTGGACGGGGCTGTCTTCGGGGCTCAGCACGCGCGGCCGGCCAGCGCCGCGAGCGCATCGCGGTAGCGGGGCTCGAGCCGCGCGCGGCGGACATCGGCGCGCGCCGCCTCGACGGGGAGCGCCGCATAGCCGTCGACCAGCATCGCGGCGACCTCGCCCGGATCGACACCGAAGCCGCGATCGAGCGCGAGGGCCAGCGCGAGGATCATCGCGGCGGCGAGGTCGTGCTCGATCGCGCAGGCGCGGAGCAGCACGGTGAAGCGCGCCGGATCGGTCAGCATGGCGCGCGCGTCGTCGAAGCCGATGCCGGCCCGCACCGCGAGCATCGCGGCGAGGCTGGCGATCCGGCCGGCCGCCAGCGTGCCGCCAAGC
>NZ_CALMAW010000123.1 GCF_937859915.1 uncultured Sphingomonas sp. | reverse complement strand
ATGCGGACCTGCTGCGAGAAAGTGCCCGAGAAATTGTCGACCATCACCGAGACCAGCGGGTCCGAGACATATTTGGAGAGCGCGGCCTTGAGGTCCTCGGCAAGCTGCGCCGGGGTCTTGCCCGACGCCGGCAGGTCGGCGATCAGCGGCGTCGTGATGCGGCCGTCGGGGCGGACCTGGACCTTGGCGCCGAGCTCGGGATTGCGCCACACGAAGATGGTAAGCTGGTCGAGCGGGCCGATGACATATTGCTCGCCGGGCGTCTCCTGGGTCTGCGAGACGAAATTGGCCGGGGGCAGCGCCGGGCCGCTGCCGCCGCCCGCGCACCCCGACACCGCGACACCGGCCAAAGCCACGCCGAGCACCGTCCTGGAAGCGCCGTCGAACCGCATGTCTCATCCCCTTGTGCCGTCACGAACGGACGCGCGCCGTCACGACGCCACGCCCCGCCCTTGGGTCGTTCGGCAGCCGGCTTAGCGCCGGAGAGGTGAATTTTACGTTAGGAGTGCGGTTGGGCGGCATGCGCGACGCCGCGGCCGGCATTGCGCGCCGTGCACGCTTTGCGCGCAATGACGGCTCTGCTCTCTCGCAGCGTGCGTCAGACCGCCATTTCGCAGGCCGGCGCGTGCCCCAGAAAGGCCGCCGGCGAGGCGGTCGCACCATAGGCGCCGGCGAGGAAAACCGCGATGACGTCGCCGACGTCGGCGGCGGGCAGCAGCACGTCGTCGGCGAGCCGGTCGAGCGGCGTACACAGGCAACCGACGACGCTGACCACCTCGTCGCCCGGCGCGCCGAAGCGGGTCGCGACCGCCACCGGATAGTTGCGCCGCACCACCGTCCCGAAATTGCCCGAGGCGGCGAGCTGGTGGTGGAGGCCGCCGTCGGTGACGAGGAAGGTCTTGCCGTGGCTGTCCTTGCGATCGACGATCCGCGTCAGATAGACCCCCGCCTCGGCAACCATCCAGCGTCCGAGCTCGATCGCGTAGCGCGACGCCTCCGCCCCGACCTGCGCCGCCAGCGCCGCGCCGATCGCCTCGACGTCGAGCGGTACGTCGCCGGCGAAATAGGGCACGCCGAAGCCGCCGCCGAGATTGACCAGCGGCGCCGCTGTACCGCTCTCCGCATCGATAAGACGGGCGAGCGCGACCGTGTTGGCCTGCGTCTCGATGATTGCGCCGGCGTCGAGCGACTGCGAGCCCGCGAAGATGTGCAGGCCGCGATAGTCCGCGCCTGCGGCGACGAGATGCCGGACCAGCGGCACGACCCGCGCCGCGTCGACCCCGAACGGCTTGGCGCCGCCGCCCATCCGCATCCCCGATCCCTTGAGGTCGAAGTCGGGATTGACGCGCACCGCGAGCCGCGGCGTCAGCCCGAGTGCCTCGGCGGCCGACAGCGCGCGATCGGCCTCGCGCTCCGATTCGAGGTTGATCGTGGCGCCCGCCCGGATCGCGGCCTCGAGTTCGCGCGCGCGCTTGCCGGGGCCCGCGAAGCTGATCCTGGCCGCCGCCATGCCGGCGCCCATCGCCGTTGCGAGTTCGCCACCGGAGGCGACGTCGAAACCATCGACGCTCTGCGCCATGGTCTCAAGAACATCCGCGAAGGGGTTGGCCTTGATCGCATAATGGAGATTGATCCCCGCCGGCATCGCCGCCCGCAGTCGCGCAATCCGGGCCGCGATCATCGCCCGATCGTAGACGAACAGCGGCGTGTCGCCGGCCTCGCCGATCAGCGCATCGACGTTCCGACCGGCGATGACGACGCGTCCTTGCGCATCGGCATCATAGCCGGGCGGGATGGGGCCGGTCGGCTTCATGCGCCGTGCGCCCCGGCGATCGCGACACGGTCGAGCTTACCGTTGGGGTTGCGCGGCAGCGCCTCGAGCCAGACGATGTCGCGCGGTTGCTGGAAGTTGGGCAGTTCGGCCTTGAAATAGGCGCGCAGCCGCGCTTCGTCCCCACCGCCGCGGACGACTAGGCGGATCGCCTGCCCCATGCGGTCGTCGGCGACACCGAGCGCGACCGCCTCGCCGACCGCGCCGCTGGCGATCGCCGCCTCCTCGATCTCGGTGGGGCTGATGCGATTGCCCGAGACCTTGATCATCTCGTCGTCGCGCCCGACGAAGCGGAGCAGCCCGTCGGCGCCGCGCACGACGCTGTCCCCCGACCAGACCGCGGTGCCGCCGAGGCGAGCGCCCGCAGGCGCCGGCCTGAACCGCCGCGCGGTCCGCTCGGGATCGCGCCAATAGCCCCGCGCGACCAGCGGCCCGGCATGGACGAGTTCGCCGGGCTCGTCGGCGTCGGCGAGGCTGCCGTCGGGTCGCACGACCAGGATTTCGGCGAAGGGGATCGCCGTGCCGATCGACCCGGGGTGCGCGTCGACCAATGCGGGGTCGAGGCTGGTCGACCGAAACGCTTCGGTAAGACCGTACATGAGATGCAGGCTGGCCTGCGGGAAGAGCGCGCGCAGGCGGCGAACCAACGGTGCCGGCATCCGGCCCCCGGTCGCCGACAGCACGCGCAGCCGCGCCGCCGTCTCGGGCGGCCACGTCGCCTCGGCGAGCTGGATCCACAGGGGCGGCACCCCCGCCATGATCGTGACGTCATGCCGCCCGACCGCCTTCACCACGTCGCCCGCGACCAGATAGTCGAGCGGCACTGCGCACGCCCCCGCCGCCCAGCTCGACAGCAATTGGTTGAGCCCGGCGTCGAAGCTCAGCGGCAGCACCGCGAGCGTGCGGTCCCGCGGTGTCACGCCGAGATAGGACGCCACTGCGATCGCGCCGAGCCAGAGATTGGCATGGCTCAGCATCACCCCCTTGGGGCTGCCGGTCGATCCCGACGTGTAGAGCAAGGCGGCAAGCGCCGAGGTGTCGCCGCCCGACGCCGGCAAAGGCTGAGGGTGCGCGGCCGAAAGATCCGCCTCGACGACGAGATCGCATCCCGCCGGCCGATCGCCGGGCGCCAGCAGCGCCGCGCGCGCCGGCTGGCTGATCAGCACCCGGGCGCCGCTGTCGGCCAGGATATGCGCGACCTGCGCACGCTTGAGCAGCGGGTTGACCGGGACGTGCACCAGCCCTGCCCGCGCGCAGCCGAGCGCCAGCAGGCAGGCGGTCCGCGTCTTGGGCAGCCAGCTCGCGATCCGATCGCCCGGGGCTGCGCGCTGGGCAAGGTGCGCGGCGAGCGATCCGATCGCAGCGTCGAGCCCGGCGAAATCGAGCGTGCCGGCGCGATCGACCAGCGCGGCAGCGTCTGGCGCACCGCACAGGACGAGCCGATCGAGCCGCTGCGGCGTCGGGTCGAGCCCGTTCCAGTCGGTCAACACTTGCACATTCTGCCCTTCGCACGGCACAGCGTCCCCCGCCAAGCGTCTCGGGAGATAGCGCGATGCCGGTGTCGGTGAAATGGTTCGACGATCTCGACGCAGTCGCCGCCGATGCGGCCGGCGCGCTCGATCGCGCCTGCCAGCCGACGCTGTACGATCGTCTCGACTGGTTCCGCCTGACCGCCACGCATGTCCTGCCCGACGCGCGGCTGGCGGTGCTCCGCGTCCGCGACGGTCGATCCGCCGCCTGGCTGTTCCTGATCGCGACCGGGCGTCGATCCGCCGCGCCTCTGGCCAGTTGGTACACGCTGCGGTTCGCGCCGATCCTGTCGGGGCCCCCCGCCGCCGCGCTGTCGCCCGCGCTGTTCACGGCACTCGCCGCGCGGTTCGACACGGTGGCGCTGCATCCGCTTGCGGGGCCCGTCACCGCCGCGGGATGGCGAGGCTATGCCGATCGGTGCTCGACGAATTGGACGATCGACATCGCCACGCCCGATTTCGACAATTATTGGGCCGCGCGCCCCACCCAGCTGCGCAACACCGTCGCCCGTCGCGGTCGCAGCCATCCGCTCGACATCCGCGTTCATCGCGCCTTCGATGCCGATCTTTGGACGGCGTATGAAGACATCTACGCCGCGAGCTGGAAACCGACCGAGGGCTCGCTGGCCCTGCTGCGCGCGCTCGCCGCGCAGGAGTCGGCCGCCGGCACGCTTCGCCTCGGGCTGGCACGCCGTGCCGACGGTATGCCGGTCGCCGCCCAATATTGGCTGGTCGAGAACGGCATCGCCACCATCCACAAGCTCGCGCATCGCGAGGACGCCAAGGCAGGCTCGCCCGGCTCGCTGCTCAGCCACGCGATGTTCCGCGCCGCGATCGTCGACGACCGCGTCCGCCGCATCGACTTCGGGCTCGGCGACGAAACTTATAAGGCCGACTGGGTCGACACGCCCAACCCGATCTGGCGGACCGACCTGTACCGTCCCGCATCGGTACGCGGACTCGCCGGTATCGCGCGCGAGACCGCCAGCCGGCTTGCCCGCCGCCGCCCGCTCGACTAGGCGACGCGGAAATCGGAGAAAACACGATGACCGGTGCCACCGCGACGATCGAAGACCAGCTGCGCGCGATCTTGCGCGACGTGCTCGGCGTCGATGCCGCCCGCGCCGAGGCAATCGACGACGCCACGCCGCTGTTCGGCGCGATGCCCGAGCTCGATTCGATGGCCGTCGCGGGCCTGCTCACCGAGATCGAAGACCGGCTGCATATCCTCATCGACGACGACGAGGTCGATGGCGAGATGCTCGAAAGCTTCGGCAGCCTCGCCGCCTTCGTCCGCGCCAAGCGCGGCGCATGACGGCGGAGGCCGCGCCGCGAATCTGTACCTATGGCAATGGCGAGGCGATGCTCGCCTTCGGACCGGCGAGCGGCCCGCACCTGCTCGTGTTGCAACCTTTGTTCGAAGAAATGAACCGGACGCGGTCGCTGGTCGTCGCCGTGTGCAGGGGCCTGGCTGCGCGCGGCATCGGCTGCTGGCTGCCCGATCTGCCGGGGACCGGGGAAAGCCCGCAGGCGCTCGACGGTCTCGGCTGGGCGGATTGGCGCGCGGCGGTGCCGCAGGCGCTCGCCGCGACCGGCGTCACGATCGCCGGCAGCATCGCCTTCCGCGGCGGGGCATTGATCGACTCCGTGGTGCCCGGTCGTCACTGGCGGCTGGCACCGACAGCAGGCCGGTCGCTGCTCAGCGACCTGCGCCGCAGCGCGCTCGCGAGCGGCAGCGATCCGGCGACGCCCGCCGGCTACGTCCTGTCGCCCACGCTCGCCGAGCCGCTGGCCGCCGCCGACCTATCCGCCGATGATACGAACCGAACGATCAGGCTGGTCAGGGACGAGCATCCGGCCGACCGTCGCGTCGACGGCATCCCTGTCTGGCGACGACCCGAGCCCCAGCGCGACGACCGGCTCGCGGGCTTGCTTGCCGACGATATCGCTGCGTGGATAGGAACATGAGGGCGATCGCTGCGACTTCGTGTGAAGGCGACACGCTATATGCGACGCTCGACGGACCCGCTGATGCGACGGTCGGCTGGCTGTTCGCAACCGGTGGCAGCCAGACCCGCGTCGGGCCGCACCGTCTGTACGAACGCCTCGCGGCACGGCTGGCAGCCGCGGGCCATGCCGTCGTCCGGATCGACCGACGCGGGGTCGGCGACAGCAGCGGTGCCGATCGGGGCTATCTCTCGAGCGACGCCGATCTCAGCGCCGCGGCGACCCTTTTGAGACAGAGATTTCCAGCTCTGAAACAATGCCTTGGCTTCGGTCTTTGCGACGGCGCAACGGCGCTCGCGCTATATGGCGACGGGCTCGGTCTGACCGATCTCGTGCTCGCCAATCCCTGGGTGATCGAATCCTCGGGTGACCTACCCGCCGCCGCCGCGATCCGCGGTCATTATGCCAAACGGTTGTTCGATCCGCGCGCCTGGCTCAAGCTTTTGAGAGGTGGTGTGAACATCCGCCGGCTGCTGCGCAGCATCGCGCGCAGCGTCGCCCACGAGGACGGCACGCTCGCGCGACGCTTTGCGCACGGCATCCGCGGCGAAACCTTGGTCGTGCTCGCCGACGGCGACGGCACCGCGCAGAATTTCGCCGCCGCCTGGCGAGGCCTCGACACCAAGCCGATCGTCACCACGCTGCGCATCGCCACCGCCTCGCACAGCTTTGCCGAACCGGCAGCGTTCGAAGCGCTTGCGGCCGCGATGCTGTCCGCGGTCGCGCCGCCCGTCACTCGGCGGCGATAGCCTCGTCCTCATAATCGGCTTCGGCCAGGAAGCGCTCGGCGTCGAGCGCGGCCATGCAGCCGGTGCCTGCCGCGGTGATCGCCTGCCGATAGACCTTGTCGGTCACGTCGCCGCAGGCGAAGACGCCCGCCACGCTGGTGTGCGTGGTCCCCGGCGTCACCGTGATATAGTGATCCGCGTCGAGCTCGAGATGGCCCGCGAACAATTCGGTCGCGGGATGGTGGCCGATCGCCACGAAGCCGCCGTCGACATCGATGCGGCTGAGCTCGCCGGTCTTGGTGTCGCGCAACTCGAGCCCGACGAGGCCCTGATTGCCCTCGCCGCCGACGAATTCCGCGACCTCCTTGTTCCACAGCACCTTGATGCCGTGATGCTTGAACAGCCGATCCTGCAGGATCTTCTCCGCGCGAAAATGGTCGCGGCGATGGATCAGGGTGACGTCATGGCTGTGGTTGGTGAGATACAGGGCCTCCTCGACCGCGGTGTTGCCGCCGCCGATCACCGCGACCTTCTTGCCGCGGAAGAAGAAGCCGTCACAGGTCGCGCAGGCCGACACGCCCTGCCCGCGCAGCTTGGTCTCGCTCTCCAGCCCCAGCCATTTGGCCTGCGCGCCGGTCGCGATCACCAGCGTGTCGCCGAGATAGACATGGCCGCCGTCGCCGACGAGCCGGAACGGACGCTGCGACAGATCGACCTCGACGATCGTGTCCCACATCATCTGCGCGCCGACATGCTCGGCCTGCGCCTGCATCTCCTCCATCAGCCACGGGCCCTGGATGACCTCTTTGAAGCCGGGATAATTCTCGACGTCGGTGGTGGTGGTCAGCTGACCGCCCGGCTGGATGCCCTGCACGACGATCGGCGCCATCCCGGCGCGCGCCCCGTAGATGGCGGCGGACAGGCCGGCGGGGCCGGAGCCGAGGATGAGCATGCGGGTCGAATGGGTGGCGGTCATGACAAGGCTTTCGGGAAGAATCGATAGATCCAGATAGGAGCGCCTACCCGGCTCGCGCAACCGTCTGGCAGCGCGCCGGATCGCATCGATTTTCTTGGCAGGATGGTAGCGAAGGAGGGACTTGAACCCCCGACCCCAGGATTATGATTCC